>JAISJU010000178.1 GCA_031261165.1 Prevotellaceae bacterium
ATAGACTCTGAGTCTCGTTAATCAAAATGTTTACCGCTGCCGGTCGGTTAAATCTTTCCTTTCTTACAACAAAAGTAAACATTTAACCTCGATTTTTTTACACCGCAAACTTAAGGTTAATTCGGACACGGTGGCACAGTTGCTCGGCGAACTGTCGGAAAACGGCATTATTTCTTTTTTCAAAAATGGTACGCTGTATAGCGGTGTTTTGCTCGACCACGAGTCGCAAATAAAAGGTTTGAAACCGACCTACAAAACAGGCAAAGACGGCAATATCATTGACGACAGCGATTTGGAATACAGCCGGGCGGAAGATATTAATTTGCGTATCAAAGCAGAAGGCACGGACAAAAACGGTAAAAAAATAAAGGTGGAAGTTGGCGACAAAGACGGCGAACTGCGCTCATTTTTTAAGTACAATACCACAAAAGAACAACTGGCGTCAGAGGCAAAGGCAAAACTGACAGAATGGAAAGTAGAAGGTTTGACAGGCTCATTCGGCACCTTCGGCGGGCATACACGCCAACTGCTTGACATCATAAAAATAGTGCTTGACGGCGAAAATAAAGGTTTGTATAAGGTAACGAAAAATACGATTAATTACGGACTTGGCGGCTACCACCAAAACATCAGCATAGGAGGAAGAGTAAATGACTAAACTTGCGCAGGCGATAAAACAGGCTGCACAGCGCGGCGAACAGTTGTATTTGAAACGCTGCACGGTAGACAGTGTGAATGAAAGCGAGCGAACAATAGACTGCACGCCCATAGATGATAGCGCACAATTATTAAGTGTGGATTTACAAGCGTTGCAGGAAAAAAACAAAGGTCTGGTGATGTTTCCAAAAGTAGGTAGCGATGTGGTGGTGGGTTATTTAGATAAAAATAACGCAGTAGTGATATTGACAACGGAAATTGACAAAATAACGCTTGACATTACCGACACAATCACCATCAACAGCGGCAAGAACGGCGGACTTTGCATTACGCCCGAACTGAAAACGCAACTTGATAAACTGACAGCAAGGGTAGATACAATTATTGATGCTATCAATAACGCGGTGCCTGCCACTGACCAAAGTGGTGCAGGTCTGCAAACAACAATGAAGGCAATACTTGCTACCATTTTGAAAAAAGAAGATTTTTCAAATATTGAAAACGAAAAAATTAAGCACTGATGAATGATTTTTTGACAGATGAAGACGGCGACCTGCTCATTCAAAACGGCGACCTCGTCATTGGCGACTGCCGCTACGATTTGGCACGGCGGATTTTGCTCGCCTATCCGGGCGAGTTCAAAGAGTTGCCAACGCTGGGCTGCAACGTCAGAAGTCAGATAAACGGCACCCCTAATCCATTTTGGCGAGGCGAGGCGACAAAACAACTTCGCTCGCAGGGATTAGACATAACGAAACTAAATATTACCGCCAATGGTGTGGAGGTAGAATTAAATTAAACGCAAAATGGAAACGGTAAAAGTACTCGACAGACAAAGCATTTTCGACATTGCGGTGCAACACATCGGTTCGGCAGAGGCGGAGTTTGAATTGGCACTGTTGAACGGTTTATCGCTTTCTGACGAGGTGGCAACAGGCGCGGAACTGATATTGCCCGCGCCAGATGTGGCGATAAAAACGGTGCGTGAATATTTTTTAAATCGACAATTGAAACCCGCTACAGGAACAACAAGCGAAAGCATACCCGGCGGCATTAATTATATGGGAATAGAAATTAATTTTATTGTATCTTAATTATGGCACGAACAACACAAGAAATATATGCTGCAATGCAGTTGTCAAAAGAAGAGGACAGTAGTTTATCGGCATTGACAAGCAACTCATCGGCAGCGATTTGGCGGTTGATATACTACGTCTGTGCGTATGTTATTAATACGCTCGAAACGCTTTTTGACCTCCATAAACGCGAGGTCAATGAAATCATCGAAACGATTATTCCCCACCGCCCGAAATGGTATCGCGATATGGCATTGAAGTTTATGATTGACCGCGTACTGATTGACGAAACCGACCAATACGACACCGCAGGAATGACAGAAGACGAAATCACGGCGGCACAAATCGTTAAATACGCCGTAGCGGTAGAACTCAACGGTTTGCTGGTAGTGAAAATTGCCACCGGAGAGCCGGGCGCATTCGAACCGGTTCCCGAAGAATATCAATCGGATACAAACCCCAATTCGCCTTTTGAAACCTATATGAACGAAATCCGCGATGCGGGCGTGAAATTGAGCATTATCAATCAGGCGGGTGATAACTTCGCCTGCGAAATGCGCATATTCTACGATGCCATTTTGCTGCAAAACGATGTAGAAACGGCTGCGAAAAACGCTATCAAAGCATATATTACAGGACTTCCGTTTAATGGAGAGTATTCGAATATGTCGCTTGTAGATGCCGTTCAGGCGGTTGAGGGTGTAAAAGTGGTAACGTTCCTGTCGGCGGCGAGTGCGAGCAATATTGAAGATAAATTTACACCTGTGGCGGG
>JAISJU010000027.1 GCA_031261165.1 Prevotellaceae bacterium
CGTTGCGTGCAACGCCCTCTTTTTTCGCCATAAAGAAAGGGCGTCGCACGCAACGCCCCTACGATGATTTTTCAAGATATTCCATTTTTTCAAAAAATGGAATATCTAACCAATAAAAATACAGAATAAATCGAATTATTCTGCCACCACCACACGCACAGGCAAGCCGCTACTGCGGTAGAGGTTGCCGCCCAAGTCTGCGAAGTTGTTGGCGAAGTACAAGGTGTTCGCGTAGTCACTGTTGCGCTGCGTACTACTCCAATAGCGGCCGTAGTTGCCTGCGTTGCTGCCGAGCGTGCCGTTGGAGTAGTCCCGTAAGCCGGCAGCAGGGAAAAACACAGAGAGACCGGAGGTTATATCGGTAAATTTCCGTCCGTTTACACCGTTTTGAGTTGTCCATTCGTTGGTAACTTTTTCGGTATCAAGCAATGTTCTTTGTTCCTCAGTTGTAGGTATGCGCCAACCTACGGGAGATGGGTCGTTGGCTTCTGTCCACTCGGCGCCTTCGGGAGTAGTTGCGTCCCAATCGGACACAGCAACACCCGCAGCAGGGTCGGTAGCAGACCAAGCCCTGTTTCTGTTCCATTGGTAAAACTTGCCGTAACTTTCGGGAGTGTCGGCAAAAGTGCCGAATGCGTCCACATTGCGCGTTGCCCAACGAACGCCGTTAATCACTACGCCCGGGTCGGTAGTAGGGCTTGCCTCGCCAATGCCGGGGTTGTGAAATAGAATGCTGTCAATATCCGATACGGCTTTCTGGTAAATCAGCACGCCGTCTTTCATTATATACATTCTTTCTTCTTGAGAAAATAAATTGATGGCAGCAGTTGCCAGTGCAATAATTAAAATAATCTTTTTCATAGTGTTTTATTGTTTAATGATTTTTTTAGTAATAATGCCATTGTCAGGCGTGTTGATTTTAATGATATAAACCCCTGCGGGCAATGCAGAAATATTGATTTGTTGTAGGGGCGAAAGATATTTCGCCCAAACCGAACGACCATACAAATCCACAATCGTTACCGCCGAGCCTTCGGGCGCATCAATGCAGATAATATCCGTTGCCGGATTGGGATAAAGCGCAATGTCCGCTGCGCCGCCGGCGGCAGTGTTGGTAATAAGCATCTCGCCGAATGTGATTTTGCCGATATTATTTATCGGGAAAGGTATCACATCGTTTGCCGTGTGCGCTTGCACTTGGGCAGATGCAAAGGTTAGTTTGCCGATGCTGCCGAGCGGAATGCTTTGCGTTGCGCCGCCTGTGTCCTGCACTATGAGGCTCGGCGTTGCCGCCAATGCCACGGCGTGGCAAAACATCAGTAGCAGTCCAATGAAGAGTTTTTTTGTCATTTTGAGGTTGGTATTAATTATGTAAATAGATGATTTGTTTTTTAATTGTCTAAACCGTCTGTCATTGCGGGCTCGGTTACTGAGCGATGGTTGGTGAGCGTAGTCGAACTAAGCCGAAGTATGACCCGCAATCCCCCTTTGCTGTTTGTCATTCTGACGAAAGTCAGAATCCCCTTTTTTAACTTCACTGTCCAAAGTAAAAGTTCTACTATCTTGCCCGAGAGTTCCGTTATTTTGCCCGAGAGTTTCGGAGATAGCCAAAAAAAATCGTCTTTTCTATTATCCCAATTCCGGGATAATAGAAAAGACGATTTTTTTTGAAAAAGAGGGGAAAAGAGGGGGTACCCTCTTTTTTCGCGGTCAAAAGTATGGATATTTTATTGTTTATGCAAATTTTTTTGACGGAAAATTTAAATATGTGGTGTTTTTTATGTTCCGTTGGTTAAAACCAACGGCAATTGATGCAAACAAGTCGGCTTAAGCCGACTTCTGACAATTAGTTGCCGTCAGATTTATCTGACGGACAGCGATTTTTTTTGACGGAAAATTTAAAGAAGTGGTGTTTTTTATGTTCCGTTGGTTAAAACCAACGGCAATTAATGCAAATAAGTCGGCTTAAGCCGACTGTATAATGATATTGTTTTTTTCCCGCCGCCGTCAGGTTAGCCCCCTTTTAACGGTGGCTGAGCGTAGTCGAAGCAGGGGGTTGGGGATGAATGGCGGAATGCTGTATAAAAGGGGATTCTGACTTTCGTCAGAATGACAGGATTGAAAAAGGGGGTTGCGGGTCATACTTCGGCTTCGCTCAGTAACCAAGCCCGCAATGACAAAAATTACATTGTTCGGTGCGTTTTACAGAGAAATTGCACGGGGTTGAAACCCCGCGTTATGCACAGGAAACTCCTACGGAGTTGCGACAAAATATCGTAACTCCGTAGGAGTTGCCTGTGAATAGCCCCCAGATTTATCCGGGGGCTATCTCCGGGGGGCATAGGGGCGTATGCAATACCCCTACCTAATCACAATCTTTTCCGCCTTACTGTCCAAATCCGTTTCCGCTTTTACGATATACACGTTGGCGGGATACGCGCTTAAATCGAGTTGCCGGTATGCGGTGTTCGGCGTTTCCGTTAAAAGCAGGCTGCCGTTGATGTTGAAGACGTTGATGCTTCGGATTTCGGATTTGGCACTGATGACGACACGTTGGTTGTCTTCGGTGTAAATCTTTGTGTCGGGCGAAATATCTTTCGCCCCTACAACCGTAATAACAGGCGGCTCCAAACGGAATTTCACCACGAAACGGTCGGCGTTCAGTCCTTTGCTGATGTCCACCGTTAGGCTGTCTACGGACAGTAAATCGTAGGTCGTATTGGTGGCTTTGTCAATAAAATACGCCTCTTCAAATTCGTCTGCGCCCGCAAAGGTAAAGGTGGCTTGGGCGGTTTCCGCGCCGAGTTTTACGCCCACCGCTACCTCGTCATAAAGGCTGGCGATGGTTTGGGTTTGCACTTTCTTATCATCTGAAACAATGAACACATCGGGCGCAGCGGCATATTCCGCACTTGTAAAGAGTTTCGGCTGAGTGGTTGTTTCCGTTTCGTTATAAATAATATATGCGTTGCTTGCGTATTTGCCGTTCTTTGCGGTGATTTGCAATGTTGGCTGTCTGTTGTCGGCACGCGGGGCGCGGTAGCGGGTGGATACGCTATTGACCACGCAAATGTCTTCTTCGTCAATGCTCAGGGCGCGGTCGCAGATGTACATAAAGGCGTGCATCGGCTTGATATACACATCTGTTCCGCACGCGGGCGCGGGGTAGAGCGAGCCGCCGGAGAGGGAATAGGTGGTGAATGAGCCCGCGCCGCCCGTCTGCGGGTTGTTGAAACTCCACACTGCCACCACAGGCGCGGTTACGCCGCCGCTTTGCAGGGCTTGCAGCAGGCGCGTTACGCTGATGTTTGCCATAAAGGTGTTGCACTCTATTTTGAACTTTCCGCCCGTGTTTTCGAGGGGCAGGGTTGCCGTGCAGTTGCCGAGTTTGCCGGTGAAGGTGAATGTTACCGGTGCCGTGCCTGCCGTTTCGCGCAGGGCGGGATTGGGCTTGATGTATTTGTAATACACGCTCGCCTTTTGCTTCGATGCGCCGTAGTCATCGGGTATTTTGATGGCAAAGCATTTTTCGGGCAAAATATCCACATTCAGGTTGGGGAACGATGCCTGCCAGTCCGATGACGCGCCGTCTTCGCCGATGGTCAGTTCGCGCATATAGACGTTGGGCTCGCGGTTCAGGTAGTAATTGCCGGACTGCATAATGGAATCGTTTCGCCCGTTGAAAGGCTTTACGTTTGCCCCCACGAGTATCCACTCGTTGCGGTCGCTCACCACCATTTCTATTTCTGCCGAATGGTATTTGTGTGCGGCAATACCGCTGCGGACAAAGGGTTTGATGTAGGTTGCCCCGCCGTATTCCACTATCAGTTTGTTGAAATAATGTCCGCCGCCGCAGTTCCCTTTTATGTCGCCCAGAGCCGCCTCCGAGCATACTGAGGGATAAACGCTGTCGCGCACCGTGCCGATGCCTTCCTGCCTTACTATTTGTCCGTTTTCATACACGCAATAGGTGTATTTGCTGCACGCGGGCGCGGGGATAATCACGGTGAGGCTGTCGCTCAGCATTGAGTTTTTATTCACTGTCGAGCCGGTTTTGGGGTTGAGCCAGTTCTTGCGATTACTCCAACTGCTGTCGTCTTCGCGGTTTGTCCAGATGATGGTATCCACTATTTCGTCGATGTTCAGGTTAATATCCACCTTCGAGGCAATGTTTTGACAACCGGGCATCACGGCGCGGAACACATAACTCTCATCGCTCACAAAGTCCGGTATAATAATGTCCCCCTTCCACGCTTGGAAACTGTTGTCCGGCTCGCCCGCGCGTTTCCATTCGATGGTCGCGCCGTTTTGCACCGCGTTGCGGATACGCTCAAAGGTGATGGCAGCCGTTTCCGTTACGCCCACCGAAATATCCTGCGGGGCAATGTCCGCGTTCATCAAACTCAGGTTAGTATAAATGCCCGATTTTTGGAACATCTGCGTGCCGTCAATGCAGCCGTTTATCACCGCTTTGGGGAATGACGATATTTGCGCCCGCCTGCCGTTGGGATTGCTGCCCGTGCGCCAGGGAATGGATACGGCGAGTTCCATATTCAGGCTCGACAAGTTATTCAGGCGCAGGAAGGCGCGGTTGAATTTTACGTTTAATATATATGCGTCAAGCACGCCGTCATTGTCCTTATCCAGGTTATACATCACATAGTTGCTCACGCCCACCTGCGTGCTGTCGGGGTTTGGCGCCCAATAATAGCCGTAGATATACGCATCGTGATACGGCACGCCCGCCGCGTGGTTTTGCGGCACAAAGCCCGTTTGGTGTATCTTCGCATTGCCGCCCGCATCTGTGTAGGCAAAGTAAAACTCAATGCCGTCTCCGTTGGTATAAAACCGCCCGCCGTCTGTGGGCGTCAGGTTGTTAAACACAAGACCTTTGTGCTGCGGGTCGTAGTTCCGAATATCCACTTCCACGTTGAAGTAGAAATAATCCTCATCAAAAGTCATCTTCCACTCCCCTATCGCGCCGTTGTTCAGCGTTCCGTTGGCGTTTTCTATTGAGGCATCTCTGCCGTTAATCCGCACCGGATAGCGGAACTCGTGCGCCGCAATGCCCGACCACGAGGCTGTGTCCGCGCTTATCTTCGGCGCATTGCCGCCCGATACGCTCATCACGGCGAGGCAGTCGTTGGTTGAGGCTTTCACCGAAACGGAATGCAGGTAAATGTTTCCGCCGAAAGTTACTTTCAGTTTATAAACGCCCGCCTCCAAATATATTTGTCCGGTGGAAGTTTCGTTGAGGTCGCCCTCGTTCTCGCCCGCGCCCACCACGTATGCCGTGCGTTCGCCCGCCTTTGCGGATATTGCCGAGTTGAAATTGAAGTTTTGCACGTCAAACACCATCGGCACGCTTGCCCCGCAGGAAGCAAGGGCTTTTGCCGTCAGCGTGTAGTATTTCGATTCCGGTATTTCGATGGTGAAATAGAGATATTCGCCATTTTCGGTGTTGGACACGAGTTTTCCCAATGCGCCTTTTGCCGTCAATGCCGGCTTTTGCGAGCCGCTGTCCGTGCGCGGGTTGTTTGTGCCGTTTTCGTTGGTCTGATAAGCGCAGCCTGTTGATTTGTCGTAGTTTCTTGCCAAAATCACCTCGCCCACTTGCCAGGGCGTGGTGGAAGAATTGTCGGTAAAACCGTTATCCACCGTGCCGTGAAACGCCGTAGTCGTACAAGTGGAGGTCAATGTGATTTGTGCCGATTTGCGGTTGGATTTATCCGATTCGCTGCCTGTGGATTTGATGTAGGAAACGCGGTAATAATATGTTACACCCGGCATCGCGCTCTTGTCCGCATAAGTTTGCGTAGCCGCAGCCGTAGCCACCACTTCGGCTATTTTCGTGTAAGCCGCCGTGTCCGTTGCCGAACTGCGATAGACATTATACACATCGGCATCGCTCATCTTTGTCCAAGTGAGCAGAATATCATTCGTGCGTGCGGCTGCCGAAATCAGTTCGGGTACATACATTTCTTCGCAGGACACGCTTATCGTTCCGCAATGAATGCCCGGACTGTCGTAATTGTGCGAGGCATCGTTCTTGCTCGAGAATGCCCGCACGGCGTAGTTTACCGTTTTCGGCGAATTTGCCAAAGTGAATTTGCCTGCGGGGAATGTATAGGTTTTGGTTGCGGCGGGCAGCGTTATGCTGTCAATGGGCGCACCGTTGCAGGCATCGGCGTACAGATACACTTTGTAGTTGGCTACGTTCGTTTGTCTGTCGCCTGTCCAGGAAAGCGTCAAGCCGCAGTTGTATTTCGCGGGCGTAACTTCGGGGTCGGTCAGCGGGGCTACCGTCTTCGGGTAAAACTCCCACCAACGCGCCGTGAGGCTGCTTGCCTCATCGTTATTCACGTTGCTCGAATAGGTTACGGTGGGCGTGCTGCCGTCTGCCGCCGTGTTGCACGAGCCGCATTCGCTCAGCAATTTGCCCTTTGCCGTGTAGCGTTTGCTCATTATGCCGGACACATTGTTCGTTTCCGTAACGTTCAATATGTCAAAGCCCGCTTTCGGGAACTCGTGCAGATAGTAGGACAGTTCCTTATTTGCCTCCGAACTGCCGTCAACGCCTGTGGCAGTCGCCAGCAAAGCCCCCTGCAATGGTCGCAGCGAGGCATTGCCGTTTGCCGCATTGTTTTGGTAGAGGTATCTGCCTGTGGCAATGTTTTTCAACAGATAGCCGTATTCCGTGCCGTAGATGGCGATTTTTTCCACTATCCATTGATGGCTTTCGGGCAATTCATCGCTCGCTGTGGTGCGCACGTAGGCTTTCAGCACGCCTGTGTTGGCAGTGCCGCCGTTGCCATCGTCAAACAGATATTGCAGTTTCCAGTTGCTCGAACTGTTGCCTGTGTGCCAATAGTTTCGGATATACATCGGCTCGGTCATTTGCGTCAGTCGCAGCACGCCCTCCACATAAGTCAAAACTGCCGAACTGCTTTGCACCGCGCCGCAATCGCCGCTCACCCGCACTTCGTAAGTACCGGCGGCATTGGCGGTATAACTTGCCGATGTCGCGCCGCTGATAACCGCGCCGTCTTTATACCACGAGTATGTCAAATTCGCGCCTGTGGCGGTTACGGTAAAAGTATTGGTCGGGCTAAACTCGTGGATATTTGCATTGACAAGCGGCGTGCTAATGGCAGTAACCGCCTTTGTCGCAATCACCTCGCTGACGGCACTTGACTTTTTGTTGCTCGCATTCGTGTTATCGGTCAATTCGCAGTAAAAACGGTAGGCGGTGTTGTCCGATACATTATAAGTATAGGTTGCAGCGGTTGCGCCTGCAATCGCGGTGCCGCCGTTGTTGGTCGTGCCGGTGGTTTTGTACCACTGATAGAGCAGCGAGGCGTCGCCGTCTATTGATGCGCCGGACACGGACAGCGTAATATTATTGCCCACGCAGGGCGCGGTATTGCTAAGCGTTGCCGTGCCTGCGGTAATCAGGTTAAAACTCTCGCTCGAATAGAAAGCCGTCAGCGGAAATTCCAAGGCTGCGGGCAACAAGCCGCCGCAAAACCTCAACACGGCGTTGTACTGTCTGTTTTCGGGCGTTGCGGGGTTAAATCGCAATCCCAACGCCTGCCCTGCCGAAGCAGCGGCTTTGGAGATAATGCCGCCCGTTGCGCCCGAAATTATCGAAAACGCCGCCGCATCTGCGCCCTCTATCGTTACTGCCAAATCGGCTTTGAGGGCAGGGCTGCCTGCGCCGTTGCCAATGCCGGTGGCGGTTACGGTGCTGTTGGCAGGTAAATCCGTTACCGCCCCGAAGTCGCGCGAGCCGCTCACATTCACGGTGGCGTTCACGCGGTTAGCGTTGGCTACACTATTAATTGTTTTGGGACCGTTGGCAATGGCGGTGCAATTGCTTGGTTGCGTACCGCCACTCGTATTGCCGTTGTGTTTGTAGTGCGAATTTGCGCCCCACACCCACGTTCCGTTGGACTCCATTTGCGTGCTTTTGCGGTCGTAAGTGCCATACATTATTATAGTGGCATTTGCGTTGTTGGGAAATTTGATGTTGCCGTCATAGGGAGTGAGATTGCGGACAGGCATCACCGGATTAACCCCTACTCCGCTCAGCGTAATATCCGCACCGCTGCCGCTATTCGTAGTAATAACAGACGGCGGCGTGCTTTCGGTGTATTGGCAGCCAAGTTCGGGGCTGGCAAATTTGCCGTTAGCGGACAAACTGATGGCACCGTACTTAGTAAATTTCAGTGCGTAGCCCTGCGCGTTGAAAATCCCTTTGGTCAGCGTGATTTTCGGCGCGTTGTTCTGATTCCCGAATTGAATATCGTTGTCAAGATATACTACGGCGTCATTGCTGTTCAAATCAATGGTCAAATAATACAGGTTTTGGCTACCGAGATTCGTACCTTTGATGTGCGTACCGCCGTTGCCTTTCATTGTGATAAGGCAATAATTCGGATTTTGGTCAGCCTGATAAGTGCCGTTCAGCACGAAATTGCCATAAACTTCAATCGGAATACCGTTGCCGTTTTTGTGTCCGAGCGTACCATTGACAGTCAGGTCGCCATTGACGACTAATTTTACAGATGTGCTATTTCCGCTGAAAGCCAAAGTTTTGCCTGCATTGATGGTCAGGTTGGCACACGCGGGGTTGATGCTGTTCGACACCGTAACCGTGTTGTTAATCACTACGTTGTCCGTTGCCGTAGGCGTTTCGGTGGTGTTCACGCCGTCTTTTTGCCAGACGGCTGTTCCATTCCAGTTCCCGTCAGCCCGCGATTGGAAGTTCGCGGCATCGGAAACATTCGTTATTGTCAAAAAAAGCACAACAATAACGTTCATTTTTAGTAAGGTCGTTTTCATAATTTGAGAGTTTTATAGTATTGGGTATCAAAAAAAATTATCCTCCTTTCTGTTTTTTCTTGCCTGTCGTATATATACGAACAGCCAGATATGAAAATGCAAATGCAAGAAGCGGTGTTTCCGCGCCGATAGGTGTCGGCTCTTGCCCCAAATGCTGCCCGCATTTATTGTAAAGGCAAGCCTGATAACCTGCATCATTTTCAAGATAATCAAAGATTGCGCCTAAATTGCAGGCAAAAGCATCTAATTCTTCAACTGAAATACAATCGGGACAATAACGCACCGGCACCGTTTCACCACCGTCAGAGCAAGCATTATACCACGCCATTTTTTCTTCGTCAAGTTCGCCCGCATCGGCAACCTGAAAACCGCCATCGTTTGGCTGCGTACCAAAAGTTACCACCGATTTGTCATATACTGCCTCCGGTAAATCGCCCATTTCCGAATAATCATCTTGATAAGGGGCTTCGTAGCCTGCTGAGGGCAAATTCGCCCCATACAAAACCGGCGGCATCAGCATACATAATAAAAGTAAAAATCGCTTTTGCATAATATTTTAATTAATGGCAAATCCGGGTAGCATTTTTTCTTCGCATTTGCAAAAAAACGCCTTACAAACAGACCTACAAGCGTTTATCTTCCTGTACGGATTGCGCCTTATTTGATATGACAAATGTACAGAGCGAGAAACTAATAAAGTTTGCATTTGCGTAACTTTACTTAATATTGAGAAGAATTATATTAACGTGCAATCATTTGAAATACAATTATATATATCTAAATCCCAGCGATTTATAAACATATCGGCAAAATTTTCGTAAGATTTAATTCATCGCCTGTTTTTTAAATAAAGGAAATTAATTTTAAAGAATGTAGCGGAAAATAGTATAAGGAATGTTGATTGGGAGTATAAAAAAAATGCCTTTATTTTTTTGTATGTCAAATATGTGTTGTAACTTTGTCGCAAAATTAGAAACACATTTTTTGCCTATGAAATAAAAACAGCGTAAATCAATACGCACATTATAAATTGGAAAAAGCAGTTTTATTCAACGCTTCTTAAAACGACCAAAATTTAAAAAAGCACAGAAAAAAAACACTTAACGAAAGAATAAACGCCTACGTTTGCGTGGGGTTTGTTTATTAGTTGAGTGTAGGTGCTTGGTCGTACCTTAGAAGCGTGGTAAATAAAAGTCCCACGCTTTTTTATTGAAAAAATGACGACGGCACGACCGCCACGATATACGAAACAGAATTGCAACTGTTCCAAAAAAAATGCAAAGTGAAATTGCAGAAACACTTAAATCATATTGTAACGAAAGCAGAAATTCGTAAAAACGGGCAAGACCTGCGAAGCCTATTAGAGTAGGAAAAATAAAAACAAAACCGTAGTCGGCGGAATACAAGCAGGCAAAATTCTTATGAAAAAATATTTAATTATTTTAGTAGCCGTAATCGGCTTTGGTATTAGTGCAAATGCACAGTGTTATAAACAAAGTTATGAAAGCAATTTTAAATGTGGAGTTTACGCTTCCATTACGAATGTTAAAGTTGTACTTTGTGATAAATCTTCCTATTCAAGCGGATACGAAGATGGCTGGAATGGTAATGACCCCAAAATTTTAAAATCTTTAAAAGTAAAAGCAGTAAGTGGAGTTTCGTGCTTGGTTGATGATAGTAGTAGTTGTTCTTCTACATCAAGTGAAGACATATCTTATTCCAGAGGATATACCGATGGCGAAAGAGATAGAAAATGCCAAGAAAGAAAAAGGTAGAAATAAATAAAACAGGAGATTGACAATTACCCCCGTTGGTGTGATTTCACAAATCGTACCTCAATCAGACATCGGCAAAGCCTTTCTGATATGGCTTTGCCGATGTATAAAACAATCAAATACAATAATGAAAAATCTTTTATTACTAATATCATTTATAGTGATGGGTGCAATACCTGCATTTGCACAATGCGTGGAAATAAAAGGCATTCAGAGTGTGCCTCATATGTTGTTAAGCAAAACTCTCAATAATCTTTCTTTCTGGATTGCTTCGGA
>JAISJU010000061.1 GCA_031261165.1 Prevotellaceae bacterium
CATTCGGCGGCGGGATAAAAGAAATAAAAAACAAAACAAAATAAAACAATAACTTACTCCCGCCGCCGTATGGCACTCCCCCTCTCCTGTGGAGAGGGGGCAGGGGGGAGAGGTTGGGCGGGGGTGCATAAAAAGCGGCGAAATCCCAAACTTGAAAAATTTATGACATCAGCCTCCGCTGAAATTGCAGACTTGAAAAATATATAATATCAGCCGCCGCTGAAATTGCAGACTTGAAAAATTTATAATATCAGCCGCTGCTGAAATTGCAAACTTGAAAAATTTATAATATCAGCCGCTGCTGAAATTGCAAACTTGAAAAATTTATAATATCAGCCGCTGCTGAAATCGTAAACTTGATAAATTTACAATATTACCAAAAATAAATATCACAAACTTGAAAAAATTGATAACTTTACAAACTTTATAACTTATGGAAGAAGGATTGCATTTAGTTTCCGATTTAGCATTAATACTGATTGCTGCGGGCGTAACGACAATTATTTTTAAGTGGCTCAAGCAGCCGCTCGTGCTGGGCTACATCGTAGCGGGTTTCCTCGTGGGACCTCACTTTGATTTTTTCCCTGGCATCATTGCCAAAGAGAGCGTTGCCGAATGGTCGGAGTTGGGGATAATATTCCTGCTTTTTGCGCTCGGCTTGGAGTTCAGTTTCAAAAAGTTGGTCAAAGTCGGCGCATCAGCCTTCGTTACGGCGGCTACGGAAGTGGTAACGATGTTCCTCGTGGGCTTTGTGGTGGGCAAACTCTTCGACTGGACTACAATGGAGTGCATCTTTCTGGGCGGTATGCTCTCGATGTCCTCCACCACGATTATCATTAAGGCTTTCGGCGATTTGGGCTTGCGCAATCAAAAATTCACCACCATCGTCTTCGGCACGCTCATTGTCGAAGACCTCGTGGCAATCCTCCTGATGGTGCTGCTTTCCACCGCCGCCGTGAGCCAGCAGTTTGCCGGCGCGGAAATGGCGTTTAGCTTCCTGAAACTCGGCTTTTTTCTCATACTTTGGTTTCTGGTCGGCATTTACGTTTTGCCCTCGCTTTTCCGCCGCGCCCGCCGCCTGATGAATGACGAAACACTTCTCATCATCTCCATCGGCTTATGTTTCGGTATGGTAACACTCGCCACGAGCATCGGTTTCTCCGCCGCTTTGGGCGCGTTCATAATGGGGTCAATCCTTGCCGAAACGATTGAAGGCAAACACATCGAACACCTGATAAAAAACACCAAAGACCTCTTCGGCGCAGTCTTTTTCGTATCGGTCGGAATGCTGGTAGACCCCGGTATTCTGGTAGAACACTGGCTGCCGATACTCGTACTCACGCTGGTTACCATTTTCGGGAAATCCCTTTTCTCCTCCATCGGCGTACTCATTTCCGGTCAATCGCTCAAAACCTCCATACAATCCGGTTTCAGCCTCGCCCAAATCGGCGAATTTGCCTTTATCATCGCCTCGCTCGGCTATTCACTTGGCGTGATGAGCGAATTTATTTATCCCGTTATCGTAGCCGTTTCGGTAATAACCACCTTCACCACGCCCTATTTTATCCGCCTCGCCGAGCCATTTTACACTTGGCTCACGCCCCGCCTATCGCCCAGAACAAAGAACTTCCTCGACCGCTACGCCTCCGGCACAAACACCGTCAATACCGAAAGCGACTGGCGCAAACTCTTGAAATCTTACATCACCAACATCATTCTCTATAGCGTGATGCTCATCGCCGTCATTCTCTGTTTCACAAAATACATCAACCCCCTCATAGACGAGTGGCTCACCGAAGCCTTCTCCCGCCCTGTGGTCAATCTCATCAATGCCATACTTGCCTTTGCGGCAATGACGCCTTTTCTGCTCGGACTGCTCACAATGAGCCAAAGCCGCCGCGAAATATTTCAGAAACTCCTGCGCGAAAACCGTTACAACAAAGGAAAACTTGCCGCCCTCCTGATAGTCCGCGTAATGCTTGCCCTCTTTTTTGTAATGGCAATGCTGCTTTATACCCTGCGCCTGCCGCTGTGGGCAGTCCTTTTGATAGCCCTTGCCGCCTTTGTGATACTCTATCTCCTGCGAAAACGCTTGCAGGGTTACCAACTCTTGCAGGCGCGTTTCCTCTACAACCTCAATCAGAAAGAAGAAATAGAGAAGACGAAAAACCCCATTTCCAGCGCGGTAGAAAAACACCTGTCCGGGCGCGACATACACTTTGCCGATGTCATTGTGTCCGCCGACAGCCCCTTTATCGGCAGGCGCATCAAAACCCTCGATGTCCGAAAGAATTACGGAGTTAATATCGTGCGCATCAAGCGCGGCAACACAGACATATTCTTCCCTTCGGGCGAAGAACGCCTCTATCCCGCCGACCATATCGTAGCCATCGGCACAGACGAGCAAATCAACTCTTTCACCGCCGTGATGGAGCAGCAAATTATGTGCGAGCCTGTCGAAAAACCCGAAGTCAACCTCGCCTCATTTGTAGTGCAAAACACTTCAAGCGTTTTAGGCAAGACCATTGCCGACTCCAAAATCCGTGATGCGGGTTGCCTCGTTGTGGGCATCGACCGCAATTTCGAGTCCGTAATGAATCCCGACCGCAACTTTGTTTTTGAAGAGGGCGACATTGTTTGGATAGTGGGCAAGAGAGAAGATATTTACACATTCCGTATTTAGAACGCAGATAACGCAGATAACGCAGATTTTCGCAGATAACCATTAAAGAAATCTGCGAAAATCTGCGTTATCTGCGTCATCTGCGTTCTACACAGCCGCAGGCTCTTCCTCTTTCTCTTCTTCTTCCGAGAAATCGGTCAGCCCTTTTTCAACCAGCAGGTTATACCACGCAAAAAGTTTCCGTATGTCCGATTTATGCACCCGTTCGCGGTCGTATGTCGGCAGCACATCGGCAAGCAGTTTGGGCAGTTCCTGTTCGGCGGCTTTGATTTGTTCCGCGCCGTATTTGGCTTGCAGTTTTTGATACACCTCGTTCAGTTTAATTTCCCCTTCATCAATGAAAATGGAAATATCGCCGAGCGACACAATTTTGTCGCGCGAATAGGCAGGAAAGCGTTTGCTGTCGAGCAGCGACTCTACGATAATCATATTCTTGGCTTGCGAAATGTGTTTGAACAAGCCCGGTTTGCCGGATATGGATAAGATTTTTTTCAGCATAAAAATAAATAATTGAATAAATAAATAATTGAATAAATGAATAATGCAATCAATAAGTAAATGAAAATCAGGCGTCAGCCATTCAATTATTCATTTATTCTATTATTCATTTATTGACGGTGCAAAAGTATGTAAAAAAACTTACTTACTCAATTTTTCGAGTAATAATTTTACACCCTCTTTCACTGTTTTGCTTTCTTCCAACGTTTTGATAAACGCGCTGCCGATAATTGCGCCCGAAGAATAGCGGAACACCGCTTCCAGCGTTTCGCGGTTTGAAATGCCGAAACCAATCAATCGCGGATTGCGCAGCCCCATTGCATTGATGCGGTCGAAATACGCCGTTTTTGTGTCGAAAGACTTTTGTTCGCCGGTCGTGGCAGCAGACGACACCATATAGATAAAACCGTTTGTATTCTCGTCAATCAGGCGGATACGCTCGTCAGACGTTTCGGGCGTAATCAGGAAAATGAACGAAATGCCGTAGCGTTCCGTTACCGCCTTGTATTCCGTCAGAAAGTCGCCCATCGGCAAATCCGGCACAATCAGCCCGTCAATGCCCACGCGGGCGCAGTCCCTGCAAAACGCCTCGAAACCGTACTGCATAATCGGGTTGAGGTAGCCCATCATCACGAGCGGCACGGCAGTCGTTTCGCGCACCTTTTCGAGTTGCGAAAACAGTTTGCGGATACTCATACCGTTTTGCAGCGCAACGTGGCTGCTCTGCTGAATGACCACGCCATCAGCCATCGGGTCGGAAAACGGCATACCCACTTCGATTAAATCCACGCCCTGCGCTGTCAGTTCCTCAATAATCGGCAGCGTATCCTCCAACTGCGGAAAGCCTGCCGTGAAATAGACCGATAAGATGTGGTCTTTTTTGGTTTGGAATAATTTATTAATGCGATTCATATATGGTTATTTTAATATTTCTGTTTTCAATAAATGGAACTTCTCCCAACTAAAAGAAGGGTAATCATCTATGTATAAACCACGAGAGTTTCCTCTTTTTAATTCAACGGTATTATGTATTCCAGAATGGCATAACCATTCTTGTGATTTTAATTCTTGTTTTAATAAATCAATAATACAGTTTTCTGCAATTTTGGTGCTTGCCAAATTAAGTTCTTTAATTTCGGATTTAATAGCAGGTTCTGGATTTGGATATAGTTGTTCAAGTTCTTCACAAGTATATTTTTCTATAACACAATAAGCCATTAATTTATTATATCCTTCTTTGAATATTTTAATGGTTACTACGTTACCGCCCCATTCTCCACACTCATCTCCCTTTTGGGTTAATTCCAATGTATCACTTCCCCATAACATTCCTGTAAAAGGCATAACAGTCTTTTTATTAGCCATTAATTTTAATTTTTCTTCTGCTTGCACAGTCCAAAAACTTTTTTCGCTGTTTTTGATAATTGTTTGGTAGATTTCTTTTGCTTTTTCTGAATTATTTTGTTCATAATATAAAGCACTGTCGAATAATAAAACAGTTGTAGATTTTATCGAATCTATTTGAGCAGAAAGAAAATCAATTTGCATTGAAAGAGAATCAATTACTTTTTGATTTTCTGTTTCAATGTTGTTTTTTGTTTGATTACAACTAATCAATGTTGCAATGAAAACTAATAATAAAATATTGTGTTTCATAGATTTAGTTTTTAGTTAGAAACTGTTTTGAATTTTTTATTTTTCTGGATTGCTTCGTTCCTCGC
>JAISJU010000155.1 GCA_031261165.1 Prevotellaceae bacterium
TAATCAAACTTGTTACCGAAACGCAGTTTTTCCAAATCCAAATATGTTTTTACATAATCAATTTCGGCTGATAACGGGCGACTTGCTTTATCTACATCTTGCAAAGTTTGAAAAGTAAACGCCGAATAAGTTTCTAAAACTGCAATGGCCTCTTCTTTCGGCTTATTCATAATATAATACTCAATGGCGGCGAGCACATTGGCGTTGAAATGCGGAATGGCTTTCAGACGGATGCTACGGATGCGAAGTTCGTTGAGTTGCTTTTCGGTTTCGAGTTTTTCAAACAAATCTCTATTTTTCCGACGCTGGTAAAACAATGCAATTCCGGCACTTACCAACATCAGCGCCAATATTGCCGCAACAATAAACCACGTGGTTTGCCAGAAAGCGGGTTTGATGGTAAATGAAAATGTATGAACTTCACTTTTTGAATCGTCTGTACCTGTATCGGCATAAATTTCAAAAACATAATCGCCGTAGGGCAGGTTGTTGAAAGTCACTTCGCGCTGTTTGGTCGGCTCACTCCATTCGTTTTGAAAACCGAGCAGACGATAGTAATAACGGACGTGCTGCGTAGCCGAAAAACTAATGCCGATAAAGGAAAAACGCACATTATTGTTAAAATAAGAAAGTGTTGTTTTCGTTTGAGTTTCAATGTTTTTCCATTTAAGATTGTCGGCTGAATAATAATTGCTTATGAGCAAACGCGGCGGCTGTTGCTCTTTGAGTAATTGTTCAGGATTAAAACGGAAAGTTCCGTTTTGACACATTATCCAAACAGTTCCATTGCTGTCTTCAAAAATTCCCTTAAAAAGCGGCTCAACGCCCATAAAACCGTTAAATTGGTCGTAGAAATACGCTTTTATTGGCTTTCCTTCGTAATAAGTTCGCAAATCAAAAAGCGCAAAACCTTGCGTTGTAGAAACGAGTAGAAAATGTCCGTTCACGCATTTTGCACTGCGCACAAGGCAATTATCGAAAGTATAAACCAATTTTACCGAGTCGCCGTTCCACACGCAAAGGCGATTTTCGGCTATCACCCACAGCAAGTCCATTTTGTCGGGCGCAAGCGCAATCGCAGATTTTAGAACAGCATCGTCCATCAAACTGATTTTTCCTGCATTATCAAGAATAGAAAGTCCCGATTCGCCTGCAAAAACTTTTTGATTTTTGTAAATGATAAAATCGCTCAGATAACGTCCTTGCTGCAATAAATCTTTATTGCTATACTTTTTCAGCAAATTTCCCTGTTTGTCAAGAAAAATAACAACATCGGAACACAAAGCGCAAATGATGTCGTTGCCTGCCGGAAAAACATAACGCATAAAATAGCGTTCATCAGTCAGAAATTTCAACTTGTCGTTTTGAATTTTCAATAAAGCAACGCAGGAAGTCGCCCACATTGTATTTTTGTTTTCAACAAAGGGCGTTGAAAAAAAACATTGCCAGCCGTTTTCCCAAGTGGTTTTAGGGAAAAACAATTTGTGTTGCTGTCCATCGGGCGATATTTTTGCCAAATCGGCTTTTAATGTTCCGAAATAATAGTTGTTTTCGGGGTTTTCCGTAATCCCTGTAATGATATTGTTTTCCTGTCCGTTGAAATTCATTTGATATTTTTTGAATTTCAGATTAAAAAAATTGTAAAGCCCTGCCCGCGTGGCAATCCAGATATTATTTTCGTTATCTTTAATAATATCCCGAATGGACATACTGTAGCCGATATGCGTAAACAGAATTTCGAGGCGGTTAGAATTGGTATTGTATTGATACAGATTATTGGAACATTTCATTATCAGCGTGCTGTCGTTGAGTGGCACAAAGGCGGTATTTCCAGCAAACCAGTGTTTGTAAATCAATTTGAAATTGTCGCCCTGTTTTTTGAGAAGTCCGCCTACATCTTGCACATAATCCATAGCATAAACATTGTTTTTGAAACGAAAAACGCTTTCAAAATAACCTTTGTGGTATTCAAGTTCATTTCCTTTTGTATCAACAGTATATAAGCCATCTTTGCCTGTGGGAATGTACCAAAGCGAATCTTTATTGTCGAAATACACAAAACAGAAGTCGTCTTTACCCATTTTATCAAGCGCCACACATTCCAAAACTTTTACAAGGGTGTCGCTCTCAACGTAATAAATCGCTTTATGCTCATTATTATCAACATAAACGCCGTAATTTTGCGGCAAAGCAAGTGAATAAAACTCACGGAAAACAAGCCCTTCGTGAGGAACAAAAATCTTTACCTTATCATCTGCAAGCACTTTATAATGGCTGTAATTACCCACAGCCACCACATTTCCTTTTTCATCTTCGTAAAATTTGTGAATCTGAATGTTTTGTGTAGGGAAAAAATTGACAAATTCCAATCCATTGTAGCGGCTAAAACCTGATTCCGTTCCTACCCAGATAAAACCGCGCGAATCTTGAAACACCGCATTGCACCGCATTTGTGGCAAGCCGTCTTTCGTGGTGTAATGGCGGTAAGCGTACTCACTTTTCAGCAGTTCTTCTGCTGCCACCGTTCCGCACAAGAGGCAGAAAATCACTACAATGAGATATTTGTAAAATCTGTCTTTTTTCATGCGAAAAGGCTTGTCATTGCAGGCTTGACCAGCAATCCCCTTTTCATCCTCTTTGGCGTTTGCTAATGTCTGTTTCATATTGTGAATTGTATTATCCGTTTACAAAATTGCACTTTATTTTTGAAACCATCAAATGTTTCCTCTTTATTTTGATTTTTAAGTGCCGAAAAATCAAAATTTTCTGACTTTTCGGCACTTAAAAATACGTTATCGCTTCACAAACTTTGCACCCTGATTGCCTACCCGCACAATATACACGCCGGATGGCAAATGCGAAATGTTGATGGTTTGTGCGTCGTTGTTGATGGGCGCGATAAATCGCGCCCCTACCGTGCGCCCTGCCACATCAAAAATCTGAACGGTGCCGTTGCCCTCGTAATTTTCAATATACAATTCATCGTCCACAATCGTAATTTTTAATTTGTCATTCGTAATTGACTCAATGCCTGTTGGCGGTTTATCTTGAAGCAACACTTCGTAAACGAGTGTCAAATCGGGGAAAGTTGCATTCGTCATTTTGCAGCGCACTAACTTGCCGATGGCAGAAGCATCGAAGGTGAAAATCCCGTCGGAAATCCCGTTGACGATAATGGGACTTTCCACATCATTGTCCACTTCCACCCA
>JAISJU010000042.1 GCA_031261165.1 Prevotellaceae bacterium
GCAAAATTCTTCCGTTTGGCAAAACTTTGTGAAAGTGCAGGTTACGGATTTGACAAAATGCTGCAATGGAAAAAGCAAACAGGAAATGAAGTCCTGTTTGAAACCTCTATCGACAAAACGAAATTTACTTTTATGATAGATACTGAAACTACACAGAAAACATCGGAAAACTACACGGAAAAACTACACAGAAAATCAGAAAACTACACAGAAAACTGTGGAGAAAACAACCAGAAAACTGTGGAGAAAAACATTGAAACTGTGGAGAAAAATCTTAAAACTGTGGAGAAAACAACCAGAAAACAACCAGAAAACAACCAGAAAACAACCAGAAGAAATAAAGGCATTAATTATAGAATTGATTAAATCTAACAATAAAATTTCTCGTTCGGAAATGATTAAACAACTCAACATTACAGAAGGAAGTTTGCGACACCATTTGGAACAACTCAAAAACAACGGTATTATCCGCCGAGAAGGTGCAGACAAAGGTGGTAAATGGGTAATAATTGAACATTAAGCCGAAAAATTAAAGAAATAATAATAATTATGCCCGAATCTCAAAACATAAAACACTATTCCTGTTTTTGCCCGTATAAACAAGAATTATTATGACAGAAACAATCAAAAATACAATAGCAACTTTCGATTTCGGCTTTGTTTTTACGCCGAAAGATTTCCCTGTTGAGCCACGCAAGCAGGCAACGGTTAATAGGATATTGAATAATATGGTAGCCGCCGGACAAATTTGCCGTGCTTCAAAAGGGCGGTTTTACAAGCCCAAAATAACAGAGTTTGGCGCAATGATGGGTGTAGTCCGCTCAAACGGCAGTGCGATTTTTGAAGTTTCGTTTCCACGCAAGCCTCAGTGAACTTGCCACTGCGCCAAGTTGCCAAAACGTAGACTGATGCTGAGTGTAAGATTAGGAGTTTGGAAGAAAGCATAAATAAATCAATTAAAAACTAAAAATTAAATATATCTTTGTACTGCGAAACGCCTATGGCGTTTTGTCAGGGAAAACAAAATCAAAACACATTAATAAAAAACATCAACCAACTCAAAAAAATAAAATCATTATGAAAAAACTAATTTTATTATTAGCATTCGCTTGTACAGCAAGCCTTTATGCACAAGAAAACATCTGTTGCGAAAACATACCCGACTACGATGTCGTTATTGACCTCGATGAGGCATTAAACAATAAGGAAAGCATCGTGTCGCTCGACCTTGCGCAGCAAAGCCCTAAACTGACCAAAGCACCGGCATCATTGGTACAACTGCCTAATTTGCAGTGTCTTAATCTGAGTTATAATCGACTTTCAGAGTTTCCGGAAAATTTTAAGGAACTGCAAAAACTCACTTGCTTGGACTTGTCCGGCAACCATTATTTGCAAAAATTACCCGATTTTTTCAACGAAATGCCGAACTTGAAAGTCGTAAAAATCAAAGAATTAAATTGGTCGGCAGCAAAAAAGAAAGAGATTGAGGCGAAGTTTCCGAACATCAAATTTGAATGGTAATTAAACTTTTGCCATATTAAATGTGTCTAAAAAAGAAAAGCGAACAATGAAAAAAATATTGTTATTGATAGGTATTTGCCTGTCAGCAGGCGTTTGGGCGCAGCAGGCGCAATACACGCCCGACAAAGAGGCGAAAAGCATTTTGGACAAAACCGCCGCTGCCCTGCAAAAAACAAGCGGCGTGCAGGCGTCTTTCACGCTGACCATTGACAATCACCAGATGGACAAAAAACAGTCGCTCAATGGTACAATTTGGCTGAAAGGCAACAAGTTTAAACTCAGCGTTGCCGAGATGGAAACTTGTTATGACGGCAAAACGCAATGGGTGTATCTGCCCGACAATGAGGAAGTTACCATTAGTGCACCGACCGCCGAAGAATTGCAAGATGTCAATCCGACTGCCATTATTTCGAGTTACCAAAAGGGCTACAAACTGCAAAAATCAGACGACAAAACCATTGACGGCAAGCCCGCTTTTGTGGTTAGCCTTTACCCTGACGAACGCACGCAACCTTACCACCGAATTGAAATCACAGTCGAAAAAAGCACCTATAATATTCTGGCAATCAATACTTTTGGCAAGAATGGAACGGACACGCTCATTAAAATAAAAAAATACACAAAAGATTTAACACTTGCCGATAATTTGTTTATTTTTGATACGAAAAAATATCCGGAAGTAGAAATAGTAGATTTAAGATAATGGAAAAACTACGTTGTTTAATAATAGGCTCTGGTCCTGCGGGTTACACAGCCGCCATTTATGCCGGTCGCGCCAATCTGTCGCCGGTTTTGTACGAAGGTATGATGCCGGGCGGGCAATTGACTATGACCACCGATATAGAGAATTTTCCCGGCTATCCGAATGGCATTTCGGGTTTCGACCTAATGGAAGACCTTAAAAACCAAGCCCTTAAATTTGGGGCGGACATTCGGCGAGGCGTGGCTACGGCGGCAGATTTGTCGGCGGCACCTTACAAAATTACCATTGACGGCGAAACAGTGATTGAAACCGAAACGCTGATTATCGCCACCGGTGCCACTGCCAAATATCTCGGTTTGCCCGATGAACACCGCTTTGCAGGCGCGGGCGTATCGGCGTGTGCTACCTGCGATGGCTTTTTCTACCGCAAAAAAGACGTTGCCGTAGTGGGCGGCGGCGACACGGCTTGCGAAGACGCGCTTTACCTCTCGTCTATCTGCAAAACGGTGTATTTGATTGTGCGCAAGCCATACCTTCGCGCCTCAAAAATTATGCAAAAGCGTGTCCGCGAAAAGGAAAATATCAACATTTTGTTTGGGCACGAAACAAAAAGCCTTTTTGGCGAAAACGCCTTACAGGGCGCAGTTTTGACAAAGCACAGAGGCACGCCCACCGAAGAAGAAGTGCGCATCAATATTGACGGATTTTTCCTCGCCATCGGGCATAAACCCAACTCGGCGATTTTCAAAAATTATTTGGAAACAGACGAAACCGGCTATATCAAAACGCTACACGGCACACCGCGCACCAAAATCGCGGGCGTATTTGTAGCAGGCGATGTGGGCGACCCGACTTATCGTCAGGCGATTACTGCTGCCGGTAGCGGTTGCAAAGCGGCTTTGGAGGCGGAACGGTATTTGATAGAACGGAATTTGTGATTTTTTTAGCACGCAGATAACGCAGATTTTCAGGATTTTTGCAGACTTTTTTTAGAAGTATCTGCGAAAATCCTAAAAATCTGCGTTATCTGCGTGCTAAAACTCCCATTCGCTTTCTTTAAATCCCACCAAAACAAAATCATCGCCCACCACAAGCGGGCGTTTTACCAACATTCCATCAGTTGCCAAAAGGGCGATTAACTCCTTTTCGCTCAATGTATTGACTTTGTCTTTCACATTCAACGCCTTATACACCAAGCCGCTGGTGTT
Source organism: Prevotellaceae bacterium (assembly GCA_031261165.1). Taxonomy (GTDB): domain Bacteria; phylum Bacteroidota; class Bacteroidia; order Bacteroidales; family Paludibacteraceae; genus JAISJU01. The sequence goes on from JAISJU010000042.1 coordinate 3,433, forward strand.
GAAAAAGCGTTTGAGAGGCAATCCGCTTGTTTTCAGCCATTTGGCGAGTTCTTCCGCTGTCGGATTTTCTAATTTGATGTCGCGGAAATGGTATTTCACGCCTTTGTCGTCAAGCCACTTTTTTGCCTTTTGGCAAGTGCTGCATTTGGGGTAGCAAATAAATGTAATCATCGTTTTCAATATTTTAATTCACAAAATTACTACTTTTTTTGTAGAAAAGCAACAATTAATGAGAAAAGTTTGTATCTTTGTCCGCAATTAAAATTTTATTGTTATGAAAAAAATTCTGCTACTTGTATTGGCATTTATAATGCTGTGTGGTTGCACCTACAAAGCAAAGACTTATGCCTCACTTGACGATTATCCTGTTTACGAGGGTAATGATATGGAATTGACCTACTCGCCCGCGAAATCGGACTTTTGCGTGTGGTCGCCCGCTGCGCAAAGCGTGGTGTTGAAAATTTACGATGCGGCGCAAGACGGCGAGCCGAGCGAAACTTTGCCGATGAAAGCGGCTGAAAAGGGCACTTGGCGCGTTTCCGTGAAAAAAGAATTGTTGGGAAAATTCTACACTTTTCAGGTTACGCAAGACGGAACAGTGTATGATGAAACGCCCGGTATTTGGGCAAAAGCCGTTGGCGTGAATGGCAACCGCGCGGCGATTATTGACTTCGTGAAAACCAACCCTGACGGTTGGGAAAACGATGTGCGCCCGAAGATGGACAATTTTACCGATGCGATTATTTACGAATTGCACTACCGCGATTTTTCGATTGCCGAAAATTCGGGGAACAAAAATCACGGTAAATTTTTGGCATTGACCGAAGAAAATACCGTTTCGCCCAAAGGTGAAAAAACAGGGCTTTCGCATTTGAAAGAATTGGGTATCACGCACGTACAAATCCTTCCCTCTTACGATTATGGCTCAATTGACGAAACAAAACTTGATGAAAACGTGTATAATTGGGGCTACGACCCGAAAAATTATAATGTGCCGGAGGGCGGCTATGCTACCGACCCGTATAATCCGTATTCGCGCATCTCGGAGTTAAAAAAAATGGTGCAAACCCTGCATCAAAACGGCATTCGCGTGATAATGGACGTGGTGTATAACCATACTTTTGTTGGTGAAACTTCGCCTCTCAACTTGTTGGTGCCGAAATATTTTTACAGATTTAAAGAAGACGGCTCGTGGAGTGATGCCTCCGGTTGCGGCAACGAAACGGCATCGGAACGGGTGATGGTGCGCCGTTTTATGGTCGAGAGCGTTAAATATTGGGTGAAAGAGTACCACATTGACGGTTTCCGTTTCGATTTGATGGGCATTCACGACATCGAAACGATGCGGGCAATCCGCGCCGCGCTTGACGAGATAGACCCGAGCATTTCCATACACGGCGAGGGCTGGACAGCGGCTGGCTCGCCCTTGGCAGACAGTTTGCGGGCGTTGAAAAACAATGCGCCGAAGTTTTATCCGACTGCGGTTTTCAGCGATGATATTCGCGATGCTATGCGCGGCAACTGGACTGAGGGCGACAAAGGCGGTTTCGTTACCGGCACGAAGGGTTACGAAGAAAGCATTAAATTCGGCATTGCCGGTGCAACGGCGCACTCGCAGGTTGATTTGTTAAAAATTTGCCACACAAACACGGCATACTCCATCAATCCTTTTCAGGCAATTAACTATGTGTCCTGCCACGATGACCCCTGTTTGACGGATAAACTTCGCACAGTATTGCCCAAAGCCTCAGAAAAAGAGTTGTTGGCAATAGACAAATTGGCGCAAACGATTGTACTGACTTCGCAGGGTGTGCCGTTTATTTTTGCGGGCGAGGAAATTTTTCGCAACAAAAAAGGCGTGCATAACTCCTACAACTCGCCCGACAGCATCAATTTGATAGATTGGAATTACAAAACCACCTACCGCGACTTGTTCGATTATTACAAGAATTTGATTGCACTTCGCAAAGCGCACCCCGCATTTAGAATGACCACCGCAAAGGACATTCAAGACAATTTGCAGTTTTTGGAAACGGACAAAAATGTGGTCGCTTACATTATTAATAATAATGCCAACGGCGATGCGTGGAAAAATATCTTGGTGGTTTTTAATGGTAATCGCACGCCTGTTTCTTATACTTTGCCAAGCGGCAAATGGAATGCGGTTTGTTTAGACGGCAAAATTGATTTGAAAGGGATTGCGACAAAGTCAGGTAAAATAAATATTTCGGCGAGTTCGGCGGGGATATTTTGGGCGGAGTAATAGGCAAATAAAAAAACAGGCGCAGATTTCAAAAAATCCGCGCCTGTCTATTTTTATGACTAAATGAAATATTACATCATCAGCCGTTTCTGTAAATTATTATTTTGCACCAATGAGCGCATTTGCGTAATTGCCGTGCTGTTGAGTTGCACAAGCCGCTCGCCCTGAGGCAGTCCCTGACGGATAAGCAAAGCATTGATGCTTTCCATATTCGAGAGAACAACAAGTTGTTCCAATGTAGCATAGTCGCGGATATTGCCTTTATCGTTGGGGTTGACATCACGCCATTCTTTGGCTGTCATTCCAAACAATGCTACATTCAACAAATCGGCTTCATCAGCATAAATAAATTTTGCCTGCTCTTTGGTTACTTCTTTGGGTATCAGTTCATCTTTAATGGCATCAGTATGAATACGATAGTTGATTTTCGAGAGAGTGCGCTGCAAGTTCCATTCGATGGATTTTGTTTTTGTTTCTTCCTCTTTGAGGCGTTGAAATTCCTTAATGAGATAAAACTTAAATTCTGCACTCAACCAAGAACCAAATTCAAATGCAATATCCCTATGCGCAAATGTACCGCCACCGTAACGTCCAGATTTAGAGAAAATTCCTATCGCATTGGTTGTATCAGTCCAACGTTTTGGCGTTAGAATAAAGCCATTGCTACCGCTTTCCATTTTAAACCTACTGAATTCGGTGGGTTTAAAATCCGGATTATTTATAGTTTCCCAAATACCCATAAAATCAACGGTGTAGCGTGTGCTCATCCAATGTGAAATGACCAAACTCGGTTCCATTGTGTCTTTATGTTTCGCCATATCGGTCAAAGATATGTAGTCTTCTTTCTCTTTTGATATTAGTACAATTTCAGTGCCTTTTACTACTATTGTTTCTTTCTTAGCCATAAATTATTTGCATTTTTAAAGACTTTCCAAATTCTTGAAACTTGGAAAGTCTTTTTGTCTATTAATATCTATAATGCTCCGGTTTATAAGGACCTTCTTGCGAAACGCCGATATAAGCCGCCTGTTCGGCAGTAAGTTTGGTCAGTTTCACGCCGATTTTTTCGAGGTGCAGGCGGGCTACTTCTTCGTCTAACTGCTTGGGCAGGCGATAAACATCTACTTTGTAATTGTTTTTGTAGAGTTCGATTTGCGCAAGGGTTTGGTTGGTGAAGGAGTTGCTCATTACGAATGAGGGGTGTCCGGTGGCGCAACCGAGATTGACGAGGCGACCGTCTGCAAGCAAAATAATGCTGTGTCCATCGGGGAAGATGTATTTATCTACCTGCGGCTTGATGTTGATGTGCTTGATGCCAGCGTATTTTTTGAGTTTATCCACTTGAATTTCGTTGTCGAAATGCCCGATGTTGCAGATTATCGCGCTGTCTTTCATCTGTTCGATGTGGTTGATGCGGATAATGTCGCGGTTGCCGGTGGTGGTAACGTAGATGTCGCCCTCCGCGAGGCTGTCCTCAACGGTTTTAACCTCAAAACCTTCCATTGCGGCTTGCAGGGCGCAGATGGGGTCTATTTCGGTAACGATGACACGCGCACCATACGAGCGCATTGAGTTGGCGCAACCTTTGCCCACATCGCCGTAGCCGCAGACTACTACCACTTTGCCCGCAAGCATAATGTCCGTAGCGCGTTTGATGCCGTCTGCGAGGCTTTCGCGGCAGCCGTAGAGGTTGTCGAATTTGGATTTGGTAACCGAGTCGTTCACATTGAACGCGGGGAAAAGCAATTTGCCTGCCTCTTGCATTTGATAAAGGCGATGCACGCCGGTGGTGGTTTCTTCACTTACGCCGCGAATTTCTTTTGCAATGGGTGTCCAAAGGTTTTTGTTCTCCGCCAATATGTCTTTTAATATATTGTAGAGGAGTTTTTCATCTTCGCCTTCGGCATTTCTATTGAGAACGGAGGCATCTTTTTCTGCATCTACGCCGAGATGTATCATCAAAGTGGCATCGCCGCCGTCATCAACAATGAGGTTAGGTCCTTCGTTGTTGTCGAAAATCAATGCCTGCAAGGTACACCACCAATATTCTTCGAGGGTTTCGCCTTTCCACGCAAAGACAGGAATGCCTGCGGCGGCAATGGCGGCGGCGGCGTGGTCTTGCGTTGAATAGATGTTGCAACTGCACCAACGTACCTGTGCGCCGAGCGCGGAGAGGGTTTCGATGAGTACGGCGGTCTGTATGGTCATATGCAGCGAGCCGGTGATGCGTGCGCCTTTGAGGGGTTTTTGGCTACCGTATTTTTCGCGGAGTGCCATCAAGCCGGGCATTTCTTTTTCGGCTAACTCAATTTCTTTGCGACCGAAGTCGGCGAGGGCGATGTCTGCCACTTTGTAGGGCAGGTGGGAAAATAATTTTTCTGACATAATTGTGTTTATTTTAATGATTTGTATTCTTCTATTTGCCGTGCGCTAACGCACACGGTTATTTTTATTTGACCCCATCGGGGACTTGTTTGTGTGTC
>JAISJU010000092.1 GCA_031261165.1 Prevotellaceae bacterium
TCATTGCGGGCTTGACCCGCAATCCCCTGAAAAAAGGAGGTTCTGACTTTCATCAGAATGACAGGATTGAAAAGGGGATTGCGGGTCAAGCCCGCAATGACAGGACTTACATAGTTCGGTGCGTTTTACAGAGAACTTAACAGTCCTGCCCCCAGATTTATCAGGGGGCTGTTATTGGTGGTTTTTTATGTTGTCAAACATAAAAAAAAGTCAGTAATTTATTTGCTACTATAAAAATTACCATATATCTTTGTCCCCGAAGACAAGCGCGTATACGCGCTTTCGATTTTTGTTTTTTTCTCTTCCCATATGGGAAGAGAAAAAAACAAAAATCGAAAACACAGAAGAATTATTGAGAAACAATTTCTTCAAGAAATGGAATATCTGACAATTAATTATTTTCTAATTTCTAATTTTTTATCACTATGACTAAAAACTATTTTTCATTGAAGTTCTGGGCAATGATAATTGCCCTCTTCGCAGGTTTTACCTTCGCAAGTTGCGGCGAAGATGAAGACGAGCCGACAAACAACAACACAGCCGTAGAAAGCATCAGTTTGAACAAACCTACGCTTACCATTGCCATTGGCGAGAGCGAAACATTAGTGGTGACCACCGACCCCGCCAATGTAACAGTGAGTTGGACAAGCGAGAACGCAAATGTCGTTGTTGATGCCAAAAGCGGAAAAGTAACCGGCAAAGCCGAAGGCACAGCCGTAATTACCGCCAAAGCAGGCGAAAAGACCGCTACCTGCACGGTAACAGTTAGAGGCGCACTGCTCAACGGCGTTGTTTGGGCATTGCGCAATGTCGATGCATTCGGCACATTTGCCGCCGCCCCCGAAAGCACGGGAAAGTTCTATCAATGGAACAGGACAGTGGCTTGGGCAGGAACTTTTAACGAAAACCAACTGATTAGCGGCTGGGACAGTTCTAACCCGACAGGCACAGAATGGGAAAAAGCCAACGACCCAAGTCCCGCGGGCTGGCGTGTGCCAAAGTTAGCCGAAATCGAAAAACTGTTAGATGTTGCCAAAGTTGGCAGAACTTGGACGGCTCAAAACGGCGTAAACGGTTACCGTTTTACCGACAACACCAACGGCGCAAGCATTTTTCTGCCTGCCGTAGGCGAAATTGAGAGTGGTGGTTACCATACTCATTATGAAGGTACCGGAACTTATTGGTACGGCAATTATTGGAGTGCTACGCAATCAGATGAAAGTGAGTACTCCGGAAAATACTTACAGTTTTTTTACGAGTTCCCGCAAGTCGGTAACGATTTCAAAAGCACCGGACTTTCTGTTCGTTCTGTGTTGGAATAACAAACTCTGAACTTTGTTCATACGAAAAGAGGCAGCAGTGATGTTTGCCTCTTTTTTACGTTTTGTCATTTCAATAAAAAAATATACTTTTGCCCCAACAAAAAAACAAAACTAATGATAACCTACCAAACCCAAGACACCGATTTCCCAAAAATATCCAAACACGAAACAACGCAATGGATAAAAAAAATCGCCGAACAATACCATAAAAAAGTCGGCGAGGTGGCTTATATCTTTTGTTCAGACGAGAAAATCCTCAACATCAACCGCCAATATTTGCAGCACGATTATTATACGGACATCATCACTTTCGATTATTCGGCGGGCAACGCCATTGCGGGCGATATTTTTATCAGCGTGGATACAGTGAAGTCGAATGCCGAACAATACAATCAAATATTTGAAAAAGAGTTACATAGAGTTATCATTCACGGCATTCTTCACCTTTGCGGTCAGGGGGACAAATCGCCCGAAGAACACGCAGAAATGACGCGAAAAGAAAATTTGGCATTATCGGAAATAAATTTGTAACTTTGCCGTTCCTAATACTATCGAAGAAACCTAAGAATAATGAATATTAGATTCTTTTTACACCAACTCAAACAACTGTTTTTGCGTTTTCGTTTGCGGCGCAAGCATTTTAAAATGCGCCTGAAACAGCGACCTTTTTATGTAAAAATAGTTTATTACACATTCAAGGCAATCATTATATTTTTGCTCTATCTCTTAATGGTGGATATGAATTTCCTGTGGCTTTTCGGCAAATCGCCCGATATGGATATGGTGAAACACCCGCCCCAAAACCTCGCCTCTGAAATTTACAGCGCAGACGGCAAACGGCTCGGCAAGTATTTCCGCGAAAACCGCCTGCCGGCAACTTACGATGAAGTATCCTTCATAATGAAACGCGCCCTGATAGAAATAGAAGACGAGCGTTTCCGCAACCACTCGGGCATTGACGTACAGGGACTTTTCTCTTCCGTCAAAGATATGATGTTCGGTCGCGCACGCGGGGCAAGCACCATCACGCAGCAGTTGGTCAAAAATATGTTTCACACCCGCTCGGCGCAGTCGCGCGGATTATTGGGGCATATTCCATACGTGGATATGCTGATTATCAAAACCAAAGAATGGACAACGGCGTTGAAAATCGAAAGTATGTACTCCAAAAACGAGATATTGACAATGTATCTCAACACCGTTGATTTCGGCAGCAACGCTTTTGGCATCAAAACCGCCGCCAAAATCTACTTCAACACCACACCCGACCATTTAAAGGTGGAACAAGCCGCCACCCTCGTGGGAATGCTCAAAGCCACAACAACTTACAACCCGCGCCTCAATCCCGTAAATTCGTTTAAACGCCGAAATGTGGTGCTTGAAATGCTGGCAAAAAAGCATATCATCACCCGCGCCGAATGTGATTCGCTGAAAAAACTCCCCATCGTTTTAGAAGGCAGCGTGGAAGAGAATTACAGCGGTACTGCGCTCTATTTCCGCGAAAAAGTAGCCGAATCATTGAAAGACTGGTGCAAAGAAAATGAAATAGATTTGTATTCCGATGGTCTGAAAATCTACACCACGATTGACACCCGAATGCAGCAATATGCCGAAGAGGCGGTTACCAAACAGATGTCGCGCGTGCAGCGCAGTTTCAACAATCATTGGGGAAAAAACGAGCCTTGGGTAGATGAAAACAATCAAGTGATTAAAAATTTCATTGAAGATTTGGCAAAACGCACGCCCGAATATAAAAAGTTATCTCGAAAATATGCCCGCACACCCGATTCCATCTGGTTTTATCTGGATAAACCGCGCAAAATGAAAGTGTTTCATTATGACACGGAAAAACGCGACACCACCTTCAGCACGATGGACTCTATCCGCTATATGACGCGCTTTTTGCACGCCGGTTTTGTGGTCATTGAGCCGGAAACAGGTTTCGTCAAAGCCTGGGTGGGCGATGTGGATTTCAATTATTGGAAATACGATAAGGTAACTTCTTTGCGGCAACCCGGCTCCACGTTTAAAATTTTTGATTATACCGCCGCCTTTATGCAGGGAAAAACGCCGTGCAGCGAAGAAACAAACAGTTATGTGGAATGGAAATACACCGAAAACGGCGCACCGAAAACGTGGATACCGCGCAACATCACGCGCGAATATGGCGGCGACACGGTTACGCTAAAATATGCTTTTGCGCGTTCTTATAATGTGATTGCCGCCAAAATAGCCAAAGATGCGGGCATTGAGAACGTGATTGAAACGGCTTACAAAATGGGTATCAAAACGCCTTTGCACAATATGCCTGCTACCTCGCTCGGCTCTTCTGATGTGTCGTTGCTCGAACTGACAAACGCTTATTGCACCGTTATTGACGATGGCTATTATCAAGAGCCTGTGCTGGTTACAAAAATTGTGGGTAAAGAGGGCAATGTGATTTACGAGCATAAACCGAAAAAAGAACGCGCCATTCCCTACGAAACGGCATTTTTGATGACACAGATGTTGCTCGGCGGTCTGACCGAGCCTTACGGCACTACGCAATCGCTGTGGGAACACCCGATTTTCAACCAAAGTCGAAAAATAGACGGCAAAACGGTAACGATGGAATACGGCGGTAAAACCGGCACTTCGTCAAACTATTCCGATGCGTGGTTTATGGGTGTAACGCCGCATTTGGTTGGCGGCTCGTGGGTTGGCGGCGAGTACCGCAGCATTCATTTCCGCAACAAACTCGGTGAAGGCGGACACGCGGCATTGCCCATTTTCGGCTATTTTATGGAACAACTGCTAAACGACAAAAAATTTGAAAAATATATCGACAAATTTCCGAAACCGAAAGAAAAAATCAGTGTCGATTACTATTGCCACACGCCTTGGCCTAAAGTAAAAGACACATTGAATTTTGATGCGAATGAGGAAAGTGTGGAGCCTGTGCCGATTGAAGAAGAATGAAAAAACAATTCGTTTCAAAATTTGCACAATTAAAAGTATTTTGCGTTATTTGCATTCTCAAAAAAATGAAATTTAAACTTTTGAACTTTTGAACTTTTTGAACATTTAAACTTTATAACTTTATATGGGACACATAGCAGACAAATACTTCAAACTCGACCCTTGGGCGATTGTTGAAGATGGTTTTGATGCCGCACACGGCAAAGTGGCGGAATCAATTTTTTCGTTAGGAAACGAGTATCAGGGCATTCGCGGCTACTTCGACGAGGGCTACAGCGGCGAAAAGCACATCGGCTCGTACTTCAACGGTTTTTACGAGGCGTTGCAATTCCAGCATCCTGTTGCTTACAACGGCTTTGTGAAAGCGGGCGCGGATATGACCAACTCGGTGGATTGGCTCTACACCCGCCTCGAAATTGACGGCGAAACGCTCGACCTCGCCACATCGAAATTCTCCAATTTCAAGCGCGTACTTGACCTGAAAACAGGCGTTCTCACCCGCTCTTTCGTTTGGGAAACCGCCAAAGGCAAGCGCGTAAAACTCACCTTTGAACGCTTT
>JAISJU010000095.1 GCA_031261165.1 Prevotellaceae bacterium
AAGAAAAACCCGAATATGTTGTACTGGCTGCTGCCAAAGTAGGTGGTATTGTGGCGAACAATACTTATCGGGCGCAGTTTATTTACGAAAATTTGATGATACAAAACAATGTCATTCATCAAAGTTATGTAACCGGCGTGAAAAAATTGCTTTTTCTCGGCTCGTCTTGCATCTATCCCAAAATGGCGCAACAGCCCATTAAAGAAGAATATTTATTAACAGGGCTTTTGGAAGAAACCAACGAGCCTTATGCTATTGCTAAAATCGCAGGTATCAAAATGTGTGAAGCATATTACACGCAATATGGTTGTAACTTTATTTCCGTGATGCCCACTAATTTATACGGCAGAAATGATAATTACGATTTGGAAAAATCGCACGTTTTGCCCGCGCTTATCCGCAAAATGGTGTTGGGAAAAGCACTTTCGGAAAATAATTGGATAGAATTACGCAAAGATTTAAATAAAAGACCAATAGAGGGTGTTTCGGGCGAAAACAGTGAAACGGAAATTTTGGAAAAACTGAAAAAATACGGCATTTCCGAAAATGAAATTACACTTTGGGGCGATGGCAGTCCGTTGCGTGAGTTTCTGCACGCAGACGATATGGCTGACGCAAGCGTTTATCTTTTGCTGAATTATGATGCACCCGACACCACGCCCTCGCACGTCAATATTGGTTGCGGTGAAGATTTGAGTATTGCGGCGTTGGCGGGAATTGTGAAGAAAACCGTTGATTACAAGGGCAATATCGTTTGGGATAAAAATAAACCAAATGGTACACCTCGCAAACTGCTTGATGTTTCAAAATTAACAAATTTAGGCTGGAAACAGCAAATAAAAATAGAAGATGGAATAAGACAAGTAGTGAAAGATTATGCGATTAGGTAATGCAAAAAGTATTTATAAAATTTCATATTAAATATTTGTGTTAAAAAATTTGGAGTGTAAAATATTTATGTTTACCTTTGCAGCCGAAACCTTAAAAAACTAACTATGAAAAACAAGTGCATTGCCGTCATTGGACTTGGCTATGTAGGTTTACCATTGGCAATAGAATATGGTAAGAAATATAAAGTATTGGGCTTTGATATTAACAAAGAGCGTGTTGCGGAACTAAATCGTGGTGAAGACCGCACCCTCGAAGCCGACCTTGCAGGAATGCAAGAAGCGGTTGTTTTGCGGCAATCAAACCTTGATTTAGGGTTGTCGTTTTCTGCTGATGTTGATGAATTGCGTCATTACGATATTTTTATAGTTACCGTTCCCACACCGATTGACGAATTTAACAATCCCGACCTCACGCCGCTTATCAAAGCCTCCGAAATGCTCGGCAGCATTCTGAAAAAAGGCGATTTGGTGATTTATGAATCGACTGTTTATCCGGGTTGTACCGAAGAAGATTGTGTGCCTGTGTTGGAAAAAAAATCAGGCTTATTATATAATGTAGATTTTTTCTGCGGCTATTCGCCCGAAAGAATTAACCCGGGCGATAAAGAAAACACATTAACAAAAATCAAAAAAGTAACTTCCGGCTCTACGCCCGAAGTGGCTGATTTTGTGGATAAACTTTATTCGTCTATCATCAAAGCAGGCACGCACAAAGCCCCGAATTTGAAAGTGGCAGAAGCATCAAAGGCAATCGAAAACGCCCAGCGCGACCTCAACATCTCGTTTATGAACGAGTTGGCACTGATTTTCGACCGTATCGGCATTGATACCAATGATGTAATTGAGGCAGCGGGTACAAAATGGAACTTTTTGAGATATCGCCCCGGTTTGGTGGGCGGTCATTGTATAAGCGTTGACCCTTATTATCTGGCACACAAGGCAAAAGCACTTGGTTACGACCCCGAAGTAATTCTTTCGGGCAGAAAAGTGAATAACAGCATTCCCTGCTTTATCGCCAACAAAGTGCTGAAACTGATGATACAGAAAGAGCATAAAATCAAGAATGCCAATGTGTTGATAATGGGTATTACGTTCAAAGAAAATTGCCCTGATGTGCGCAACACCAAAGTGATAGGCATTTACAAAGAGTTGTGTGCTTTCGGTTTAAATGTGGATATTTATGACCCTTGGGCGAATGTCGAAGAGGTGGAACACGAATACGGCATAAAAATCTTGCCGAAACTCCGTGCCGATAAAAAATATCAGGCAATTGTAGTCTGTGTGGCACACGATGAATTTAAAACTTTCGATTTTGAAAAATATAAAAACGACAAAGCTGTGATTTTTGATGTTAAAGCGTTTGTTGATAGAGAATTAGTAGATGCACGCTTGTAGTGCGTGTCATTGCGGGCTTGACCCGCAAACCCCCGAAATAAAATATTAATGAAAGAGATTGCGGGTCAAGCCCGCAATGACAAAAACAAAATAAAGAATGGAAAAATGGGACACAGAGATTAAACCGAGAACAGGTTTATTTGATATTGATTTTAAGGAAATTTGGCAGTATCGCGACTTGTGGAGTTTGTTTGTGAAAAGGAATATTATTACTTCTTACAAGCAGACAATATTAGGTCCATTATGGTTTTTTATCCAGCCGATAATGTCCACTGTAATGTATATGGTGGTGTTTGGCGGTATTGCAAATATTAGTACTGATGGCTTGCCGCAGCCGTTATTTTATTTGGCGGGTATTTCGCTTTGGCAATATTTTTCATCGTGTTTGAACAGCACATCAAGTACTTTTTTATCTAATGCGGGTATTTTCGGAAAAGTGTATTTTCCGCGTTTGATTATGCCTTTGGTAAGTGTAACTTCAAACTTATTGAAATTTTTTATACAGTTGAGTTTATTTGTTGTTGTCTATTTGTATTATGTCGTTTTTACAGATGTGCAAATCGCGATAAATGCTTATGCACTGCTATTTCCTGTATTAATAATAATGATGGCAGGTTTGGCACTCGGTTTCGGTATTTTGTTTTCGTCAATGACCACAAAATATAGAGATTTAACGGTGTTATTGGGCTTTTTCGTGCAGTTGTGGATGTATGCCACGCCTATTATTTATCCGTTGAGTTTTATCACTAACGAGAAATTGAAGTTTATAATGGCACTTAACCCGCTGACTTCCATAGTGGAAACATTTAAGTACGGATTTCTGGGTGCGGGCAGTTTCTCGTGGTGGCAGTTGGGATACAGTTTTGGGTTTATGGTAGTGCTGATGGCTGTCGGTATTGTGATTTTCAACAGGGTACAGCGGTCGTTTATGGATACGGTATAAAATAAAATAATATGGGGTATCACGTTATTAATATACGAGGAAAGGCGATACAGCATAAATATGTTGAATCCATTGCTGAATTGGCAGATGTGCCTTTTATAACAAGCGATAGTATTATTTATCAGGGCGAAAAACAAGCAATACCTACAAAAATAGGTGATAGCGAAGATTACAAAGATTTTGCCAGTGATTATTATCGTGTCAGCTTAAAGGCGCAAAATACTTTTAAGAAGCAGGCTTTTGAAAATGGTTTAATGCTCGAAGAGATAAATAAAGACAAAGAAAATGCTGATACTAAACGCGGCGATTTTTTAGTTCGCAATTTATCAGATATTGAAATAGATATAAAATGGCGGTATTTTTATACAGATATTAAAAAGAAATCTTTTGATTTTCTTTGCGAACACGCAGAAAAGCACAAAAGAATGCAGGAAATTACAAAAACACCTATTTTGATAGCCGTGTATGAACGTAAAGAACATAGCGAGGAAATTATAGACAATCGTTTGTATTTCTTTTCAATAGACGATTTGTTGAAGCACAAAGACGAATTTAAAATAATCAACAGGCATTTTGGAAAATGTTATCATATTCCTGTTGAATTTACGCACAATGGTTTTGATTTTGTTAAACAGATACACAAAAAATATTTTGGTAATATCAATGAAAACAAGATGTAGCATATTGACAATAATGTTTTTCTGTTGTTTGTGTGTAAATGCTAAAATGACAGATTTTACGGTAGAATACAAACTAACAACGACAAATAATGACACTATTATTTTGTCGGACGGTTGTATAGGCATTTTGCCCGATATCTTGTTGAAAGTTGGCGTTACTAATGCGCCGAGTTCTACAAGCAATCTTCGGGCAAGAGATTGGGAAACAGGTGCAATAAATGGTAGTGATGTGTTTGCAGAGGCTGTAAATTCAGAAAAATATATTGAATTGAAAATAAAAGCAAGTGGGAACAATGTATTTACAATAGATTCCATTCAGTTCATTATTAGACGTAGCACAACAGGACCTCGACAATGGCAGTGGCGTGGCAATGCCGATGAATTTGCAACTCCGCTATCAGATTACAAGATAACACAAGCCCACATATTGAATGCAGATAATGGGACAATAACAACAGAAGATGTGGAAATAACAACGATTTCAAAAGTAAATAGTTTGAGATTGGGCAATGAGTATGAAAATATTGCAGATTCGGTAGTTTTTCGTTTTTATGGTTTCAATGCCGAAGGTACGGCAGGGACAGGCGGTTTTCACAGTGTAAAAGTGTATGGCAGTTACAGCAAATCTATTCCGACAGAATTTGAAAAAACATTATTATCCGAAAAAATAAAAATTTATCCCAATCCTGCAAAAGACTATGTTTACATAGAAACATTAAATAAAGTGGTATTAATCAATATATTAGGGGAGAGAATTTTAGAAACGACAGATACCTTGATTAATGTAGGTAATTTAGAACGAGGCATATATTTAGTGAAATCAGGGAAAACAGTCAAGAAATTAATAATCAATTAATCAGTCATTCAATTTTGTTTAAATGGTAGATACGCAAACATATCAATTACCCGATGGCACACGACAACTTGACGTTTGCCTCGAAGACGGCACCGTTTGGCTTACGATAGACCAAATGGCAATGTTGTATGGTAAATCGCGTGCAACTATCAATGAGCATATACTGAATATATTTAATGATGGCGAACTTGTGCGCGAAAGTGTCGTGAGAAAAATCGGAATTTCCGATTTTTCTACCAAGCCGAAAAACTATTATAGCCTTGATTTGATACTCTCTGTGGGCTATCGGGTGAAGTCGCCGCAAACAGCCCCTTTCAGGGGGTGGGCAACCGAAAAAATAGCCGAGCAAAAGGCAATGCAAGTACCTGTAATTCAAGAAAATACAGATATTGTTTTTTACTCAGACCCTGAAGGAAAATTACATATTGAACTCACTTATGACGGTGATACCTTTTGGATTACGCAAAAGCGTATGAGTGAATTATTTAGCGTTGAAATACACACTATTAACTACCACTTGACGGAAATCTTCAATTCGGGGGAATTAAACCGTTATTCA
>JAISJU010000120.1 GCA_031261165.1 Prevotellaceae bacterium
TCATTGCGAGGCACGAAGCAATCCAGAAAATAAAAAAATCAAATACAGTTCCTCAAATTTTCCAACAGAAATGAAAAATTTTACGCCACAAAATTAAAAAACTTTTCTCAAATAAAAAAGGATTGGCACGAAAAAATCAGCCAATCCTTACTTTTCTCAAAATTTAAAATGCACGTATCTGTTTTTACGCGGTGTGTTTTATAAGCAAAATATTATTAGTTTATAATTTGATTTTCATTAGGCTACTTCTTTTCCATAAGTAACTATTTCATTTACAAATGGATTGGATATTTCAAAATCTCTTTCCCGAAAAGGATGCGGCTCTATTCGACTATCAACTTTTCTTGTGAGTTTCATTAATTCAACCTGTCTATCCAAACGATTATTGTAATCCGAAAAAACAACGGCAATATCAATGTCGCTATCTTTGTGCGGATTACCTTTTGCATACGAGCCGAAGAGGATAATTTTTTGAATATCAAAAATATTCTTTATTGTTTCGGCGTATTTTTGTGCAATATTTAAAGCGTCTGTTTTATCCATTGTCTGATTTTTTTAATTTTTATCTTTCTGGATTGCTTCGTGCCTCGCAATGACGGGCTGCACAACGTTTGTAGGGGGCACACCGAAGAATGTTAGTCTCGTCATTGCGAGGCACGAAACAATCCAGAAAATAAAAAATCAAATACAGTTCCTCAAATTTTCCAACAGAAATGAAAAATTTTACGCTACAAAATTAAAAAACTTTTTTCAAATAAAAAAGGATTGGCACGAAAAAATCAGCAAATCTTTTTTTAAAACTGTTTTGAATTTTCTAATTCATTGATTTGTATAACATATTATTTATTTTTCCGGATTGCTTCGTGCCTCGCAATGACGGGCTGCACAACGTTTGTAGGGGGCACACCGAAGAATGTTAGTCCCGTCATTGCGAGGCACGAAGCAATCCAGAAAAATAAAAATTCAAAACAGTTTCTTACATTTATTTCATTTCCCTAAATCCACCACATAATACGCCGCTTTACCGCTCGGATAAATGCCGGTGATGAACAATCCTTTCTCATTTTCGCCATTGTTTTGCAACTCATTGACGGCTTTTTCGATGTCGCTTTCGCTTTGTATCGCTGTGTTGTTGAGTTTCACAATGATAAAATCTTTTTTGATGCCTGCCTCTGCAAATTTGCCCTTTGAATCAAGGCTTTTCACTTGCATACCGTAGGACAGGCGGAGTTTCATCTTGGTTTCGTCGGGAATTTCTTCAAATGTCGCGCCGAGAACGCCCAAATCGACCTTTTTCACAACGCCGGTGTTGCCCTGACTGTTTTTCAGTTCTACGGACAGATTTTTTTCCTTTTCATCGCGCAAAATGCTGATATTCACTTTGTCGCCCGGTCGGTAGCGGCTGATTTGTTCCTGCAATTCGGCTACGCTTTTCACTTTTACGTTGTTCACGCCGGTAATGATGTCGCCCTCTTTGATGCCTGCCTCTTTGGCGGCACTTTTGTCGGCTATTTTTGCCACATAAACGCCGTCTAACTGTTTGATTTTCTTTTCTTTGGCAAGTTCGGAAGTAATATCTTGTATCGTTACGCCGAGCAATGCGCGTTGCACTGTGCCAAACTCTTTGATGTCTGCCACCACTTTGCTCACAATGCTGCTCGGAATGGCAAAGGCGTATCCCGCGTAATTGCCTGTTTGCGAGGCAATAGCGGTATTAATGCCTATCAATTCGCCCGCAGTATTGACGAGTGCGCCGCCGCTGTTGCCCGGATTAACGGCAGCATCGGTTTGAATAAAGGACTCGATTTTCATTTCCGCGCTTAATATATTGATATTCCGCGCTTTGGCACTGACGATGCCCGCCGTTACGGTGGAGGTGAGGTTAAACGGATTGCCGACTGCCAGCACCCACTCGCCGACCTTCACATTGTCCGAATTGCCGAAAACGATGGGCGACAAATTGTCAGCCTCAATTTTCAGAAGTGCCAAATCGGTACTCGGGTCTGCACCCACGAGCGTTGCCGTGAAACTGCGTTTGTCGTTCAGTACCACTTCGATTTCGTCTGATTTTTCAATAACGTGGTTGTTGGTAACGATGTAGCCATCGGCGGAAATGATAACGCCTGAGCCGCTGCCCATCTGTGGTTGCGGTTGCGATGGTGCGCGGTTGAAAAACTCCGGGCGACCGAAGAAAAAGTCGAAAAACGGGTCGTTCATCGGTGTGCGGGCGGAGACTTTCGGGGTGTATTTGGTCATCACGTGAACGACCGCATTAACCGTTTGCTCGGCTGCCACCGTGAAGTCGGTTTTTATTGCCCCCTCATTGACCATTGAGGTGAAATGCGCGGGCAAAGCCGTTTTTTGCTCATTTGCGCCGACAATGCCGTTATCTTTTGAAATAAAATTAAATGTTGCATACGAAACTCCTGCGCTTACCAACGCCACGAGAAGCAGTGCGCCTGTCTTTTTAAATAAACGGTTTCTGTTCATAACAATACAAAAATTTTAAATTAAACATTTGGATTTTAGGCACAAGAGCCAAGACAAAAAATCTTGTGTCTTACGTCTTGTATCTTGCATCTAAATAAACTCAAATTTTGTGCCGTTATTTTGTGGCTTTGCAAAATTTAACTAATTATTTTTCTTCTGCCGCCTTGTTTGCCTCCGTTATCAGTTCGCGGTAAGTTTTGCCTTTGAGGTCAGTGCCGTTGATAGTTGCAAAAACCACGTAATAAGCGAGGTTTTCCAACTCTTGTTTGGACACTTTGTCGTGGGCGATGATGGTTTGCAAATCGTCTTCGATGGTGGCTTGGTTATACACTTTGTCAAGCGGGTCGCTACACGATACGAATGCCGTGAGCGCAAGGGCTATGACGGCGGTTTTGATGATGGTTTTCATTATATAATTAATGATTATTTTAAGACTGCAAATGTAGATAATTTTTTTCTTATGAAAGAAGATTTTTAGGGAAAATGCCATAAAAGAATGTTTGTTTTAATTTTTCCCTGAAAATAAAATTGCCGAACAAGAAAAAATATATATCTTTGCTACCTGAAAATAATCAGACAATAAAAATACATAACACTATGAAATTCATTGTATCAAGCACCGGACTGCTTAGTCATTTGCAATCCGTCAGCCGCGTTATCAACAGTAAAAACACGCTGGCTATTCTGGACAATTTCCTTTTCGATATTGATGGCAACAAACTGACCATCACGGCATCGGACATCGAAACCACACTTATCACCTCGCTCGACATCGAAAACGAGGGCGGCAACGGCAATGTAGCTATCGCCTCCAAACTCTTGCTTGACTCCCTCAGCGGATTTTCGGCAGAGCAACCGCTGACTTTCGACATCAACGACGACACCCTGACCGTAAAAGTAACTTCTACTTTCGGCGAGTACAACTTCGTGGGCGTGAGTGGCGACGAGTATCCGCAACTGCCTGAGGCGGCTGCCGATGCGCAAAGTCTTACAGTGCCTGTCAGCACGCTCTTGAACGGTGTTAACCGCACCCTCTTTGCTACGGCGAATGACGAACTGCGCCCGGTGATGAACGGTATCCTTTTCGATTTCAAAACAGACGGTTTGACCTTCGTAGCCTCCGATGCACACAAACTCGTGCGCTACAAAATCGCCGACATCAAAGCCGAAACGGACTCGTCATTCATTCTTGCCAAGAAACCGGCAAACGCCCTGAAAACTATTTTGCCCAAAGAGGCAGGCGATGTGAGCATACAATTCGACACGAAAAATGCCGTCTTCACCCTCTCGAACTACAAAATGGTGTGCCGTCAGGTGGAAGGTCGTTTCCCGAACTACAACGCCGTTATCCCGCAAAACAATCCGCACAAAGCGATTGTGGATAGAGTGCTGTTGATTTCCTCGCTCAAACGTGTGGCAAACTTCGCCAATCAGGCAAGCAACCTTATCAAGTTGCAAATCAAAAACAACGCCATCGTTATTTCGGCGCAGGACATTGATTTTTCCATTTCCGCCGAAGAGCGCGTAACCTGCCAATACGACAGCGAGCCTATCAACATCGGTTTCAAATCAACATTCTTAATTGACATTCTGGCAAATATTGACTCGCCCGAAGTCATCGTAGAACTTGCCGATGCTACTCGCGCAGGCTTGTTTCTGCCTTTTGAAAATGAGGAAAATGAAGACCTCTTGATGCTGTTGATGCCGATAATGCTGAATGATTAGCACGCAGATGACGCAGATTTTGCGGATTTCCGCAGATTTTTTCGCAACAAAAAACGCAGATAATTTTTAGTTATCTGCGTTTTTTTGATAAACTGTTTTGATTTTTTTCTTCGTGTCTTTGTGCCGTTGTGTCTTCGTGTTGAGTATAAAACAGCCGCAAGCGGCAAAATACTAAACACAAAGGCACGAAGATACAAAGGCACGAAGAAAAAAAATCAAAATAAGTTTCTAAATCTATGGCTCTTATTTCACATCAATATCGGTATTCACATTTTTCGAGCCGATAAGCGCGTAGAAGAACAGATACGCAAGTCCCGCCACAGGCACCCAATACGAAGTCATATAACCCGCTGAGTCGGCAATATAGTTTTGCAAGAGCGGCAAAATGCCACCGCCTACAACCATTGTCATAAAGATACCCGATGCCGCAGCCACATATTTGCCCAAGCCTTCCACAGCGAGGTTGAAGATACCGCCCCACATTACGGAGGTGCAAAGTCCCACGAGTACGAGGAACAGAGCGCAAATCGGCACTTGCACGCTGCTAAACGCCGAGCCTGTAAATACCGGCATCGAAACAAAGGAATCTTGCGGTGAGAAAATTGCCGTCAGCACCAACAAAATACCCACGCCCGCAGCAACGGTCAGCATCGCCTTACTTGACACTTTTCCGCCAATGGCACCGCCGATAAAACGACCGATAAGCATCAAAAACCAGTACGTTCCCGCAACAAAACCGGCAGTAGCCGCACCCACATTAGCCCCTTCGGGCGATTCGAGGAAGAAAAACAGCGTTGCCGGAATACCCACTTCCACGCCCACATAAATAAAGATACCCACTGCGCCAAGCACAAAGTGGCGGAACGCCCACGCACTGTGTTTCGATTTCTCGGCAGCAGCGGTTTTCGACTGTTCTTTTTCGGGGATTGCCACAAAATTAAGTACAATGAATGTCAGTGCAAACACGCCTAATGCCGCAAAGAGCAGAGGATTTACGTTTGAAATAGACGTTTCGCGGGTTACTTGTCCGATGAGTGCGCCCACAAGCATCGGGGTCAGCGTGCCGGCTAATGAGTTGAAGGTGCCGCCGATTTGCAAAAGTTGGTTGCCTTTTTTGCCTTCGCCACCCAATGAGTTGAGCATTGGATTAACAACGGTATTGAGCATACAAACGCAAAAACCGCATACAAATGCGCCGAGCAGATACACGATGAAACTTTCGGCTACACCTGAAAAGAACTGAATGCCAACGCCTGCGAAACCTACGGCTATAGCCATAAGAGCCGTCTTTTTGTAGCCGAATTTCTGCAAGAGCAAGCCGGCAGGGATACCCATAAACAGGTAAGCCAAGAAGTTGCAGAAGTTGCCAAGCATTCCCAAGAAATTGGCGTTGGCAGAGCCTTCGAGAAACTGCATTTTGACGATAACGCCCATCGGCGCAGCCAAATTGGTAACAAATGAAATCATTCCGAAAAGGAAAATCATCATTACGATGGCAACAACGTTGCCGTTTTTTTGATTTTGTGTCATAAATATTAAAGATTTAAAAATTAATTATTTGAGTTTTTCGATTATTTTCCGTGCCTCGTCAATGCGGAGAGCGGCAATCAACGCAAAAGCGCGGTCAAGTTCTTGCTGCACTTTTGCATCATTCTTATATTTCACGCGGGCATTATAAAAATCAAACACAAGTGCCAAATCCTTTTCGGAAAGGTTTTTCACACCGAGTTCGCGTTGCAAAGTTGTGAGGAAAGAGTAGCCAAATTCGCGTGTCGGCTCTATCATTGTGCCTTCGCCGTAGTCGTTCCACGTGGCAAGTTGAATGATGGCGGGCTTGCTGCTAAGCGCGAGTTCGAGCGTTTCCGTAAAGGTGGAGTCGCCGCGATGGGGAATGTTCCAACCGATGCCTTCGCCCCAGCCGCCGTCTTTGTAATAATCCACAAAGCCCGGATAGGCTACCGCGATTTTGTCGCCCGTGTATTCGTAAGTATTGTAGAAATGTCGCAAGCCGTCAAGGTAATCTTTCCAAATCCACGCATATTCGCCCGCCGTGTTTTTGCCCGCGCGACTGCCGTGATAGTTCAGGGCGTAAAAAGCAGGCGTTTCTTCGCCAAACGCAGAAAAAACCTGTGTCCATTGCTCTTCGGTGGTGAAATATTGGGGTCCGAAATCAAGCAAAATGGGCTTTCCGCCGATTTTCAGGTAATTCGGTTGCGAGAAATAACGCTCTTTGATATATTTCATATCATATTGCGCCTGCAACATTGCCGTGCTGTCGTTCAGAAAACCGCGATTTTTATTGTCGCGCAGGTGCTGGTCTTCGTAGAGAATGGCGATGTCCAAGCCCACGCTTTGGGTGAGGCGGGCAATGCTGTCTGTGTTGCGTATCAGTCCGGGGAAATCCCAATTCGGGTTGAGCGTGGTGTAGTCGAAAATAATGCCGTCAATGCCTGCGAGTTTCATCAGCAGGAGTTGGTACTCAATGATGTTGCGGTCGCCCGAGAAATAGGGACCCGTCAATGGATAGTAGTAAGTGGCGATGTTGCGCCGACCGGTTGCCTCATCTGCGATGCTGTCCGGATTGGCGGTGTCCATTGCCCAGTGCACGCCCCATTTGCCGATGCGCTCGGGGTGTTGGTTGGTTTCGGGCGTTTCAAACCACGTCATCAGATGTACGAAGATTTTTTTGTCCGTGCGCTCTTTTTGTACAGGCGCAGGCGCGATGTTTTCCTGCTTGACAGCGCAGGAGGCAGCAATGAATGTTGCCATCAATAGGAATATGAGTTTCTTCATAGAAGTTATTATTTTTAAGTGCGCAAATGTATAAAAAATATCCGAAATACAACAAATTGGTGCGAAAAAATATTTTTTTGTGGAAAATAATTGCTTGGGGTTGTAAGTAAATACATTAGAGTTTATATGGATTATAGCGGCAAAATGCTGAACACAAAGACACAAAGGCGCAAAGACACGAAGAAAAATATAATATTGTTTTTAATCATCACTTATTTTGTGCTTTTAACCCAAAAGTTACTATCTTTGCCATCAAAAAAAAATAAAATGATAACCGACAAAGTAAAACTTTATAATCTGCAAAACGACAGCCGTTTAAACCTCAAAGCGGTCTTCTTCGATATGGACGGCGTGCTGTTCGATTCGATGGCATATCACGCTCAGGCGTGGGTATATGCAATGCAAACGGCGGGCGTGCCTTTCACCCCTTATGATGTATATATGAACGAGGGGCGCACGGGTGCAGATACCATCAACACGGCGTTTCTCGACACTTTCGACCGCGAGGCTACCGAAGAAGAATGCCGAGAAATCTACCGGCTGAAATCGGAAAAGTTTGACGAAATCGGCAAACAAACCCCGATGGCAAATGTGTATGATTTGCTGAAAAAAATCAAAGCCGAAGGACTATCCGTTTACGTGGTAACCGGCTCGGCGCAACGCAGCCTGCTCGACAATCTCAACCATTACTTCCCCGACATTTTCGACAACGACCGAATTGTGTCCGCCTTTGACGTAACGCGCGGGAAACCGCACCCCGAACCTTACCTGAAAGCCCTCGAGAAAGCCAAACTGCAACCTTTTGAGGCAGCGGTGATAGAAAACGCGCCGCTCGGCGTGGAGTCCGCGCGGGCGGCGGGTATCTTTACCATCGCGGTCAATACCGGTATTTTAGAAGAATTTGTTTTGGAAAGCGCGGGCGCAAACGCCGTTTTCCCGAATATGGAAAAACTAAACCGCAAGTGGGACGAGTTTTATGAGTATGTAATGTAGGGGCGTTGCGTGCAACGCCCTGTAAATGAAAGGGCGAAAGATATTTCGCCCCTACTGCCAATCCCCATTCGCCTTAATCAATTCCATCAATTTATCCACCGCCTCTTCTTCGGGGATATTTTTTTCGATGCAAGTTTGTTTTTTGTAGAGGCTCACCCTGCCGCGCCCTGCGCCCACGTAGCCGTAGTCCGCGTCAGCCATTTCGCCGGGACCATTGACGATGCAGCCCATAATGCCGATTTTCAGTCCGGGCAGGTGGGCAGTGCGGGCTTTTATTTTGGCAATGACGGTTTGCAAATCGAAGAGCGTGCGCCCGCAGCCCGGACAGGAGATGTATTCCGTGCGGGTTATCCTCAGCCGCGTTGCCTGCAAGATGCCGTAGGCAACGGGTATCTCGTTTTCGGGCGGCTCGCTGAGCGACACGCGGATAGTGTCGCCGATGCCGTCAACCAGCAGCGCACCGATGCCGATTGCCGATTTTATCCTGCCGTCTTCGCCATCGCCCGCCTCCGTTACGCCCAAGTGCAGCGGGAAATGAAAATTTTCCGCATTCATTCTTTCTGCCAACAAACGCACGGCTTTTATCATCAGCACGGTATTGGAAGATTTCAAAGAAATAACCACCCGCTCAAAATTTTCTTCGCGGCACACGCGCAGCAGTTCCAGGCAACTTTCCACCATTCCGAGCGGCGTATCGCCGTATCTGTTCATCATTCTTTCGCTGAGCGAGCCGTGATTAACGCCGATTCTTACGGCAGTGCCGTGCTGCTTGCAGATATTGAGAAAATGAATGAATTTTTCTTTCAGAAGCAAGCGTTCTTCTTCAAATTCTTCGGCGGAATAATCCGAATTGTCTTTTTTGACGCTTTTTATGAAATTGCCCGGATTAATGCGCACTTTTTCCACATATTGCGCGGCAACTTCCGCTGCTGCGGGGTTAAAATGTATATCGGCAACGAGGGGCGTGTCGCCATATCCGCGCCGCGTGAGTTCGGCTTTGATGTTTTTGAGGTTTTCCACCTCGCGAATGCCCTGTGCAGTGAGGCGAACCAACTCGCCGCCCGCCTCTATCACGCGGATTGCTTGCGCCACGCAGGCGGCAGTGTCGTTGGTGTCGGTGTTGAGCATCGACTGCACGCGGACAGGGTTATCCCCGCCCATTCGCAACGTGCCGATTTGGATTTCGGCGGATTTGTAGTTTTCCATAGGTTTTATCCTTATTAATGTGGCTGCAAAAATAAGAATATTTTTCTTGAAAGCAGGTTTTTCCAAAATATTATTTATCTTTGCGCTGCAAAAAAATCATTTATTATGAACAGAACAAAATTACAACACGCTGTTTCGTGTGCTTTGATATTGGGCGCGGTGCTGGTGGTAAAATTCCTGCTGACCGTTTCGGACAACAACGGATTTTTCGCTTTTGCGGTTATCTTTTTAGCCGTTTTTGTGCCGTATCTCGTGTATCGTTTTCAGAAAAAATATCGCGACACCGAACTCGGCGGCGCGATTTCTTACGTTGATGCGCTGACTTACGGCATTGTGCTGTATGCCGCCGCAGCCGTTATTTTGGGAATGGTGCAGTTTATTTATTACCGGTATATTAATCCGGATTTTCTGGCTGAGCAATTCCGTCTGGGCATCGAGCAGTTGCAAATCTTCGGTATGCCGCAAAATATTATTGACGAGGCAATTAAAATCGGCGTTCCTTCGCCTGCCGCATCGGTATTCTCGGAGTTTGTTATTCACTGCTTTTGGGGATTGTTAATGGCATTGGTAACATCGGCGATTGTAAAAAAAACAAAGGAAAATGAGCAATAAAAAATTAGACATTTCGGTGGTTGTTCCGCTCTACAATGAGGCGGAATCTTTGCCCGAACTCGCGGCGTGGATTGAGCGCGTGATGACGGAAAACGGGTTTTCGTATGAAATCATTTTTGTGAATGACGGCAGCCGCGACCTCTCGTGGTTTGTCATTGAACAGTTGGCGGAAAAGTCGCCCAACATACGCGGCATTAAGTTCCGCCGAAACTATGGCAAATCGCCCGCGCTTTTCTGCGGTTTCCGCGAGGCGCAGGGCGAAGTCGTTATCACAATGGACGCGGATTTGCAGGACAGTCCGGAGGAAATTCCCGCGCTCTACAAAATGATTACCGATGAGGGTTACGACCTCGTGTCGGGCTACAAGCAGAAACGTTACGACCCGCTGAGCAAGCGCATTCCCACCAAACTGTTCAACGCTACGGCGCGGGCGGTGTCGGGCATACACAATTTGCACGATTTCAACTGCGGATTGAAGGCGTATCGCAAAGAAGTAGTCAAAAACATCGAGGTGTATGGCGAAATGCACCGCTACATACCGTATCTGGCAAAAATAGAAGGCTTTGAGAAAATCGGCGAAAAGGTGGTGCAGCACCAAGCCCGCAAGTACGGCAACACGAAGTTCGGCTTGAGCCGCTTTGTGAACGGCTATCTGGACTTGCTCTCGCTGTGGTTTATGTCCAAGTTCGGCATTCGCCCGATGCACTTTTTCGGACTGTCGGGCAGCATCGTGTTTTTGCTCGGGCTGCTTGCCGTTATCGCTGTGGGCGTGGGCAAACTTACCGCGCTGCATTTGGGCAAAGCCGCGCCGCTGGTAACGAGCAATCCTTATTTTTACCTCTCGCTCACGGCAATGGTTATCGGTACGCAGATGTTCCTTGTCGGATTTCTCGGCGAAATGATTACGCGCAATGCGCCGGAGAGAAATAATTATAATGTAGAGAAGGTGATTTAGACATTAAATTATTGCAACATTTCTAAACTTTGCGCCTTTGCGTCTTCGCGTTTAGTATAAAAGAGCCGCCGTAGGGGCGAAAAATTTTTCGCCCTTACTGAACGAAATATATAATCATCACTTAGTAATAATGGACTTTATCCCTGCTAAAACAATCCTGCAAAAACACGCGCACGGTGACCAATGGTTTGGGGCGGATTACAATATGAATCTCTACAAAGGTTGTCCGCACGGCTGCATTTATTGCGACAGCCGCAGCGATTGTTACCGCGTGGAAAACTTCGACACGGTGCGGGGGAAAGCCAATGAGATTGAAACTTTGGAACGCGAATTGCAAACGCGGAAACGGCGCGGCGTGGTGGGCATCGGCGCAATGTCGGATACTTACAACCCGCTGGAAAAACAATACGAAATCACGCGCAAAGCCTTGCTGCTGATACAAAAATACGGCTTTGGCGTATCCCTCGAAACAAAAAGCGACTTGATTGTCCGCGATACGGATATTTTTACGAAAATAAAGGCGGGCGTTATCCTGAAACTGAGTATTACGGCTGCCGATGATGAATTATCCAAGAAGATTGAGCCGAATGTTTGTGCGAGTTCCGCAAGGTTTAGGGCTGTGAAAACGCTGTCTGATGCGGGACTTTTTACCGGTGTGCTGCTGTGTCCGATTATTCCCTTCATTACCGATGCGGAGGGAAACATAAGGGATATTATCCGGCTGGCGTATGAAAACGGCGCAAAGTTTGTCTGGTCGCCGGGCGGGGTAACGCTGCGGGACAGTCAGCGGGAGTATTTTTATAAGCAATTGGATAAACATTTCAGCGGGCTGAAAGAGCAATATATGCGGACTTTCGGGAACAGTTATGCTTGCCATTCGCCCAATAAAAATTTGGCGGTGCTGTTTAAAGAGGAATGTTTGAAATATGGATTGCTTTATAAGATGGGGGATATTATTCGGGGGTATAAAAAAGCAGAAGTTGAACAGTTAACATTAGATATTTAATTCAAACTTCGTGTATCTTCGTGTAAAACTTCGTGTTTCTTCGTGTAATTATTTCTTACACGAAGAAACACGAAGAAGGCACGAAGATACACGAAGAAACACAAAGACATTTAATATATGCTACAAGATTTAGGAAGATACAACATCATTCTTGCCTCCAACTCCCCGCGCCGGCACGAACTGCTGCGGGGCTTGGACATACGCTTTGAGGTGCGCACAACAGGCGGCATAGACGAGAGTTACCCCGCCGATTTGCAGGGCGAACAAATCCCGCTGCACATTGCCGAGAAGAAAGCCGATTTCTTTCAGCCGTCATTGAATAGGAACGATATTCTGATTACCGCCGATACGGTGGTGCTGATTGACGGTGCGGTGTTCGGCAAGCCGCAGGACAAAGCCGATGCCCGCCGAATGCTCACGCAACTGTCCGGCAGAACGCACCGCGTTATTACCGGCGTATGCCTCAGCAGGCAGTACAGCCGCAAGGCTTTTGCCGCTACGACAGACGTTACTTTTGCCGAACTCAGCGATGAGGAAATTGATTATTATCTGGATTTGTACCGCCCCTACGACAAAGCGGGCGCGTATGGCGTGCAGGAGTGGATTGGCTACGTGGCGGTGGAAAGCATCAACGGCTCGTTTTATAATGTGATGGGGCTGCCGGTGCATAAATTGTATAAGGAATTGAAATTATTAATTGAATAATTGAATAAATGAGTAATTGAATGGCTGACGCCTGATTTTCATTTATTCGTTTATTCATTTATTCAATTATTCATTTATTTATTTATTTATGAAGAATTGGAAACGCACATTTGCCATCATCTGGGGCGGGGAGTTTTTCTCTTCGCTCACGAGCAGCATTGTGGCTTTTGCTATCATTTTTTGGTTTAGCATCGAAACGAAATCGCCCACCGTGCTGTCGCTGCTGATGGTTTCCACGCTCTTGCCGCAACTCGTGCTGGGGCTGTTCACAGGCGTGTATATCGACCGTTGGAACAGAAAAGTGGTGATGATTCTGTCCGACCTTTTTATGGCTGCCTGCACGGCGGTGTTGGTGCTGCTGTTCTTTATCGGAAAGGTGGAAATTTGGCACGTGTATCTGCTCTCGGGCTTGCGGTCGGTGGGCAATGCGTTTTACCAGCCGGCGATGAAGGCGAGCGTGCCGCTGCTTGCGCCGGAGAGCGAACTGATGCGCATTTCGGGCATCAACCAGATTATTTATTCGGCAAGCAACATAGCAGGTCCCGCGCTGGCGGCGTTTTTGATTACGGTGCTTGATATGACGGTTATCCTTTCTACCGAAGTCTTTGGGGCGATGATTGCCTGTGCGGCACTGCTGTTCGTAAAAATCCCCAATCCTGTTAAAGCAGACGATGTAACGCCCGATTTCGGGAAAGAAATAAAAGAAGGTTTGCAGGCGATTTTCAAACAAAAAGGTATGCGCTGGCTCTTCCTCAGCGATTTGGGCGCAATGTTTTTTATACTGCCCATTGCCGCGCTGTTTCCGTTGATGACGCTCGAACATTTCGGCGGAAACACGTATCAGATGGGCATTGTGGAGATTGTGTGGTCGGTGGGAATGTTGGTGGGCGGCACGCTTATCAGCATCAACCTGTTCAAGCACCTGAACAAGGCGGGCATCATCGCCGCAATGTGCATCACAGACGGTTTGGTGTTCCTCCTCTCGGGCTTGCTGCCGCCGAGCGGGTACATCTGGTTTGCCGTGCTGACGGCGGTGAGCGGCGTAGCGGCAGCGGTTTGGAACAGTGCTTTTACCGTCATTATGCAAACGAACATAGATATTGACAAGCAGGGTAGGGCATTCTCCACTTACGACAGCCTTTCGCTCTTGCCTTCCGTCTTCGGACTGTTGGCAACGGGCTTTGTGGCTACGGCGATTGGGCTTCCGCAGTCGTTTATCATCGCCGGGGCGGGGATTTTTGTTGTCGGCGCGGGGATTTTTGCGGTGCCGAGCGTGATGAGGCTGGGGAAAGAGAAAGCCCCCGCCCAACCTCTCCCCCCTGCCCCCTCTCCACAGGAG
>JAISJU010000181.1 GCA_031261165.1 Prevotellaceae bacterium
TTTGCCTGCAAAGCAAAGTACGAATACCCTTTTCAAAACCCCGATTTGAGTATTGAAGAACGCGCCGCCGACATTGTTTCGCGGTTGACTTTGGAGGAAAAAGTAAGCCAAATGCTCAACCAAACGCCTGCTATTGAACGACTCGGCATTCCGCCCTACGATTGGTGGAACGAATGTTTGCACGGCATCGCGCGTACGGAATACAAAACGACTGTTTTCCCGCAAGCGATTGCGATGGCTGCCGGTTGGGACACGGAGGCGATGCGTCAAATGGCGGATTTCACAGCAACAGAAGGCAGGGCGGTTTACAATACCGCCTCTGCCAAAGGCGATTTTTCCATTTATCACGGTTTAACGTTTTGGACGCCGAACATCAATATTTTTCGCGACCCGCGCTGGGGACGCGGACAGGAAACTTACGGCGAAGACCCATATTTGACGGCTAATTTGGCGGCAAATTTTGTGCAGGGTTTGCAGGGAGACGACCCGCATTACCTCAAAGCCGCCGCCTGCGCCAAGCATTTTGCCGTGCATAGCGGACCGGAACACAATCGCCACGAATTTAACGTAAGTGTAAGCAATTACGATTTATGGGACACGTATCTGCCTGCATTTCAGAAACTTGCCGAAACAGGCGTAGCGGGCTTTATGTGCGCCTACAACGCTTTTGACGGACAGCCCTGCTGCGGCAGCGACAAGTTAATGATGAATATTTTGCGCAACAAGTGGAAATTTACGGGGTATGTAACTTCCGACTGCGGCGCAATTGACGATTTTTACAGAGGACACAAAACTCACACCGATGCGCCCCACGCGGCTGCCGATGCGGTTTTTCACGGCACAGACGTTGATTGCGGACGCGAAGCGTATCTCGGTTTGCTGCAAGCCGTGAAAGACAGCATTATCAGCGAAAAAGACATTGACGTGTCGCTCAAACGGCTCTTTTCCATACGTTTGCGCTTGGGGATGTTTGACCCTCAAGAGCGCGTGCCGTTCTCAAAAATTGATTCTACATCTTTGGAAAAACCTGAACATAAAGCACTTGCACTGAAAATGGCACGGCAATCCATTGTGATGCTGGAAAACAAAAATAATTTATTGCCGATTGACAAAAAAACGCTGAAAAAGATTGCTATTGTAGGTCCCAACGCCAACAATCCCGAAGTACAGTTGGGCAATTACAACGGTTTCCCAACAAAAATAATTACGCTTTTGGACGGCATTAGAGAAGAAGTCGGTGCGAAAGTAGAAATTTATTGTGATACGGTTATCGGTTATTATGGCAAAACGCCGAAATCGTTTGAAATGAGCAAGATAAAAGATGCCGACCTGATTATTTTTGCGGGCGGACTGACGCCCAACATTGAAGGCGAAGAAAAGCCTGACGTGGTGATTGACGGCTTTTTCAAAGGCGACAGAACTTCTATTTTGCTACCGAAGATTCAGAATGATTTTCTTAACATATTGAAAACCACCGGAAAGCCTATTGTTTTTGTAATGATGACCGGCAGCGCGATTTCTTTTGAAGAAAAAAATGCCGATGCCATACTCAACGCTTGGTACGGCGGCGAGTTTATGGGCAAAGCCGTAAGCGATGTGATTTTCGGAAACTACAATCCTTCCGGGCGACTGCCGGTAACGTTTTACGAAAAAGACAGCGATTTGCCCGATTTTGAGGATTATAATATGACAAACCGTACTTACCGTTATTTCGGCGGAAAACCGCTTTATCCTTTTGGATATGGGTTGAGTTTCAGCACTTTTGCTTATGAATGGGCAGCGAAACCCAAACAAAATTTTTCGGCAAATGAAACACTCGAATTTTCGTTTAAAGTGAAAAACACAAGTATCCGCACAGGCGATGAAGTGGCGCAAGTGTATGTGAAATATCCTGACGGACAACATCTTCCGCTGAAAGAATTGCGCGATTTCAAGCGGATAGCCTTAAAATCGGGTGAAACAACAGAAGTGAAAGTATCAATTCCTTTGTCCGACTTGCAAAAATGGAATGAAACGAGCAATAAAATGCTTGTGCCACAGGGCGTTTATACATTGTTTGCAGGTGGTAACTCGGCTGACGAGGCAATTTCGGCAAAGTTTGAAATTCGATAAAAAATATTTTCTGAAAAAAATCGGCAAATAATTTTGTAGTTACAAAAACAAGCACTACCTTTGCACCCGCAAATCAGAAAAATGGTACCATAGCTCAGTTGGTAGAGCAAAGGACTGAAAATCCTTGTGTCCCCGGTTCGATTCCTGGTGGTACCACAGAAAAATACCGAAAGTTATTGACTTTCGGTATTTTTCTTTTTCCCCAACCTTTCTATCAAATTCAGCGAAGGTCCTGTCATAAAAGTAGTTACAAGTGCCATAATGACCATCATTGTGAACATTTCCGTGCCGAGAACGCCAAGGTCGTAGCCGATGTTCAGCACCACGAGTTCCATCAAACCGCGCGTGTTCATCAGTGCGCCAATGCTGAGGCTGTCGCGCCAGTTGTGCCTTACAAATTTTGCAGCAAACGCGCTGCCGACAAATTTGCCGATGATGGCGCAAAGGATAATGATTGCTGTGATTTTCCACAGTTGCCAATCGTTGAGCAAGCCGATTTGTGTGCGCAAACCGCTGATAACGAAGAATAAAGGCAAAAACAATACTTGCGAAATGTCTTCGATTTTATCAACAAACATTTTTCGCAAATTCATATTGTCGGGCATTATTACCCCTGCCATAAACGCACCGAAAAGCGCGTGTATGCCGATGCTTTCGGTAAAAAACGCGGACAAAATCAGAATGATGAAAAACAGCACCACCAGATTTTTTTTGTCGCTCTCGCCGTGGTAACGTTTCACTATTTTGCGCAGGAAAGGTCGCAATATTTTGAGCATAAACAGCACAAACAATACCGCAAAAAGAATTGTATATAAGGCGCTTACAAAAGTTCCGGCTTTGACAATAGCAATAACTACGGCGAGCAGACACCAAGCCGTGATGTCGTCTGCCGCGGCGCAAGTGATGACGATTGCGCCAAGTTTGGTTTTCTGAATGCCGCGTTCCTGCACAATCCGCGCCAAGACGGGAAATGCCGTGATACTCATTGAAATGCCCATAAACAGGGCAAATGAAGAAAATTTGACGTGTTCCGGTGCCAAAATCGGATACACAAACCACGTCAATCCCACGCCGAGCGTAAAGGGAATGATGATGCTTGCGTGGCTGACCACCACCGCCTCGTGAACATTGTTGCGCAAGGCTTTCAAGTTCAGTTCCATACCGACAACAAACATAAACAGGATAAGTCCTATCTGGCTGAGTATATTGAGGTTAGTCAATGAAATTGCAGGAAAAACAAACTGCGAAACATCGGGCGCACAAGTTCCCAAGAGCGAAGGTCCGAGCAAAATGCCTGCAAAAATTTCGCCGATAACGCTCGGTTGCCCGATTTTTTTAAACAGCCAACCAAACAGCCGTGCCGCCACAATGATAACGAGCATTTGCAAGAGCAACAGCCCGATGGAATGGTGTAAATTATCTAAAATTGAGCCGACAAACTCTTGAAAAACCGTTTTTTCGGAGGCATTGGTTACAATATCGCGCCCCGTTTGCAAGGTTTCGCCCGCGCAAACGATAGCATAAATAAGTACTGAAAATGAGCCAATTACAATGATGTAAAATAAAATATTCCGCAGATTTTTCATAAGACTTCCATTTTTCGCAAAGTTACGACAGGAAGTCCAAAAATAATATTTATGGCTGCTAATCTTAATTAAGAAAGGTCATTTGCTTCGCGCTCGTTTGAAAACGATATTGTTAA
Source organism: Prevotellaceae bacterium (assembly GCA_031261165.1). GTDB lineage: Bacteria > Bacteroidota > Bacteroidia > Bacteroidales > Paludibacteraceae > JAISJU01. Next base: position 3,815 of record JAISJU010000181.1, read on the forward strand.
TCGCCTTGAAAAAATAACGAATATCCGTGCGTAAAGGGGCTTTGAAATAAGCATCCAAATAACGGTCTTCCGACTCAAACAATTCTTCCTGCGTTTTGGGCAAATCGCTGTAAAAAGGCGGTATTAATCCGGGTTTGGTACGTATTCGTTTATCCTGCAAGTCTTTAGGGTATGTTTCAAATTTTGCCCAACTCAAAGGGCGTACACCAACTATTTTCACATCTCCTTTGAATAGATTTATAAACATAGGCAATTCGTCTAACCAAAATTTTCGGAAAAACTTCCCCCAACGGGTAATCCGAAAATCGTTTTCCGCCTTGTCACCATTCGATGTTCCCTGCATATCATACACGTATTTTTGAATATATTCGGAATAGGGATACATTGTACGCATTTTGTAAATCAACACTTCTTTTTTGCTCTTCCCTACCCTTCGCAAAGCCACAAAAGGTCCATAAGTAGGATGATTGTCAAAAAGAGGCACCTTTTCTTTTATTGCACAAAAAACAAAGTGGTTATCAATAAAAACTCCTTCTTTTAGTACAAACCCGCACGAATACAACCGTCCCAACACTTCGGCTTTAGACAATGCCCTGTTCGTACCTTTAGTATAATAATAATATACATCTTGTGTCAGTTTGATTTTAGGCAACACTCTATTGAAAAAGAAATCAACAACAAGTACAATGTAGTTGACCGGAAAAAAATATTTATTGAAAATAACGTCGTGCCGATGTTCTATCGTTTCAACTATACCGATAAAAATACCTTGTACTGATAATTTTTCATTCACCAATTCAAAAAACTTATTGATATGTGCAATATCATTTATTTTACGTAAATTGATAATTGCTTCTTTGCTGTAATGCGGTAGAAGTTCAATAGTTACATTTTGTGTCGTAGCACAAATAGCCGTTTTATCATTTTCCACATCTACCTGACAAGCAAGCCACGACGAAAATTTCTCACCCAAAAATGTAGTGATTATCTCCCTTTTTGTTCGCAAAACAGGATAGACTTTTGTCTGCCTTTCACGACTTTTCTCTATTTCATCAATATCTTTTAAGGCTTTCCCCGAACGAACAAACGAATAATAAAGATATACAACAAATATCTCAAATATGACGAGAGATACCATAAAAAGAAACAGGAAATATAAACCGTAAAACGTTTCTTTTAGAAAAAGTTTAAAGAAAACCAAAAGAATAAGAGCTACTATCCCCGACAAACATATACGGTAATTAACAATTCGCCTCAAGTGAATTTTGGGTGAGAAAGAATATTTTCGAGAGACTATGCCTGAAAACAGCGAAACCAACATGAGAATCAGAAAGTTATCGTTAAAATAATGGGATAAAGTTTCTTCAGGCAACAATATCTTGACAAAAACCAACAGTAAGAATACCAAAAGATAAACTATTCCAAACTGAATGAAAACCAAAAAATTAAACGATGTAGTTTTATTCATATTCTCTCCTTTTTCATTAATTGTTTGACGATATTTTTCACATTTTGACAAATAAATTCTGCCATCCAAGCGACAAAACTATCTGTCCAACGTTGAGGGTGTAAAGTTAGTAAAAAAAAGAATTTGCTCGTATTATTTTTACAAAAGAATTTTGATGATAATATTCTTATCAAATCTGCTGTTGTATGTACTTGAAGAAAAGCACCATTCTTGCAACCATCTATTTTGTCCCTTACATTATAACCATCACCGTCCCAACATCTTCCTGTATCCGTCAGATAATAATAATCGACAGGCTCGGAAATGGCTTTTTCTTTCAAAAAAAGAGATGGTTCTGCTATAATTCCATAATCTTTATAATCAAATGTTTTCCATAAATCCAGGTTATGGTAAGGTGACAGCGGACTGCCGTGCATAGCAATGGTTTTGATGGGATAAAATTGCCTTAAATACAATAAATTTTCTGCAAAATGAGTGATGGCTTTAGTTAAATCTCCTTTGCTCGCCGCTAAATCTTCATAATGATAACCTATTTCGTGTCCAAAAGCAGCAATTTGCTGAACAACAGCCTGTTGATCTGTTTTTATTCTAAAATAATAAGTGGATTTAATACCCATTTTATATTCCAGTTTAGCCATTTCTAAGGCTCTTTCGGGCTTGGCATCAACATCGTGGCGAATAACAATAATCGGATAATGAACCGTTGCTAACGACACAAAATCTTCAAAAGTCAACACTGTGTAACCATTTTGAAGTATGGCTGAAAGAAACTCTTTATAAATTTTTAAAGTAAAATCGTGCATTTTTATTTGAACTTAAATTGATATAAACACAATATCTACATTATTTCTTTATTTTTTCTACATAAAGTTGCCCCATTTTATACAAAGTTTTATTACAAATACACAAGAATCTTCCATGCTCAACTAATGTACCACCAAATTCCGCTTTAAAAATTCTCACACCATAATCTTCATCCGGTTTTCCTGCACCCATCATATCAAAACGACTGAAATGATTGCGCGCAGCATACTCGATTGTCGCCCAATTTGCCAATATGGAAGGATATACATTTTTATACTTTCCGTCCAATCCACAAAGAAACCATTGATAAATTGTTTTATTATCCAAACAAACACAAGCACTTCCCCCTATAATTTGAGAATTGTATCTTATAGCAAATATTTTCCCTAGCGGTAATTGAACTAATTTTTCAAAAAAATCATACGGATACAACGGCGTTTTTACTTTTCTTTTATATAAATCACTTAATAACTCATAATACGCTTTCAAATCTATACTTTCTTTTATCTCAATGATTTCAGCACCCTCTTTTTGAGATAACCTTACACACCGTCGTTTTGATGCTTTCATATTACTGAATGAAGTTTCCAAATCAAAAGTTGAAATATGAAAATTCAAATGCGGATAGTAGATAAAACCTGATTCTTTAAAAGATGTTTTGTATTTGGAATAATCACTATAATTCCGAAATTCTATATATATCGCTTTGTTTTTCAAAGTTTTGGCAGTAAAATTCAACAAAGCCTGCAATGCCTCATCTGAAATATTTTCATCTAACAACGCTCCACCCGGAATTATTGCTCTTTGGCTAAAAAACTGTTTGATTTTCCCTCCGTCTGCAATGATATAACCACAAATCACGCCAGCAAGTTTATCATTTTCGGAAATGCCAAAAACAAACGGCTCTAAAAACGACAATGAAGCGTAAAAACCGTAACACTCTTTTGTTTGGAAAAATGAGGCAACAAGCGAATTATCAACTAATTGTTGCCATTGTTTAGTGTCTATCTCCGATATATTAGTGTGTATTGGCATAAATTTTCCAATATTTTCTACAATCTGTTTCAACACTACCAATTAAGACCATTATAATTGGGATGTTTTTTATAACTATCAATACCCGTCAAATCAACTATTTGCTTTGAATTATTAAAAGGTAAATTTAAAAAATATTTTTCTTTATTTGTTATTACAATAGTTTCTGCCCATTCAATAGATTCTTGCATATCTTTTGTTAATAAATTAGCAATATGAGGTAAACGTTCCATTATATAACTCCGATTTTTTCCTATAATTTTTGACAATTCAACATAACTATCTACAAGTCTTATTTCATACCCTTTTCCCAATAATTCCTGAATGACATCAATTATGGGACTATAGCGAAGGTCGTCCGTACCTACTTTAAAACTTATACCCAGCACCAATATTTTTTTCTTTCCTAAGCCCTCAATTAGTCGTATCGCATTCTTTTTCTGATTTTTATTACTTTTTTCAACAGAATTTAATACTGGTACATCTAAATACAAATCGTGCGCTAGAGTGTTTAAAGCACCTAAATCTTTTGGAAGACACGAGCCGCCGTAAGCAAAACCTGGTTTAAAATAATATGTTGAAATATTTAATTGTTTATCCATTCCAAATATATCCATTACGCGATGAGAATTTATTCCCATTTTTTTGCATATATTTCCCACTTCATTTGCAAATGTTATTTTCAGGGCATGGAATGAGTTGTTTACATATTTAATTATTTCGGCTTCTTTTATTTCCGTTTTTTCAATCGGAGCATTAATTTGACTGTATATGGCTGCCATAATATCCAAGCCTTTTTCACTATCACTTCCCAACACAGTAACAGGAGGATTGTAATAATCATTTACAGCAGTCCCTTCACGTAAAAATTCAGGATTCGATACTATTGCAAAATCAATATTTCTTTTCTTTTGAGATATTTTTTCTATTATTTCTCCATACTTTTCATTAGTGCCAGGCAAAACAGTAGAACGAATTACTATCGTATGAAAAGTGGTCTTTGTTTTTAAA
>JAISJU010000037.1 GCA_031261165.1 Prevotellaceae bacterium
ATCTGATTTTTATCTTTATCCGTAAATTTATATTCGAGCAGCGTGTAACTCTGCATAGGCAAGACTTTTACGCCGAAACCGTGTCGGAATTTCCATTTCCATTTCAGCGGGAAAAATCCCTGATTGATGTAGGCGTAAATAAAGGGGTGTACGGTTAATATTATATTCTTTATTTTCAGTTGACGAACGATGTAATCAAGTTCTTTTTCCAGTCTGTCCGTAAAGAGCAGCGAGGGTTGTATCCTCCCTTTTCCTTCGCACACCGGACATTCTTCGGTAACCGTTATCCGCATTTCGGGGCGCACGCGCTGGCGGGTAATCTGTATCAGTCCGAATTTTGAGAGCGGCAATATTTTGTGTGTTGTGCGGTCGGGCTGCATAAATTCTATCATTTTCTCAAACAGCATTTGCCGGTTAGCCTGCTGTTGCAGGTCAATAAAATCCACCACGATGATGCCGCCCATATCGCGCAGGCGCAGTTGCCGGGCAATCATTTCCGCCGCTGCCAGATTGACTTCCATTGCGCTTGCCTCCTGCTCGTCAGATTGTTTCTTGCGCGTGCCGCTATTGACGTCTATCACGTGCAACGCCTCCGTGTGTTCTATCACCAGATACGCGCCGTTTTGCACAGACACCACCCGCCCAAAAGACGATTTTAACTGCTTGGTAACATTAAAATTGTCGAAAATCGGCACTTCGCTGTTTTTGTACAGTCTGACGATTTTTTCGTGTTCGGGCGAAATCATAGTAACATAAGAGAAAATTTCCTCGTATGTTTCGCGGTCATTCACATAAATAGCCTCAAAATCGGGGTTGATAATGTCGCGCAGAATACTTGCAGTGCGTCCTATTTCTTTTGCTACGCGCTTGGGTGCAGGAGGCTCTTTGGATACTTTCAGAATGGCATCGTCCCAACTTTTGACCAAGATTTTCAGTTCGTTGTCAAGTTCGGCAACCATTTTGCCTTCGGCGGCGGTGCGCACTATCACGCCGAAGTTTTTTGGCAACACGCTGCGTATGAGTTGTTGCAGGCGTTTTTGTTCCGCTCTCGATTTTATTTTGTGCGACACCGAAATCTTGTTTGAAAACGGTATCAAAATCAGGTTTCGCCCCGCGATGGAAATTTCGGCAGTCAGGCGCGGTCCTTTGGTAGAAATCGGTTCTTTGGTTATTTGTACCAAAATATCCTGTCCGTTTGCCAAAATATCGGCAATTGCGCCGTCTTTAGGCAGTTCTTTTTCAAACAGAACCTTTTGTATGGGCAACGCTTTTCGCTTTTCAGCCGTGATTTGTTTGATGTAGTGGTTGAGGGTCGGAAAATGGTTGCCCAAATCGAGGTAATGCACAAAAGCATCTTTTTCGTAGCCGATATTGATAAAGGCAGCATTCAGTCCGGGCATAATTTTTCGCACTTTGCCCAAATAAATGTCCCCGACTGCAAAAGATGTTTCGCGCCCTTCTTTGCTGATTTCCACAAGATTTTTGTCTTCCAGCAAAGCGATGGATATTTCCGATTGTTCTACATTAACGATTAATTCGCTATTCATAATGTTTTTGATAATTGCTTCGCGATATTTGCTAACGCGATATTTTTGGATATTTGCTTCGCGATATTTGCTAACGCGAAGCAAATATCCCAATATCGTACAAAAAAGCAAACTCAAAGAAATAGGCTTCAAGTTCGCTCTTTATAAAATTGTTATTCTTTCGCGTGTATCAAAAGAATAAAACAAGATTTAGAATTTCAGATAAAGACTATTTCTTTTTCTTGTGTCTGTTTTTTCTAAGTCTTTTTTTCCTTTTGTGCGTGGACATTTTATGTCTTTTTCTTTTCTTTCCGCTTGGCATTTTCGTATAAATTTAAAAATTGATTACTTTTTGATAATACCCACAAATTGTTTTGACGGTTTAAATGCCGGAATTTTGTGCGCCGGAATGGTGATTGTCGTGTTTTTCGAGATGTTGCGTGCGGTTTTCGCAGCGCGTTCTTTCACGATAAAACTTCCAAAGCCTCTCAAATACACGTTTTCGTCTTTGGATAACGATTTCTTAACTTCTTCCGTAAATGCTTCTACTGTTTGAAGGATTACGGATTTTTCGATACCTGTGGTTCTCGAAATTTCGTTTACGATGTCTGCTTTTGTCATTGTAATAAAATTTTATTAGGTTTGTTTTTTTGTTTATTTGTTTTTTGAGCGGCAAAGATATATCATTTATTTTCAATGACAAAGAGTTTTGAAAGTTTTTTTGAAAAAAAAATTATTCCAGCCAAAAGAATATTATCTTTGTATGCGATAAACAAAGGGATTTCAGATGGAATATAAATATCAAAAAAACAATATGTTAAGCGCAAAATTACAGGCTTGGTTTCGGCAAAATTGCCGCGATTTGCCGTGGCGAAATACCCGCAACCCTTATCTGATTTGGGTTTCCGAAATCATTTTGCAGCAAACGCGCGTGGCACAGGGCTTGGATTATTACAACCGCTTTGTGGAGCGTTTCCCTGATGTCCTTTCATTGGCTGAAAGCGATGAAACAGAGGTACTTAAATATTGGCAGGGCTTGGGATATTACAGCCGTGCGCGAAATATGCACGCCGCCGCCCGACAGATAAAAATGCAACACGCCGGCGCATTTCCGCAACAATATGCGCAGGTTTTGGCACTGAAAGGGGTGGGGGACTACACCGCCGCCGCCATTTGCTCGTTTGCCTACAACCAGCCTTATGCCGTGCTCGATGGCAACGTTTTTCGCGTGTTGGCGCGGCTTTTTGGTATCGAAACGCCGATAAATGCGCCCCGCGCCAAACGCGAATTTTCGGAATTGGCGCAAAATCTGCTCGATAAAACGCATTCGGCAGTTCATAATCAGGCAATTATGGAGTTTGGTGCCTTGCAATGCACCCCGCAATCGCCCGACTGCGGAATTTGTCCGCTGCAAGAAATCTGCAACGCTTTTTGCAATAAAAAAGTAAATATGCTGCCCGTCAAACTGAAAAAAGCAACGGCAAAAGAGCGTTTTTTCAACTATTTTTTCGTCAAAAACGGCGATTTCACTTACCTGAAAAAGCGCGAAAGCAACGATATTTGGAAAAATCTCTACGAATTTCCGCTGATTGAAACGGCAACTGCAAGCTACATAAATGATTTGCTTGTTTCGGAAAATTTCCGCGAAATCTTTGCCGACAGCGGGAAAATAGACATCGCGGGGCTGCCTTTTGTGCAAAAACACGTTTTGACGCACCGCATCATTCACGCCGTTTTTTACATTATTAATATAGAGGGCGAGCCGCGCGGGGATTTTACAAAAATATTGCAGCGGGATTTGCACGAGTATCCGGTTTCGCGGCTGGTGGAGTTGTTTTTGGAAAGATGCTAATGAGTGTGAGTTCTTTGTGTCCTTTGTGAAATTTCTTTGTGTTCTTTGTGGTAAAAATTTAACCGCAAAGGGCGCAAAGGCTTTCACAAAGGACACAAATATTATATGACTATTTCTTCATAAGCGGGTATTTCTGCCAAAAACTCAATTTTCCCCTCTTCTACGCGGCAACAATAATGCGATAATCCATTAGAAACCACTAAGTAACGCACGTTCAAACGCATATTGTACACGGCGATTTGGTCGAAAGTTTTTTGCGTGATGGCAACTTCGGGGGCTTTGTATTCCACAATCATCAGCGGCTCGCATTGGCGGTTATAAATCACGGTGTCGCAGCGTTTTTTCAAGCCGTTTAGTTCTATCTGCACCTCGTTGGCAAGCAGTGCGGGCGGATAGTGTTTTTCCGTAATGAGAAACTCTGTGAAATGCTGACGTACCCATTCTTCGGGCGTGAGCGCAACGTAGCGTTTGCGCGTGCGGCAAAAAATGGAAAATTTCTCTTTTTCCTTTTTTATTTTAAAAGAATAGGGCGGAAAGTTGAGCGATTGCATTAATTTTATTACTTTTGCGTTTCGATTTGCAAAGGTAATCATTTTAAGCACGTAATTGGCACGCAGATAACGCAGATTTTTAGGATTTTCGCAGATTTTGCAGAAAAACACAAAAAAATATCTGCGAAAATCCATAAAATCAGCGTCATCTGCGTGCCAAACAAAACGAAGTTATGGCAAAAAAAGAAACAACATACGATGAAATTATGTCGGAACTGCGAAATCGGCACTACAGTCCCATTTATTTTTTGATGGGCGAAGAGCCGTATTACATCGACAAGATTTCGGATTACATTCTCGAAACGGTGCTGACTGCCGATGAGCGCGAGTTTAATCAAACCGTGCTTTATGGCAAAGACGTTGATATTCGCACGGTTATCAACACTGCCAAGCGTTTCCCGATGATGGCGGAGCGGCAGGTGGTGGTGGTAAAAGAGGCGCAAAATATCAAGAATTTTGAAGATTTGCAGTTTTATGCGCAAAAGCCGCTCGCTTCCACCGTTTTGGTGTTTTGCTACAAATACGGCAAGCCGGATATGCGCAGGAAATTTATATCGGAAGTTGCCAAAGTCGGCACGATGTTTGAGAGCAAGAAGTTGTACGACAACCAGATACCGACCTTTATCAGCAGTTATTTGAGAAACAAAGGCGTGTCGATAGAGCCGAAAGCCACGATGATGATTGCCGAGTTCTTGGGTGCGGATTTGGGGCGCGTGGTTGGTGAGTTGGACAAACTTTTGATAACAAAATCTGCTGATGAAAAGGTGATTACCCCCGATTTGGTGGAAAAAAATATCGGCATCAGCAAAGATTTTAACAACTTTGAGTTGCAAGCGGCGTTGATAAACCGCAATGTGTTGAAAGCCAATCAAATTGCGCATTATTTTGAGCAAAACCCAAAGGACAACCCGCTGGTGGTTACGCTCACAGTGCTGTTTAATTTCTTTTCGGGCTTGTTTCTGCTCTACTACCTGCCTGTAAAATCGCCAAGCGCAATAGCCGCCGAATTAAAGATAAACCCTTATTTCACAAAAGATTATGAACTTGCTTTGCGCAATTATCCGGCTAAAAAAGTGATGGACATCATCGCTTTAATCCGTACTTGCGATGCGCGGGGAAAGGGGTTCGGCAATCCTTCCGCCTCCAATGGCGAATTGTTGAAAGAGTTGATTTATAAGATTTTGCATTGATTCTCATTGTGTCCTTAGTGAAATTCTTTGTGTGCTTTGTGGTTTGACTTTTTACCACAAAGCGCACAAAGAATTTCACTAAGGACACAAAGTTAATATTTTTTTTAAAATCCGATACTCAACATCATATTTAAAGTAAGGTTTTTGCCCTGAAAGAATTTCGGCGTGTATAAATCCAAATAACCCTGTGCGCCGTTGGCGGGACGGATTTCGCCGGGTATATTTGCCGATTTCGGATTTTGAGTTTGAATGTCGCTGTACATCACATTCAGCCCTGCATATAAATTGTTTATTACTTCGTATAGTGCTTTGAATGAATAAGTTGTGTTTGTCCAGACAACATCTTTCATAAACTTCTGTGAAATAATATTTGAAATCTGATTAACGTTTCTTTCATCACGCCTCAAATATTCGTACTCATTGCCGTGCTTTGCGTTGAGGTATGAAACGGACAGACTCAAGCCGCGAATGGGCTTGTAGCCGATTTCCGCATAAATTTCCTGCGAATTGTCGCCAAGATAATTTCCCAGATTGTAACTGTTTGATGTATATGATATTGCGGGAATTGAATGTTTGTAACTAATGATGTTTGAGCGGGTATATTCGCCCAGAACATAGAGGTTTTTCAGCGGGAAATTGCTCAATTTTGCACCTGCTTTGTACGAAATCGGGTTAGTTTCCTTATTGCTCGGCTTGAAACGCGCAAACTTCATTTCATCAACGAATATAGAGCCGTACAAATGCAAGTGTTTGATATTGCGCGAACTAATGTTCAAAAACATTTGCGAGTTTTGATTTTCCGATTTTATCCCTTTCGTCAAAGTATGGTCAATGGATTTATAAAACGCAATGGGAATAAAATACGCGGGCTGCACGTTGTTTTCGGCGTAAATTATTGAATTTCCGATAGATATGTCCAATTTTCGGAAAGGCGTAAAAGTCAGCATATTTGCCGCCATAAACTTATTGGTGGCGCGATAATGTTTTTTGATGCCGTTTTCCACATAGTAATTTGTGCTGTCTATCACATTGGAAGTCAGCCAAGCGTGGAAGTAATCAAGTTGAAACCACCGCACGGGTTTCAACTGCAAAGTAATCATCGGAAAAGACGGCGCACGCCCCGACAGGATATTACTGCCGTGATAGTTATCGCCCCACACGATGTTGTCCTTTACCAAGCCGATACTTCCCCAACGGTTGCCCACTTTGATGCCGCCGCGCGAATCGCTGAAATTTGCCGTTTGTCCTTCCGATTCTTTGTACTCATATCCCGCAAAATTATTCAGATACGCGGGGCGCGAGAGCAGTTCGCCCTGAAAAGCCATATCGCGCAAACTGCCAAAAACGGACACATATTTGCAAATTGTTCCCTGAAAATCCGCCCCAACAGTACGGTTGGCAGGGTGTCCTTTTTTGTTGTACGAAAACTCCGCGCCCAAAATCGGCGTCAGTCGCAGGCGAAACAGCGAGTCGCGGTAATGAAACGCGGGCTGAATGAGTGCCAAAGTCAAATTATTGCTGCGGTAAGCCACTTTTGTTTCGGGCAAGCGGTTGAGTTCCAACGCATAATCGTTCAGATAAAAATCCAAATCTTTTTGTTGGCGGCGGCTCAGATTTTCCTCTTTTGCCTTTGCCTCTTGCAGTTTTTGTGCGATGTACTCGCGGCTGTAAGGCTTTACAACCGAATGAATTTCGATGATGCCGTCATTTGCCAACTCATCTACAAAATCATAAATTTGGGTGTAGGAAATGTGCTGCGGAATATCGGCAGCGGACAGGTTTAGCGCAAATAAAATACTGATAAGGGCTAAGATTTTTTTCATAGTTTCAGGTTATTAAAAAATTTGACTGCAAAGATTATCATTATTTTTGAAATAACTATTATTTTAAGAAATTTATTTTCTTCGTGCTTTTGTGTCTTTGTACCTTTGTGTTTAGTATTTTGCCGCTTGCGGCTTTTTTTATACTAAACGCGAAGACACAAAGGCGCGAAGACACGAAGAAGTAAAAATAACTATTTTTCCAAATCAATAATTTCCTGCGGGCTGCTCGTAATGCGTTCCATTCCGTTTTTATGCACAATAAAGGTATCCTCCACGCCCACTGCGCCCACGCCGTTGATAATAAACTTCGGCTCAACGGCAATCGTCATATTTTCCTGCAAAACATCTTTTGCTTTGTTGGCAAGCACAGGCAGTTCGTTGATAACCAATCCTATGCCGTGTCCCACAAACTTTGCTTTTTGCGACAAACCCATAAAACAGTTGCTCAAACCGTGCCGGTCGGCAATGCGCAGCGATTCGAGGTACAAATCTTCGCACACCGCGCCCGCTTTGCCCATTTCCGCCAAGCGGTTTTGTATCTCAATGGCGACATCGTGCGCAAAATACGCCTCTTTCGGCAGTTTGCCGATGGAAAAGGTGCGCGTCAAGTCCGAAATATAGCCGGTGTAGTTGCCATTCACATCAACCATCACGGAATTGCCCTGTTGCAGCGGTTTTCCGCTATGTCCGATGGGCAGCACGCTACTCATTCCCGCACCGCCGAGCGCAAAGTCGTAGGGCGAAGGCGCGGCGGCGTTTTCACCCGCAAGCACGCTGCCCATAAAAATTTCCATCGACTGCCCAAAAATGCGGAAAATGCCCAGATTGCCGAGCAGGCGGGCGTTGCGCTCTATTTCTACCGAAAATTCGTGGTCGGTCATTCCGCTGCGGTAGAGTGTGGGAATTTGCGTGTAGGCGAGCGATTGCAGGCGTGCCGACTCGCGCACCTGTTCTATTTCGTAAGGCGTTTTTATGCTGCGCACTTGCCGCAAAAGCGTGGTGGCGTTGCGCATTTCCTGTGCTTGCAACGCTTTTTGCACGCGCAGCCAATCTTCGTGCGTCATCTCGCCGCTTTCCACCAAAAGTTTTTGCGGCGGCGCAATGCCTTTTTCTTTCAAAATATCAACGGCTTGTTCCAAACGGCTGATATAGAAATAATTATTTTCCGAAAATCCTTCGGGTCGGCGGATAAAAACGAGCGCATCGCCCTCCGCAGGCAGGTAGGCGTAGCCGTTGATAACGCGCCCCAAAGCGTACAAAAGGTTGACGTTTGTGGAAATCAGGCAGCCGTCAGCCTGCTCCGCTTTTATTTTTTGTTGGATTTTTTGCCAACGGGTTTGAAGTTCGGATTGTGATATTTGCATATTTCTTGTTTTTTTCGGCTGCAAAAGTAATGCTTATGTTTTAAATGCGCAAAACTTGGAGATTTTCATTGTCCCGAAAGGATTAAACTATTTTTTTCCGTTATAGTTTGCCCCTTTCAGGGACATTTTTTTATCTTATCCATAAAAAAAATATGTACAAATGCTTGTATTTTAAAAAAGACATTGTACATTTGCCCCCGAAAACAAAACTTTCCGAACAAGTCTAATATAAAACAAAAAGAAATATGAAAAAGATTTTATTCTGGCTGATGCTTATCCTAAGCGTGGCAACTACCGCGAGTTTTGTAATCTCTTGCGGCGTGTCGAAGAAAAACACACAAACCACTGACGCAGGCGTAATAATCAACGGCGTAAAATGGGCAACCCGCAATGTAGATGCCGCAGGCACATTTGCAGCCACTCCCGAAAGCGCAGGCAAACTCTATCAATGGAACAGAAAAACGGCTTGGTCTGCCACAGGCAAAACAGTAGAAAATTGGGACAGCACTCTTCCCGAAGGTACTGAATGGACTGCCGCTAATGACCCAAGCCCTGCCGGTTGGCGTGTGCCAACAACAGAAGAACTGCAAACTCTGCTTGACACTGAAAAAGTAACAAATGAATGGACTACACAAAACGGCGTAGGCGGTCGTCTATTTACTGATAAGACCACAAACAACAGCCTCTTCCTGCCTGCCGCAGGCAATCGGGGCTACAGTGACGGCACGCTCGGCAACGCAGGCGCGAGCGGCAACTATTGGAGTAGTACGCAGGACGGCAGTGGCTACGCGTACGTCTTGTACTTCAACAGTGGCTACGCAGATTGGTACGACAACGACCGCAGGTACGGTCTATCCGTGCGTGCGGTCGCAGAATAATTCGATTTATTTTAAAATAAAAAAAGAGGCTTTCGCCTCTCTTTTTTTATTTGCCCTCGCCAATCAATTTTAGAGCCAAATCCAAAATGGTCGTATCGTCAAGTTCTACGATGCCACCGTTGGGACCCTGTTCGATATGCACGCCGCAACTTTGTCCGTCTTTAAAATTATGTCCGCCAAAATAATTGCGGACAGTTTCTACCGACACACCGAGTTGTTCGGCAATTTTGTGAGTTGCGCCGGCGGGCAATTGGTCTTTAATTTGACGTAATTCGTTGAATGAAATGTTTTTAGTCATAGTGTTTTAGAATTTATAAGGTTAATTATTTATGTAAAAATATGGTGCTATAAATGTAAGGCGTTTTTTTAAACGGAACAAATATTTTGGCAATAAAATGCAAAGTTTTTTCAAATTTTTTCTGTTGCCATTGAAAATCAGGCAGATAAATTTTATATAAACTTGCTTATTTCATACCCGAACAAGCAAATGAAACCCACAGTGAGCAGCAGAAAATAAATAATCCACTGTACGCTGCGGTGTTCAAAGCCCGAAACAGTAGTATTCAGTCCACCGAGTCGCTTGTAATTGAAACCGGTGTAAAGTTTTTTGATGTAACTCATCACCATATATACGAACAGTGCCGAAACAATACCCACCGCCGCGCCGCCGATAACGTCAAGCGGATAATGCACGCCCAGATAAATGCGCGAATAAGAATTGAGTGCCGCCCAAAGGAAAATAACAAAGGTGTAAGGTCGGTATCGGAAGGCAAGCGCAGTGCACAGGGCAAAAGCAAAACTGTTTGCCGCGTGCGAAGACACAAAGCCAAACTGTCCGCCCGCATAGCCGTTTATCAAACGCACCAGCCCCGTCAGCATCGGCTCGTGCGAGGGGCGCAGGCGTTCCACCATCGGCTTTATCAAGCCCGAAGACAGTTGGTCGCTCAACACAATGGTCAGTATCAAACCCAATGTGATGAACAAAAACTCCTTGCGCTTGTCCCTGAGAATGACGTACAACACGCACGCATACATCGGTATCCAAACTATCATTGATGAAAAAAGCCACATAAAACCATCGAAAAACGAGGAGTGGCAGCCGCTGAGCAGCAAGAAGAAATCTCTGTCCCAACGCAAGATTTGTTCCAAAAAGTTTTCCATAGTATTCAGGTTTTAAATTATTTCTACTGTCGTTGCTTTTACCCAGCCTGTGTTGCCGTCTTCGAGTTGAATTTCGAGCCAAAGCCCGTTGCCAAACGCGCTTTTGATGCGCAACTTTGTACCCGCGTGCAGCACAAATAAATTCGTTCCGCTCTCGTCAGGCGAGCCTTTGGCAGTTACGTTCTCGCTGAAAACAATGGCGTAATCCCGCCTTTCGATGTTGTCCTTTTGCATTTTTGCAAAACAAAAACTTGAAATGCTAAGCAGCAACAATATGCAGGCTTTGCCGAACGCGATTTTCCGCACAAGGCGGTATCTGCCGAAAAAGTAAAAAAACGCCGCTGTGATAAAAAGTATAAATGCAACAATGCTCATCACCGCCCAAGCGTTTGAACTCAACAGATTAGACACATTCGTAATCCATATTTTGAGAAAAAACGGATTAAGCGTTTCGATGTTATCCACTGTGCGGGCGCGGGCAAGTTCGAGGTTGTGCCGCGTGTTTTCGTCATTTGGTTTGAGGCGCAGGGCGCGTTCGTAGTTCAAAATGGCAGGCGCGATTTTGTTCTGTTTGTAGCAGGCGTTGCCAAGATTGTAGTACAATGTTGCCGATTCTTTGCCCGATTGCAGTATCTCCGTGTATGCAGCCGCTGCCTCTTCGTATTTTTCTGCCAAATAGAGTGCGTTTGCCTCCACCATTTTGTTTTGGGCGGAAACAGAAAATACTAAAATAACCGAGAATAATATTAAAATTGCTTTTTTCATTTTTATTTCTTTATCATTTGTTCAAGTTCGCTTATTTTTTCTACCGTCAAATGATACAGTTCGCCCCTTTCGTCATCTTGCGCGGCGGGCGCGTAGCGTGCATATTCGCAGGTAGAAAGAATGTTTTTTAAGTCGGCAATCAACGTTTCGTCTGCGCCGATATTTGATAATTCCATTTCAATATTTTCCTTTGTGAGGTCGGCAACCGGAATGCTGAATTTATCGCCAAAATAGCCCCAAAGTGCTTTCAATATCTCATCGTAGAACTTTTCTTTGTTGTTTTCCTGTAAATATTTGTGTGCCGTTTTCAGGCGTTTGGTTGCTGTTTGATTTGCCTTTTTGGTGCGTGTCAGCGCAATGTCGGCGTTTTCTTTTGCCTGTTTTCTAAAAATAATAAACAAAACGATTGCCAACAAAAGCGGAATGAGGTAACAGAAAATAAACAGCAAAGTGCCGAAAATAAAATTATTTTTCGGTTGCAAAGCGGTGTCGGCGGTATTGATGAATTGAATATCGCTGCCGAGCATTTTTACATTTTGTTTGTTGGCAAAATTCTGCATATTTCCGCTTGTCGTGCCATCGCCTTTTTCCACCGTTATATGGTAGACATTGGTTTTCAGCGTTTTATAACTTTGAGAAGAAGGCTCGAAATACGAAAATTCCGTTGCCGGAATGCAGAAAACGCCTGTTGTGTCGCGCGGAATAGCCAAATATTCAATGCTTTTTGTGCCGCTTACGCCCGCCGTAGTGTTTTTGAGTTTAGCATTAATTTTGGCATCATACACCTCAAATTTGTTTGGAAACCGAATTTCGGGGTTTTTGATAGAGCGCAGATTGCCGTTGCCTTCAATAGAAATTGTAAGCGTAACTGCCTCGTTTTCTTTTACTTTCGTATCGCTAATACCGGATTTTAGCGTAAAATTTCCTACGGCATTGTCGAAAGACTTCGGCTTGCCCGCAGGCAAAGGTTTGACGTTGATTTTCACGGCAGGCACGGCAATTTTTCGCGTAACATCTTGAAAACCGGTGATATATCTGTCCGAAATGCCGTTTGCAGCACTATTGATTATCCGCATCTGGCTTTCATACTCGCCCGCGCCGACTTGCAAACTGCCCGCTTTTTGCGGATAAAGCAGTTTTTGCTCTAAAATGACCGTGCTGTACATTTTTCCGTTGTACGTTTCGTCTGACCATTGCTTGTTGTTGGGCAACTGTATTTCCTGTGTCAAAAAGTCCTTTGCATCGGGATATTTGCTTTCGCCGAGTTTGAAAATTTCTGCCACACCGCGTATATAGAGTTTGTAAGTCAGCAAAACCGCCTCCTGCTCATAAACCGTTGTTTTCGAGGGAATTGCCTTGATAAAAACATCTACGCCGCCGATGGTCTGTATGCTCGACTGGCTGGGCGAAGAATAAGTGTTTTGTTGGTTTTGAGCGGCTGCTACGGTTATTTCCAGCGGTTTAGACGTGTATTTTTTATTGCCCACCATCACCGTTGCGGCGGGAATAGTAAATGTACCCTCTTTTCGGGCTTGCAAAACATAAGAAAACGCGCTTGTAACCGACTGCCGAATACCGTTTCCGCTAATGGATATGCTGCTGCTTTTGGCTGTGGAAGGTCCCATCAGCACATCAAAGCCGTCAAAGTTATCCAAACGCAGGTCTTTCGCATCGGCATCAATGCTGAACGCGACATCAAACGGCACGCCAACGGCTACGGTCGCCGGTGCGCTAACTCGCAGAGCCGTATTTTGCGCAACGGCAGCACAAGCAATTAAAGTGCTTAATATCAGAATAATTCGTTTCATTACCAATCTTTATCTAATGGTCGTTTATCGGGTGTTTGCGTGTTCATATTGTTCAACAATTCTTGCTCGTCTTCCTGAAAAGCGTCTAAAATTTGTTGCGCATTTTCTTGTGGCATCGTGCTTTCAGGCGGTGGCGGTGCTTGTTGCTGTTCATTTTGTTTTTCTTTTTTCATCAATGCGTTTGCCAAAGCCAAATTGTAGCGCGTATCCTCGTCTTTCGGGTTGAGTTTCAACGCCTTTTTATATGCCTCCGCGCTGTTGCCGTAATCTTTTTGCGACATAAACGCATTGCCGAGATTGTGGTATGCCGCTGCCGCCGTTTTTTTGTCTTGGGCAGTTTCGGCAATTACTTGAAACTGTTCTTTGGCTTGGTCAAATTTCCCTTGCCTATACAGCGCGTTGCCCAAATTAAAATTCGCCTCTGTCGAAGTTTTATTTTTCAAAAGTGCCTCACGGTAAGCGGTTTCGGCTTTATCATACTCTTTGCTTTTGTAAAGTTTGTTGCCGCTGTTAATTTCCTCTTTTTGTGCGAATGCAAAGGTACAACAAAAAATGGAAATAGTGAAAATATATGATTTGATTTTCATTTTTATTTTTAAAAGAATTTATATTTGATGAATAATTTATTCCGCTTTTCCAATATGAAAAATTCTGCCAACAGCAGCACCAGCACCACCCACGCCAAGAGTGGAAAATGGTCGTTGAAGTCGGTAAAAACCTTTGTTTCCATTTCGGTTGATGACAGTTTTTCTATTTCTTTCGACACGGCTTTTTGTGCGGCGTTGCTGTTGTCGGCGCGGACATAAATGCCCTGTCCCGCCTCGGCGATTTCGCGGCACATTGCCTCGTTCAGTTTCGTAATGACGATTTTGCCATCGCGGTCGCGCTTAAAATCCGTTGAATTTTCCACCGGAATAGGCACGCCGTTTGTCGTTCCCATACCGACCACATACACCGCAATGCCCTGTTTGGCAGCCTTTTTTGCCGATTTCACGGCATCGTCTTCGTGATTTTCGCCGTCTGTCAGTACGATAATTGCGCGGCTCACGCCCTTTTTGCTCGAAAATGAGCGCAAACTCACATCAATCGCCTCGCCAATCGCCGTTCCCTGCTGCGAAATGAGGCTCGGCGAAATAGACGCGAGGAACATTTTTGCCGATGCGAGGTCTGACGTGATGGGCAGTTGAATATACGCCTCGCCCGCAAACACCACCAAACCGATACGGTTATCACCCAAGTTGTCAATAAGTTGCGAAAGAATTTGTTTCGATTTCTCTAACCGGCTCGGTGCAATGTCCGTAGCCATCATTGAGTTGGAAATATCAAGCGCAATCATTATTTCGGTGTTGCGCTGCTTTACTTTCTCAAATTTCGAGCCGTATTGCGGGCGTGCCAACATCAATATCGTCAGCGCAACAGCCGCCAGCAAAAGGTAAAATTTTGCCTGCTGCCTGCCTGCCGACACTTCGGGCATCAGTTGTTTCATCATTTCGGCACTGCCGAATTTGGCAATGTCGCGTTTGCGAAAAATTCTAACTCCGATAAATAAAATAATTAATATCGGTATCAGAATGAGCAAATATAAATAGTCGGGATTGGCAAATTTAAACATTTAAGGTATTTGTTTTAAAATACTGTTTTTCAAAATCATTTCACATAATAAAAACACAAGCAACAAAATAGCGAAAGGCATAAATTCTTCCGTTCTTTTATGATATTCGCTTACATTGAATTTTGTTTTTTCCATTTGGTCTATTTCTTCATAAATCGCCTCCAATTTTTTGTTGTCCATAGCGCGAAAATACGAGCCGCCGGTTGTGGCAGCGATTTGCTGCAAAGTCCCCTCGTCAATATCTTCGCCCCTGCCGCCCACGCCGATGGTATAAACGCGCACGCCAAAAGTCTTGGCGATTTCGGCGGCATAGAGCGGCGCGATTTTCCCGCGATTGTTCGAGCCGTCTGTGAGTAGAATTATCACTTTCGATTTCGCTTTGCTGTCTTTCAGTCGGGCGGTTGCCGTTGCTAAGCCGTTGCCGATGGCGGTGCCGTCTTCAATCATTCCGCACTGCACATTTTCCAGCAGGCTGACCAATGCCTCGTGGTCGGTGGTCAGCGGGCATTGTGTAAAACTTTCACCGGAAAAAACCACCAATCCGATGTTGTCATTCGGGCGTTCCCTCACAAACTCGGCAGCCACTTTTTTGAACGCCTCCAAGCGGTTGGGGCGCAAATCTTGTGCCAGCATACTGCTCGAAATATCAAGCGACATCACAATATCAATGCCCTCAGTCGTATCATCTTGTCGGCTATGGCTGCCCAGCGGTCGGGCAATGATGATGATTAACGCCGCCCACGCCAACACCCGCAACACAAAAGGCGCGTGCAGCAAATAATGCTTGTAGGTTTTTGGCATATCGGCAAACGCCCGCGTGGTCGATATTTTCAATGCTGCCTGCTCTTTGCGCTTTTTCAGAATGTAATACGCAATGAGCGGGATAAGCAGTAGCAATAAATATAGGTAATATGGATTAGCAAAGGTCATATTTCTTCTTTTGTTTCATTAATAAACGAATACGCATTTTCCAAACACAAATCATTCTCATTCGGCAACATTTTTTGCTTGGCAAATTTCACCAAATCTGCTGCTTGCAGCACTTGTTTGAGGTTTTGCTGTTTCAGGTGCTGCAAAATATCTTCGCTTGTCATTTCCATTGCATTAATGCCGAAACGTTGGTCAATATAAGCGCGGACAACGTCTGTCAGTTGTGTGTGGAAATCCTTTTCTCTGCCGTGTTGCCATAGTTTTTCGGCTTTTATTTTGTCCAATGCCTGCAATGCCGTGATATGTGCGGGGATTTGTACTTCGGGTTTGGCAGCGGGCAAAATCGGTTTTTTCTTCATAAACCTGACCAACGCATACACGATGGCAGCCAAAACAAGCAAAATCAGCGAAACAAGCCCCGATTTTTTGAAAAACGCCACCCAGTCAAAAGGCAGTTCCATAATTGGTTTGATGTCCCGAAAATCCATACTGACCGTATCCACAGGCACAGAAACGCCTTTAATCATTAGCGCATTCGCGGCAAAAGTATCATTATTCAAAATAAACTTGACCGGCGGAATTTTATACTCCCCGCTGTCGAAGACGGACACGGTATAATCCTGCCGAACTTCGATTTGATTATTTGCTAATTTGACCGTATCGGGCTTTTTCTTTTCGATAATGTCAATGCCTTTCGCAATAGTATCCGCAAAAATCGGAAATTGCACGAATTTACCTGTCGGTTGCGACACCGAAAAACGCAAATTCGTTGGATTGCCAATCAGCAGCGAAGACGAGTCAATACTCGCCCGCACGGATATATCGGCAGCCAAAACATTGCCCGCAATCAGACATATATATAATGTATAAAATAACTTTTTCATTTTTACGCTCTCATTTTAAACAATTTCATCAACGCCCGCACATAATCATCTTCCGTGCTAACTTGCACATTATCAATGCCGCTTTTACGAAAAATATCTTCCAATTCCGCCTGCCGCTCGCGCCAATCTTCGGCGTAGGCAATGCGTGTACGTTTGTCCGAAGTGTCAATCCACATTTCCGCGCCTGTTTCGGCATCGGTTACTTTCATCAGCCCCACAGCGGGCAGTTCCGTTTCGCGGCGGTCATACACTTGCAACGCCGCCACATCGTGCTTGCGGTTGGCAATGGTCAATGCCTCGCTGAAACCCTCGCCGATAAAATCGGAAATGACAAACGCTGTGCAACGTTTTTTCGTAGCGTTGGTAAAATATTTCACTGCTGCGCCGATGTCCGTCTGCTTGCTTGTCGGCTCAAAACCAACGAGTTCGCGGATAATATACAAAATGTGCTTTTTGCCTTTTTGTGGCGGAATGTATTTTTCTATTTTGTCCGAAAAAAAGATAACGCCGATTTTGTCGTTGTTCTGAATAGCAGAAAATGCCAGCACCGCCGCTATTTCGGTAATAATATTCTTTTTCGTTTTCGTGCTTGTGCCAAAATCGCGGCTGCCGGAAACGTCAATCAAAAGCATCACGGTCAGTTCGCGCTCTTCTTCAAAAACCTTGATGTAAGGGCGGTTGTAGCGTGCCGTAACGTTCCAGTCAATGTTGCGTATATCATCGCCGTATTGGTATTCGCGCACTTCCGAAAAGGTCATACCGCGCCCCTTAAACGCCGTGTGGTATTCGCCCGCAAAAATATTTTGCGACAACCCCCGCGTTTTGATTTCCACTTGACGGACTCGTTTTAGTATTTCGCTTGTATCCATTGTTTCAAGTTAAGAGTTAAAAGTTAAGAGTTAAGAATGTCAGGCGTTTTAGTTCTTAATTCTTAGTTCTTAACTCAATTAGGGTACTTCTACCGTATTAAGTATCTGACTAACAATTTCATCAGAAGTCAAATTATTCGCCTCTGCTTCGTAACTCAACCCGATACGGTGGCGCAACACATCGTGGCACACCGCCCGCACATCTTCGGGAATCACATATCCGCGCCGTTTGATAAATGCGTATGCCCGCGCCGCCAACGCCAAACAAATACTTGCCCGCGGCGATGCCCCAAAGGAAATCATATTTTCCAAATCTTTGAGATTGTATTGTGCCGGAAAGCGCGTAGCAAACACAATATCAACGATATAACGCTCAATTTTCTCGTCAATATACACTTCCTGCACAATTTTCCGCGCCTCAATAATTTCCTGTATCGAAAGTATCGGTTTTACCTGCGGCTGTGTGGCAGCAATATTTTGGCGGATAATCTGTTTCTCTTCTTCCGGTTTCGGGTAAGAAATCACCACTTTCAGCATAAACCTGTCCACCTGCGCCTCAGGCAGCGGATACGTTCCCTCTTGTTCGATGGGGTTTTGCGTAGCAAGCACAAGAAAAGGCTCGGCAAGTTTAAAAGTATTTTCGCCGAGCGTAATTTGGCGTTCCTGCATCGCCTCGAGCAACGCGCTTTGCACTTTGGCAGGTGCGCGGTTGATTTCGTCTGCCAAAACGAAATTAGCAAAAACAGGTCCCTTTTTTACCGTAAATTCCTCATTCTTCTGGCTGTAAATCATAGTTCCCACCACATCGGCAGGCAGCAAATCGGGTGTAAATTGAATGCGGCTGTATTTGGCATCAATCAACTGCGCAAGGGTTTTGATAGCGAGTGTTTTAGCCAATCCCGGCACGCCTTCGAGCAGCACGTGTCCATCGGATAGCAAACCGATGAGCAGCGACTCCACTAAGTGTTTTTGTCCCACAATAGTGGTGTTCATACCCAGCAACAGGCGGTCTATAAACTCGCTTTTTTGTTCGATTCGCGCGTTCAGTTCGCGAATATCAATGTTTGTGTTCATTTTCGATTGTTTTTTTAAAGTGCAAAAGTAATAACGATATTCCGTTTGAAAAATTATTTGAGAAACATTTTTTAGAAAAAATCATTTTTTCTTGCACAATACATTTTTGTTTTGTAATTTTGTGGTGATAAAACATACATTATATAAGTAAGAATGAGCCATATTTTAATAAAAACTTTTGCTTGTGGGCTTATTTTTATTGATTTGCGGCTCATTTTCTTGCATAATTGAGCCACATTTTGTACCTTTATGGGCTGTAAACTTTTTATGGTGATGGATAACATAGGAAGAAATGTTCGTTGTGTGGCAAAATAATTTAATATAATCTTCTAATAATCAGCCCAACTAAAAAATAGTTAGAAAAAAGGCGCAAATTTATTTGGCAGTTAAAAATAAACCCGCTACTTTTGCACCCGCTTTTGAGAGGAGAGTGCGGTTGTTTAAAGCCTTTTATTTCTTTAAAGTGCTAATATTCAATCGGAAGTAAGTTTTTCCAAAAAAAGTTGATAAAAAGTTTGGTGGTTAATAAAAGGAGTTGTACTTTTGCAGTCCCAAATTTGAGGAAGGGTATTCAGGGTCGGAGGACATTGAATATGACAAA
>JAISJU010000048.1 GCA_031261165.1 Prevotellaceae bacterium
GCGCCCGCAATGGCGGTCAGTCCCGCCAATATGCCGGATAATCCGCTTAACGACAGAAATTTAGATGATTTTTCCATCATCTCGCGTATGGCTTTTATGTCTTCCAATTCTTTGTTCATTGTTTAATGCAAAATTAAAAGTGCTTTGCGCTGCAAAGTTAATGGGTATTTTTGGAAGAAAAAAATTTTTTGACGGTTTTTTTTGAAAAAATGCGATTTTAACCGCAAAGGGCGCAAAGAACACGCAAAGAGCGCAAAGAATGTTTGTGTTTTTTGCGTATTCTTTGCGCTCTTTGCGGTTAAAATGAATAAAATCAATAGGCTTGTTGCAACTTTCTCAATATCAGATAAACATCTTCGACATTGCCCTCTGCATAACGCCGCCCCCAGAAGGAATATGCCCAAGTGGTCAAACTTTCGTTGATGTTACCCTCAGATGATTTCAGCGTTTCAGGCAAATTTTCTTCGCTGATGTATTTTTTGATATGCGGATAATATTCCCATACCCAGTTATAATTATGTGCCGACATTATTCTATTAATGTGATAGAAATTTTGATAAGGGCTTTCGTCTTCTTCATTGTACAAATCCTGATGTACCCGCAGCAACATATCCACCAATTCGTCTAACTTTTTTTCTTTGTAAATGCGTATGGAAATACTGTTTTTTATTTGCGACCAATAGGCATCTGCCAAGGTTTTGAGCGGAATATCCGAGCGATGGCGGCTGATATAATTAATGATGCGGTGATATGCCAAACCGCCTTTTTCCCCTGTATAATTCCAAGTGTCATCTGCATATTCGTATGCTTTCAGCAAATCAAAATTAGAGTTTAGATGTTCAATATAATTGGTGGGAAATTCTTTCAAACCAAATTTTATGGCTGCTTTTATGCTGTCGGCATCGTCATTGACATCATTCCACAGAAAGGCGAGTTTATTGTTCTCGTCAAGCAGACTTTCTCCATCGCCTTCGTAGTATTCCTCTCTTTCGTAATATTCTTCTGGTACTACCTCTGGCACTGCACTGTCGTCATATTCCCCTACTACTCCATATTCAGAAATTTGTGTTGCGCTGAAATATTGAGAATCTGCGCCATAGGAAGCCAAAGCAAAATACAATATACTACCGAAAACCACCACGCCGAGAAAAAGCGCGAGCAGCAGCACGGAAATGGACTTGCTGACTTTGTTTAGAAAATCGGCTGCCGCACTCAGAAATGCTGCCAAAGCAACTGCCAATGTGAAACACAAAATACTAAAAATAATGGATTCGCTTAAATTCGAATAACTATAAGAGTAATTATATTGGTAGCCCACGAATGCAATCAAAATGCTGAATAAGGAAAATAAAATAGTCGCCAAATAAAAAATCAGAAAGAATTTGCCGCCGAGTTTGTCCCAATTCAATGCAGCAATGTTTTCTTTTAAACTGATGGCACTTATTTTCAGTAAGATAACAAGCAGTGCCGTCAATACGGCAAAGGAGAGTATCAACAGAAAATGAATATTTCCAAAATCAAGCAGAGCAGATAAAAGTGCTTTTTCTCGTATTTTGATATAAATAATAGCCAATGCCACAGATACCAGCACAATGGCAAGGTCAAGCAAAATCGCTGAAAATTTCCATCGGAAGAGTTTTGCCGACTTTAAATTGATGATTTTAGCAGTGATAAACGCTAAAATGCTTATCAATGCAGGCAGCGAGAAGACAGTTAATATTGTGTAACTGTGAGAATAAATACTGATGCCTGCAAGTCCGTCAAAGGCTACTACCGTGGCTGCTACGAAAAGAAAGGCGAGGACTGCAAATGCCCATAAATAGGTTTTTAAGAATTTTGTTGTCATAATCTTTAATGGTTTTGAAAAATAATGTGCAAATGTAAATGTAAAAATTGAATGTTGCAAGAAAATAATCTGTTTTTTTAAATTTGTGGAAAAAAATGCGCCAAATCATTTGTTTCATATTGCCGATAATTATTACCTTTGCACGGAAATTTTTTAGATTTATTCATTTTTAATTCATTTATAAAAACTATGTGGTTAATTTGTTCTTCAATCGGTAGAAAACTCTTGATGAGTGTTACCGGAGTCTTTTTAATTCTCTTCCTCACGTTCCATTGCGTGATGAACCTTGTGGTGATTTTTTCGCCCGAAGGTTACGACGCAATTTGCAAATTTTTGGGAGCGAATTGGTACGCGCTGGCAGGCACTGCGGTGTTGGCGGGTGGTTTCTTACTGCATATTTTGCTTGCTTTTTTGCTCTATTGGCAAAACCTGAAAGCACGCGGAAAAGCGGCGTATGCCGTAACGGCTAAACCCAAAGAAGTGGAATGGGCATCGCAAAATATGCTCGCGTTGGGGATTACCGTAGCGGCGTTCCTGTTGCTGCACTTTTGGAACTTCTGGGCTAAAATGCAGTTGGTGGAAATCCTGCACGGTTTCGGCATGGAATTTGGCGATGTGTCCAAAGCCGCCGATGGCGTTTATCACATTCGGAACACCTTTGCGTGTCCTGTTACTGCCGCGCTCTATTTGGTAGGGCTTGGCGCGTTGTGGTTTCACCTCACACACGGCTTTTGGAGTGCGCTGCAAACCATCGGCATCAGCAATCAGGTGTGGTTTAAACGTTGGCGGTGCATCGGCAACACGTATGTAACGCTGGTCATCTTGGGCTTTGCCGTTGTGGTGGTTACCTTCTTTGTGCAGAGTTTGTGTAACGGCACTTGCTGTGCTTTGTAAAAATATTATTGTCTGAATCAGGATTTACGGAATTTGAGGATTTACAGGATTTTCTTCATTCTGTAAATCCTAAAATCCTGTAAATTCTGATTCCGACAGAAGAAAAAATTATAAATTAAGAAATTATATGACAACAATAAATTCAAAAATTCCCGCCGGCGCATTAGCCGACAAGTGGAAAGAATACAAAGACCACCAAAAACTCGTCAATCCGGCAAACAAACGCCGCTTGGACATCATCGTGGTGGGAACGGGGCTTGCGGGCGCATCGGCGGCGGCATCGCTCGGCGAACTTGGTTTTAACGTGCTGAATTTCTGCATTCAGGACTCGCCGCGCCGCGCACACTCCATCGCCGCGCAGGGCGGTATCAACGCTGCGAAAAATTACCCGAATGACGGCGACTCCGTCTATCGCCTTTTCTACGACACCATCAAGGGCGGCGACTACCGCGCCCGCGAGGCAAATGTGTATCGTTTGGCAGAAGTTTCCAACTCAATTATTGACCAATGCGTGGCGCAGGGCGTACCTTTTGCGCGTGAATACGGCGGCTTGCTCGACAACCGCTCTTTCGGCGGGGCGCAGGTGTCGCGTACTTTCTATGCCAAAGGGCAAACCGGTCAGCAACTATTGCTCGGCGCGTATTCGGCATTGAGCCGCCAAGTGAATAAAGGCACGGTAAAACTTTACACGCGCTACGAAATGCTTGACGTGGTGATAATTGACGGTCGCGCTCGCGGGATTATCGCCCGCAACCTGACGACCGGAAAAGTGGAACGTTTCTTTGCTCACGCCGTAGTTATCGGCACCGGTGGATACGGAAACACGTTTTTTCTTTCCACCAATGCGATGGGCAGCAATGGCTCGGCAGCGGTGCAGATTTATAAAAAAGGCGCGTACTTCGCTAATCCGGCGTATGCACAAATCCACCCGACTTGTATTCCGGTGCACGGCGAGTTCCAATCGAAACTGACCTTGATGTCCGAATCGTTGAGAAATGACGGTCGTATATGGACACCCAAGAAAAAAGAAGATGCGGAGGCTATCCGTGCAGGAAAGTTGAAACCGACCGACCTCAAAGAAGAAGACCGCGATTACTATTTGGAACGCCGTTATCCTGCTTTTGGTAACCTCGTGCCTCGCGATGTTGCCTCTCGTGCTGCCAAAGAACGTTGTGATGCCGGTTTCGGCGTAGGCACAACCGGTTTGGCTGTGTATCTGGACTTTTCGGAGGCTATCAACCGCTTGGGCGAAAACGTTGTTCGCGCACGCTACGGCAACCTTTTCCAAATGTATGAGAAAATCGTTGATGAAAATCCGTATAAAACCCCGATGATGATTTACCCCGCTATACATTATACTATGGGCGGCATTTGGGTGGATTACGAACTGCAAACCTCTATTCCCGGCTTGTTTGCCATCGGCGAGGCGAATTTTTCCGACCACGGGGCTAACCGTCTCGGTGCATCTGCGCTTATGCAGGGCTTGGCAGACGGTTATTTCGTGTTGCCTTACACCATTCAGAATTATTTGGCTGACCAAATTCAAGTGCCGCGAATCAGCACAGACGCGCCGGAATTTGAAGATGCGGAACGCGGCGTGAAAGAACGTATCCAAAAACTCCTGTCTATTCAGGGCAAGCGTTCTGTGGATAATATTCACAAGGAATTGGGCTTGGTAATGTGGGATTTCGTGGGTATGGGCAGAAACGAAGCCGGTTTGAAAACGGCTTTGGAACGCATCAAAGAAATTCGCAAAGAATTTTGGAGTAATGTATATGTGCCTGAAACGGAAACCAATCCGAATATTGAACTCGAAAAGGCGTTGCGCTTGGCAGACTTTATCGAAATCGGCGAACTGATGGCTCGCGATGCGTTGCTGCGCGAAGAATCCTGCGGCGGACATTTCCGCGAAGAATATCAAACGGAAGAAGGCGAGGCATTGCGTAATGATGATAAATTTGCCTACGTTTCGTGCTGGAAATATGCGGGCGAAGGCAATGAGCCGGAACTGATAAAAGAGGATTTAACGTATGAATTTGTTAAACGTCAGCAACGTAATTATAAATCGTAGTTTCGTCACACGAAGAGGACACGAAGAAACACGAAGTTATGCAATTTGACCAATATACACATAAAATAATCGGTTGTGCAATTGAAGTACATAAACAACTTGGACCCGGATTGCTCGAATCTGCGTATGAGGAATGTTTGGCTTATGAATTGAGTAAAACAGGATTTAAAGTAGAAAGACAAGTGCCTGTTCCTGTTGTTTATAAAGAAATTCATTTGGATTGCGGTTATAGACTTGATTTATTGGTAGAAAATAGTGTTATTATTGAACTGAAATCAGTGGAATGTTTATCGCCTATTCACGAGGCACAAATTTTGACTTATATGAAATTTGCGAATAAAAAAATCGGACTTCTGATTAATTTTAATGTAACAGTGTTGAAAAATGGCTTAAAGCGTTATGTGCTCTAACTTCGTGAAACTTCGTGCAAAAACTTCGTGGAACTTCGTGTGAAAAAAACAATTACACGAAGAAACACGAAGGAGGCACGAAGAGCCACAAAGGCAAATTTAATTAAAAATACTAACTTCGTGAAACTTCGTGCAAAAACTTCGTGGAACTTCGTGTGAGAAAAAAATAATTACACGAAGAAACACAAAGGTAACAGAATTAAAACTAATTAAAATTACTAAAATGGAAAAGACCATTAATATTACATTAAAAGTGTGGCGGCAAGCCAGCCCGAAAGCCAAAGGTGCTTTTGAAACATACAAATTGGACGGCATTTCTACGGAAAGTTCTTTCCTCGAAATGCTTGATGTGCTGAATGAAAAACTCGTCAGCGAAAAGAAAGAGCCGGTGGTGTTCGACCACGACTGCCGCGAAGGTATCTGCGGTATGTGTAGCCTCTATGTGAACGGACATCCGCACGGACCGGACGAAGACGTAACGACCTGTCAGTTGCACATGCGCAAGTTCAAAAACGGCGAAACGATAACCGTAGAGCCGTGGCGTTCGGCGGCGTTCCCCGTTATCAAGGACTTGATGGTTAATCGCAATGCTTTCGACCAGATTATTCAGGCGGGCGGCTATGTGAGCGTGAATACCGGCGGCATACCCGATGCCAACGCCATTCCCATTCCGAAACCAAAGGCTGACGAGGCAATGGACGCGGCGTCTTGTATCGGTTGCGGTGCCTGCGTGGCGGCTTGTAAAAACGGCTCGGCAATGCTCTTTGTGTCTGCCAAAGTAAGCCAGTTGGCTTTACTCCCGCAGGGCAAAATCGAGGCTGCACGCCGTGCCAAAGCGATGGTCGCCAAAATGGACGAACTCGGTTTCGGCAACTGCACCAACACCCGCGCTTGCGAGGCGGAATGTCCGAAGAATGTGTCAATTAGCAACATTGCTCGGTTGAACAGGGAGTTTATTACGGCTAAGTTGAAAGACTAATTCTTGTAGTTAATGCAGAGGCTTTTAGCACGCAGATAACGCAGATTTAATAGATAAACGCAGATTATTATGATGATTAATAATCTGCGTTTTGTTTGATTTGCAAACTGTTTCTTTATCTGCGAAAATCTGTCTAATCTGCGTTATCTGCGTGCTTTTTGGATTTTACCCATTATGCGCCTGCCGCACCATCTTATACAAATCCGATGCAAACACAAAATCGTTTAATTCTTTGTTGTCCGAAGTAAAAATTTCCGATTTATTTCCCTGCCAATGCTTTTCGCCTTTGTAAATAAAGACGATATTGTCGCCGATTTCCATCACCGAGTTCATATCGTGCGTGTTGATAATGGTGGTAATGTTAAATTCTTGCGTAATTTCTTTAATAAGTTGGTCGATAACGAGCGAAGTTTTAGGGTCTAATCCCGAATTTGGCTCATCGCAAAAGAGATATTTCGGATTGAGCGCAATAGCCCGCGCAATGGCAGCGCGTTTTTGCATACCGCCGCTTATTTCCGAAGGGTGCAAGCCGGCGGCGTGCGTCAGTTCCACCCTTTTGAGGCAAAAGCGCACGCGTTCGGCAGCCTCCTCGCGCGACATCGCCGAAAATACTTCGATGGGAAACATCACATTTTCGGCAACGGTCATCGAGTCAAACAACGCCGAGCCTTGAAAAAGCATACCCATTTCTTCGCGCAGGCGTGTCAGTTCCTTGCGTTTCATATCCGGTACGTTGCGCCCATCGTAGAGGATTTTGCCGCTGTCGATGCGGTGCAGGGCGATGATGCTTTTGAGCAAGACCGTCTTGCCCGAGCCGCTTTGCCCGATTATCAGGTTGGTTTTTCCGCTCTCAAATCGGGCGGAAATATCTTTCAACACAGGCTTGCCGTCAAAAGATTTATTGACATTGATAATTTCAATCACGACAGTAAGAGTTTGGTTAGCACTACATTTAATAACAATATCAACACACTGCTTCTCACAACGGCGTTGGTGCTTGCCTTACCCACTTCCAACGCGCCGCCGTAAGCGAAATATCCGTAATACGATGATACAGAGGATATGACGAAGGCAAAAACAAGGCTTTTGATAATCGAGTAAGTGATGTAAAACGGCACGAAGGAGTATTGAATGCCATACACATAGTCGGGTACGGAAATTACATCTGTGAAATACGCCACCGCATAGCCGCCCACAATTCCGAAAAACATACTGAAAATCACCAGAATGGGAATAATGCTGACAAAGGCAATGATTTTCGGCAAAATGAGGTAGTTTGCCGAATTAACGCCCATAATATCCAGTGCGTCAATCTGTTCGGTAATGCGCATTGTGCCGATTTCAGACGCGATGTTCGAGCCGACTTTTCCCGCCAAAATGAGGCAGAGGATTGAAGAGGAAAATTCGAGCAGCAGCGTGTCGCGTGTGGCAAGTCCGGTGGCGTAGGTGGGCAGCAGCGGGTTTTCGGTGTTCAGTACCATTTGGATAGTGATAACCGCGCCGATAAATACGGAAATGATTACCGTAATGCCCAAAGAATCAATGCCTTGCTTTTCCAATTCTTTGGAATATTGCCGGAAAAACAGACGCCACGAATCAGGCTTACCGAAAGTTTTGCGCATCAGTATTGCATATTCGCCGACTTGTTGAAGTAGTTTTCGTATCATTTTGCTAAGAACAATTCAGGATTTTGTAAATTAGTATCTTTCCAAACCATAAAATAAAGTGTCGTTTTATTGCCTGCCTCAGTATCGGTATAAATTTTGCCGATTTTTTGTTTTGCCGTTACTTTGTCGCCTTCATTCACATAAATCTCTGTGAGATTGGAATATACGGTGCGGTAATTGCCGTGTTTTACAATCACGGCGTTGTTGTTGCCCGGCACGGTAAATCGCTGTGTAACCACGCCCTCGAACACGGCGCGGGCATCGGCATTTCGTTCTGTATCAATGTAAATGCCTTTGTTATTGACGGTTACATATTGTAAAACAGGGTGGGGCTGTGTGCCGAATTTTCCGCTCATCATACCTTTTTCCACAGGCCAAAGCAGCCGTCCCTTGTTTTTTTCAAAGTTGCCTGCGATGAGTTTTTCCTCTTTGGTCATCGTGTATTCGTTGTTGTCCTGACTGCCCGCTTTTCCTTTGGCAGCAGCGGATTTCGCCTTTTCGCGGGCGGCTTTTTCGCGGGCTTTGCGCTCTTCTTCGGCAATGAGTTTGGTTATTTTGTTATTCAAATTGTCCATTTGCCGTTGCTGTTCGCGGAGTTTTGCCCGCAGGTCGCTTTCATCTTTTTTCAATTCTTCGATAACTGCCTGTTGGTTTTGTTTTTCCGTTTCCAACTGTTTGCTTTCCTGTTCGCGTTTCCTAAGGGCGCGTTCCTTTTCTTTTTTGCTATGGTCAAGTTGCACGAGTTTGTTTCCCAATTCGATGGTAAGTGCCTCAATTTGTTGCGCTTGCGTTTTGCGGTAGTCCGAAAATTCCTGCAAATAGCGCAGTCGGCGGTAGGATTGCGAAAAGGTTTTTGCCGAGAGAACGAACATCAGTTTGTCGTGCGAATTGCGCTTTAAGTAAGTGTGATAAATCAGTTCGGCATATTCCTGTTTTACTTTTTCGAGTTCGGCATTTTTTTCGCCGATTTCTTTGTTCAGGCGCGTTATTTCTTTGTCTGTCAATACAATTTCTTCGTTGATTTGCGAGATTAATAACTGACGGTCGGCGATTTGCCTGTTCAGCATCGTCAGCCGTGCGAGCGAAGATTTGGTGCTTTTGGCGTTTTGTTCCAACATTCGGCTCGTTTCTGCCAAACGTTCCATTGTTTTTTTCTGCTCAACTTTCAGTTTGTCGATGGCTTTGGTTTGTGCGCCTGCCGTGCTGCCCAGAAAAAAGAGTAAAATCAGTATGTTTATCAGTTTTTTCGTCATAACTTAAAATGTAAAATCCCGAAAATCCGCCTTTTTATACCGTGCAGGAATAGAAAACGCCGCATTTACAGGCTTGTTGAAATCAATTTTTTGAACGCTTATATTCAGTTGTTGCGGTTTTTGTCCGTAAAAAACTATGAATTTCAGTTTGTTGGGAAATATCGTTTCGCCATTTGCTGCAAAATCG
The DNA here is from genome assembly GCA_031261165.1 of Prevotellaceae bacterium. Taxonomy (GTDB): domain Bacteria; phylum Bacteroidota; class Bacteroidia; order Bacteroidales; family Paludibacteraceae; genus JAISJU01. Next base: position 9,308 of record JAISJU010000048.1, read on the forward strand.
GCATACTCGCAAGTGAGCGAATAAGGATTGGTTTTATCGGTAATAATTGTTTTTTCTAATTGCAGGGTAGTATTCACAAAAAAGTTAAAATCAAATTCCGTGTTGCCTGCCCGCAGTTCGCAACCATCAGGGTAGGGGAAAGCATTGACCTTTTGCGAAAAAATACGGTTACTCAATAGCGATTGCAAAAATTCAAACTCGAACACCTCTGCCACCGACTTAATATTCTCGGCAAAATAACGCGAGTTAAAGCGGTCTATCACCACGATGCTGTCTTTGGTAATCCGTGCCCGCGCCATCTCGATGCCTGCCAATGGCTGCACGGAAAGCAAAATCACGCTGTCGCGTACCATTTTCAGCGAGCCTTTCGTAGTGAATGCGTTTTGCCCCAACTGAATGTTTATTTCCATTCGGCTGATGTCAATCGTTTGCCAATCAATCTGATGGTTTAAAATATCTTCGCAAGATTTCAGTGCTTTCGGCGTTGTTGTTTCCACCGTTTTTTTCGTTGTGTGGCAGGCTGTTAGTGCCAACATCAGTAGCACCATCATTGCAGGTTTGACATTATTCCACATATTCCTTTTTTTCTATTTTTAACTTCAATTTTTCCGATTTATTGCCTTTTTCGAGCGATTTTTTCCACATTTCCACCGCCTCGTCTTTGCTGTCGGTTTTGTAGAGCACATCGCCGTAATGCTCAAAAATCGTATCATCACTGTCATTGCCGTATTTCATCGCTTCTTGCAAATACCGCTTTGCCAAGTTGTAATACCCCTGCTGAAACAGCACCCAAGCGTAAGTATCAAGCACGGTGCTGCTGCGCGGGTCAAACTCCAAGCACTTTTTAGCCATTGTTTCGGCACGCAACAAATCCTTTTTTTCCAATGACAGATAATAGGCGTAATTATTCAAGACGTGTGCATTCAACGGATTGTTTTCCAACGCTTTATCATAATACACAAAGGCAGAATCCTTTTCTTTTTTATCAAACAAAATGTCCGCCATTTGTCCGTAAAATTCCGATTTCAGTTTTTTGTCGTCTTTTGCCAGCGCAAGCCCTTTCTCGCAAGCGGTAGCCGCCTCATCTTTTTTACCGAGTTGAAGATACACTGCCGCCCGATACGAATACCATTGCGGATTGTCGGGTATCGCCTCAATGGCTTTGTCGGAAAGCGTTATGACACTGTCCCACTTTTCCTGTACGATTTGCAGGTTAATCGTTTGCTCCCACGCCTCCTCGTTTTTCGGGTCAATGTCCAAAATGGTTTCATATTCTTTCTGCGCTTTGTCAAACTCCTTATATTTAATTAGATACAGTGCATAAAAACGGTATATATCCACCACTTCGGGGTGCATTTCCACCAATGTCTCAAACAATGCGGGCAACTGCGTTTTTCCTTCTTCTGTGTCTTCTATGAGCGGTATATAACGTTGCAAAATGCCGATTTTGGTTTCAATATCAATGTTTTTGCTGCGCAGGGCGTAATTCATTTCGGCAGCGGCTTTGTCGTGCTCGCCTGTTTTTTCGTAGTATTCTGCCAACGAGATGCGGGCGTAACCATTGTCCGGCTCGCGCTCCAACGCATAGTTGTACATTTCCAACGCTTTTTTATTGTTGCCCGTTTCTTCGTAAATATTTCCACGCAATATTCTGTATTTCATATCGTTTGGAAATTTTTTGATGAGCGCGTCAATTTCTTTTTCGGCTTTTTTCTGCTCGCCGGTATTGCTGTAAATGCGGTATTTCTCAAACGACACTTCTTCGGTAATGCCGCGCTGTTTTTCGATTTCGTTTAATGCGTTAATCGCCTCGCTATAACGCTGTTGCCGAAAATAAAGTTCGTACAAGTTTGAATACAATTCCTCTTTTTCGGGGTGTGTCTTCGCTGCCGCTTCGTAAATTTCGGTTGTTGTTTTCAAGTCGCCAATGGCGAGGTACAGGTTTGCCAAATTGCTTTTGTACCACAAGTTGTTGTCGTCAAGTGCTACCGCATTGGTCAGGTAGCCGATGGCATACGCCACGTTGCCGGTTTCGATATACACGTTGGCAATTTCGCCTGCTGCTGCGGCATTTTTACTGTCGATTTGTTCGCATTTCAGCAGCATTTCGAGGGCAACATCGTAGTTTTTCAACTGCCGCTGGCGTATGCCTTCGTGAAAATAGTACGAAAATTGCCGGTCTTCGAGCGAAAAATCAGGGTTTGCAGCATTAGTTGTTGCTACTATCTTTTTCGCAGTCGAACACGATATTATTGATATTGATAAAATGCTCAATATCAATAGGGAACGTATATATTGTTTGTTTTTCATTCTTTGTTTTTCATTTTGCCGTTAACTCTTTCCGGTGTGTCCAAATCCACCTGCGCCTCTTTCGGTTTCACCCAAAACGTCTGCCTCAATCCACTCTACTTGTGCGTGTTGCGTAACGACCATTTGGCAAATGCGTTCGCCGTTTTCGATAACGAAATCTTCGTTGGAAAGGTTGATTAAAATCACGCAAATCTCGCCGCGATAGTCAGCATCAATCGTGCCGGGCGAGTTAAGTACGGTAATGCCTTTTTTCAGTGCCAAACCGCTGCGCGGGCGAATTTGCGCCTCGTAGCCCTGCGGCAGTTCGATAAAAAGCCCTGTGGGAATGAGTTTGCGTTCAAGCGGTTTCAGTGTTACAGGCTCGGATACGTTTGCCCGCAAATCCACGCCAGCCGAGAGGTTGGTGGCATATTCGGGCAGCGGGTGGACGGATTTATTGACGATTTTTACTTTCATTTTTCTACTCAATATTTAGAACTGCGAAAGTAACTATTTTATTTGAAATAAGAACAAAAAAGCAGTACAATTTTTTGCACTGCTTTTCTGCCTTTTATTATTATCCAATGAGAATTTTCTTATCTGCTTAAATAGAAGTCGCAACGGCGGTTGAGTTGGTAGATTCTTGCCGGCTCCACGACCCTACCAAAGCCATTGATAACGATGCGCGATTCGTCAATTTTATACACTTCCGTCAATTCTTTTTTGGCTGCCAAGCATCTATTCACACTGAGTTTAATGTTATACTTGTCCGTACCCGGCTTGTCGCAATATCCTCTGATTTCTACTTTCAACTCAGGATTTTGTTGCAAGCGCAGTGCCAATTCCTGTATAATTTCTTTCGAGCGTTGGCGCAAAGCATATTTGTCGAAATCAAAGAAAATGGATTGAATATTCCAACCGCCGACTTCACCGTTGGTACCGGGTTGTTGCGGGCGAGGTATAGATTCGCCCCAGAAATTCACAAACGAGCCTTTGGGCGTATTCGGTTCGCGGTCGCGAATATCGGGTACGCCATCGCCGTCTTCATCAGGCTCGGGTGCCAAATATTTTTCAATATCTTCAACACGTTTATCGAGATTTGCAATTACAGGCTCAATGGAATCTGCACGGTCTTCCAATCTTTTCACACGTTTTTCCAAATCGGCGAGTTTGTTGTCATCATCGGTTTCGCCATTGTAAGTTTTCATATCAATATTTCTAACGTGGCAATCTTCTACAGGATTGAATTTGTAACGAACACCTAAAGTGGAGGCAAAAATACCGTCATTGGTAATACCTTTCCATTGTGCAGCACCTTCAAAATTGTCTTTGTTTTGCAATCTGTATTGATTATACCAGCCGACAGCCCAGTGTTTAGTAATATTATATTCCACATTCAAACCAAGAAGTAATGCAGCGGAACGCCCGCCTTTCCATTTGAGCGGCAACAGAGAATCGGCAGGTACAGCAGGTACATAACCCGTAATTGTATGGTCGGGGTGAGAAGTTTTGTCTAATTTACCGTGGTAAAAAGAAAATGCCACACCTGTATTCAAATACACAGCCCATCGGTAACTTTTACGTTTGTCATAAAACAAATTTAAAAGGTTGGTGGAAAGATAAAGTGATGGTGAATGTACTTGTGTAGTGAATTTAATGTTCGGCTCATCGGCACTGACAGGCAAATACATATAGTCCAAAGCCAAACCAAAGCGTGGATTGAAAGTATACTCCACCGCCAAGCCTAATGCCAATTTTTCTTTGGCATTTGCCGTAATCTTATTGTACTTTTGCGACGCATCGCCGTCAAAATACGTCAAACCAACTTTTCCGGTGATAGACCAATGTGAAAAATGATTGTTGCAACCTTCGGTGTATAACGAAAACTTGGAATTTTCCTTTTCTTTATCTGCTTCTTTATCTGCTGCAAACAGCGAAAAAGAACATAGCGCAAGGCTAAAAAGTAATAGTTTTCTTTTCATAAATATTGAATATTAGTTTGTTATTATCTTGTTTGAGTACATAAAAAAATATTGCCACAAATGTAGCGGTATTTTTTTTACAATACAAGTGTTTTTTGACGTTTTTTGTTTTTTAATGTTTTTTATGGATTTACTTGCTGTCGTAGCCCCAAATAATATACATCGCACCCCACGTAAAACCCGCTCCAAAGGCAGAAATTACGATTTTGTCGCCTTTGTGCAAAATTCTCTCATTGTCCATTTCCCACAAGCAAAGCGGAATGGAAACGGCGGAAGTGTTGCCGTATTTTTCTATGTTTATCTTGATTTTTTCCTTTCCGACATTCATTCGGTGGGCAACAGCATCAATAATCCGCAAATTTGCCTGATGCGGAATAAACCACGCCAAGTCGTCTGCTGTCAATTGGTTGCGTTCCATAATTGCTACGGACACATCGGACATATCCGTTACGGCGTGTTTGAAAACCGCCTGACCTTCCTGATAAACAGTATGCCATTTTTTATCCACAGTTTCGTGGCTGGCAGGACACGCAGAGCCGCCCGCCCGCATTTTCAAATGAGGCTCGCCCGCGCCGTTGGATTGCAAAACGCTGTCGATGATGCCGATATTTTCAGTCGTTGCCTCTACCAACACAGCCCCTGAACCATCGCCGAAAAGCGGACAAGTGCTGCGGTCGGTATAGTCGGTAATATACGACATTTTTTCACAGGCAACGACCACGATTTTTTTGTAACGACCGCTTTCGATGAAAGCCGTCGCATTGGTCAGTGCCACCAAAAAGCCGGTGCAAGCCGCCTGCACATCAAAGGCAAAGGCGTTTTTTAAACCTGCATTATTAGCAATCAGTGCCGCCGTTGCCGGAAACACATAATCGGAAGTAGAAGTGGCGCAAATAACCGCCTCTACGTCTAACGGATTGACTTTAGTCTTTTTTACCAACTCTTCCACCGCCTTTGTTCCCAAAAAAGACGCGCCTAAAGATTTGTCTTTCAGGATATGGCGTTCTTTGATGCCTACGCGGGTCATAATCCACTCGTCTGTGGTATCCACCATTCGGCTCAATTCTTCGTTGGTCAGAACATAGTCCGGAACATAACCGCCTACGCCTGTGATAACCGCATTTATTTTTCCCATAAAAGCAATAATTGAGTAATTGAATAACTGAATAATTGAATAAGTTAAAGAAACTGTTGTTCAATTATTTTGTTATTCAATTATTTTTTTAGGCTTGTGCAAATTTCTCTATTGCCAATTTTCCTCTGTAAAAGCCGCAAGAATTGCAAACGGTGTGGTAAATGTACGCCGCGCCACAATTCGGACAAACTGCCAACGTGGGGAGTGCTGCTTTATCGTGCGTTCTTCTTTTTGCGGTTCTCTGTTTCGAGTGCCTGTGCTTAGGATGTGCCATTTTTTAATTATTTATTAATGTTTAATGTTTATTTTATGATATTTGTTTCGCGATATTTACTTCGCGATATTTTTACTATTTATTTGACTGCGTTAGCAATATCGCGCAGCAAATATCTATTATTAAATTAGTTCTTTCAATTTGTCCCAACGCGGGTCGGTTTCGCTTTCTTCGCTGTCGAAATCGGGTGTTGCCTCGTCTGTATCTGCATCTTCTTTGTCGTAGGCGGCTACCGATTTCAGTTTGGTGGTCATTTCTTTGTTGCATTTGCCGAAAAGATGAACGTGTTTTATTGGCACGTTCAGCGCGATAAACTCAAAAATAAACCACGCCACGTTGATTTCGCCCTCGTCAAATGGCACGACAATCACGTTGGTGCCTTCTTCCGAAAATTCTTTGCCGAATTTCACATACAACTTTTCCTTTGTGGCGATGGGCTGCTCCATATCGTCAAGGCAGCGGTCGCAAGCCACGATGGTTATGCCGTTGATGTCGAAATTCAGTTCAAAGGTTTCGCCAGTCTTTTTTACTTCCAAAACGGCGGTCAAATTGCCTTTTTGAATGTCCGCATCGTCAATTTTGGCAAAAAAATCATTCGTAAGTTTGTATTCAAACACACTTACACCGTCTTTCAAGCCCCGCAGAGGCACGATATATTCGCTGAATTTGCCCAAAATGTATGCTGTTTAAAAAAAGCGCACAAAGGTAAGGAAATTTATTTTAGAAATAAAACAAATATCGTCTTTTTAATCAAAAAATCTATTAATAATCTGATTTGTACTGTTTTATTGGAATAATAAAGCAATACAA
>JAISJU010000102.1 GCA_031261165.1 Prevotellaceae bacterium
TCATCATCGGGTATTGCTTGTATCGCTCGGTGGTGATGATAATGAGGTTGTTGCTGCCTTCGAGGTCGTAGAAGGGGTGGCGGCTATCTACGGCTTGCAAGCCCACAGAGGTTTTGCCGTTGTCCAACTTGGCAATGAAACGCCAACGCATATTCTTTTCTTCCAACACTTTGCGCTTTTCCTCAAACTCGGCATCGTATTTCTCAATCTTTGTCCAGAAGTCGTCAAGACTGCCTTCAAAAAAGTCTTTGGGAATAAACAGATTCTTTTCCACATCGTCTGCTTCGACTACATAGCCGGACTCACGCGCCAAAATGACTAATTTGCGTATCACGTCTTTTCCGCTCAGGTCGATGCGCGGGTCCGGCTCGGCAAAGCGTGCCTCCATCGCCCCGCGAATGGCTTTGCTCAGCGGCACTTCCTTGCTTATTACATTAAATATGTAGTTCAGCGTACCGGACAGCACGGCTTCGAGTTTCAATATTTTGTCGCCGCTATACACCAGGTCGTTTATCGTGTTGATAATCGGCAAACCCGCGCCCACATTCGTTTCAAAGAGGTATTTAATGCCTCGTTGGCGGGCAATGTTTTTCAGTTCGATGTAGTTTGCGTACTCCGAAGAGGCGGCTATTTTGTTGGCTGCCACTACGGAAACATTGTGTAGCAGCAGGTCTTTGTACATACTTGCAATCGCCGCGCTCGCCGTGCAATCCACAAACACGCAGTTGTAAATATTGAGGTCGAAAATCGCCTTTTTCAGAATGTCGGGCGTAGATTCTTTGCCTTCCGCTTTGATGCGGTCGTTGTAATTGGTCAAATCAATTCCCTCGCGGTCAATGAGGTAGCCAAATTCGTTGGCAATGCCGATGACCTTTACTTTCAGCGAATTTTGTTGCATCAACAGTTCGTTTTGCGTGTGGAACTGGTGGAGCATACTGCCGCCCACCGTTCCTGTGCCGACTACAAAGAGATTTAACTCCTGATATTCACTCAAAAAGAATGATTCGTGAATGGAATTAAGTGCTTTTCTCAGGTCTGCCATTTTCACCACAAAGGAAATGTTCGTTTCCGAAGTTCCCTGTGCGAGGGCGATAATGTTGATGTTGTTTCTGCCCAGCGTGTTGAACAGTTTACCCGCCGTGCCGGTGGATTGGCGCATATTTTCGCCCACGATGGCAACGGTGGCAAGGTCTTTTTCCACGCTGATTTGGTCGATTTGCCCCAGCGTGATTTCTTTTTCAAACTCTTTGTTTAACAGCGTAAGGGCATTGTCCGCCTCATTGTTTTTCACTCCGAAAGAGATAGAACTGCCGCTTGATGCCTGCGAAACGAAGAACACGCGAATGTCGTGGTGTGCGAGGGTCAAGAAAATTCTGCCGTTGGCACTTTCCACATCGGTCATCGCCATTCCCTGTATGGTAACGAGGCTCGTGTCCGAAATAGACGAGATGCCTTTGATGGGCTTGCTCGCGGTATCTTTTTCGCTCGAAATCAATGTGCCGCGCACTTCGGGGCGGGCGGTGTTTTTTATCAGAATGGGGATATTGCGTTTGTAAGCCGGATAAACGGTGGGGGCATACAGCACCTTCGCGCCGAAGTTGGACAGTTCCATTGCCTCCACGTAACTGAGGCGGTCGATGGTGTAGGCTTTGCTGATAACGCGCGGGTCGGCGGTCATAAAACCATCTACGTCAGTCCAGATTTCCAGCACTTCGGCATTGAGAACTCCCGCCACGATAGCCGCCGTATAATCCGAGCCGCCGCGCCCCAAGTTGGTGGTTTCGCCGCTCTGCGCATCGGAGGCGATAAAGCCGGGAATGAGCAGCACTTTTTCCTGTTTCGGGAACTGTTGTTCTATCAGTTGGCGCGTCAGGTCGGCATTGAGTATATGTTTGCCTGCCGCCGTTGTAGTTTTTATAAAATCGCGGCTGTCCAAGAGTTGCGCACCGAGCATTTTGCTGATGAACAGTGACGAAATGCGTTCGCCGTAACTGACAATGGTGTCTTCCGTTTTCTTCGATAAATCTTTAATCAACGCCACGCCTTTGAAGATGTTTGCCAACTCGCCGTGCAGCATTTCCACTTGCGGCAACACTTCTTTTTGGTCGTTTGCAGGCAAAACGCCGCCGATAATATCCCTGTGGTGCGTTACAATTTCGCCCAAAAGGGGCAGATATGCTTCGCCGCCCTGCGTGGCTGTTCGGGCAGTGTTGAGCAGTTTATCGGTGATGCCGCCAACGGCTGAAACCACCACTACGGCGGGTTTCTCCGTGCGTTCTACTATACTTTTTACTTTTTGCAGATTTTCTACGGAACCTACGGACGTTCCGCCAAATTTCAATACTTTCATAGTCGTTTCTTTATTCAAAAAAATTTGTGCAAAGGTAGAAAAATAATTTAGAATGTGAGGAAAATGTTTTGAATTTTATTTTCGGCGTATCGCAGGCAATAACCCGCAATCCTCGGTCGGGGTTATTTTCCGAAAGAAAAAAAGGATATGCTACGTGTGCAACATATCCCAAACAAATTAATCATTAATCAATCAGATTAACCATTAATCAACAAGAACAATGATGGTGCAAAGGTAATATATTTTTTTATTCTCAAAAAAAAAATCGAAAATGATTGCAGTATTAAAAAAATATGTCTATCTTTGCAAACGCAAATACAACAAACGAAAAATGACAACAAGAATTCTCACACCAATCGCCAAAAGGCTCAACACCCCGAACATCAACACCTTAATAAATGTTAAGGGGGGGGGGGAACTTCCTTATTATCAATAGATTACAAAAGCGCAATATCATTATATAAAATATAGTCCTTTGCCGAAGACCGTGTGTCTTTTGCAAAGGACTTTTTGTTTGCGTTCTGTGAAATAGTTGCATTTTTAAAAGAAAAAAGACTAATCTTTATGCGAAAAAGATTAATCTTTGAACATAATACATTTATAAAGAAAATAAAAACAATCAAAAATCAGTATTTATCAAAATTATTATTAATCCTAAAAAAAGAAAGGAAATGAATTTATGAAAAAAACATTATTAATGGCAGCCCTGTTTGCTGCAAGTATGGTAACTTTTACAAGTTGCGACAAAGACAAAGATGACAACAAATTTTCGTCTTCAGATTTGGTTGGTACGTGGGTAGTAACCGAAGAAATAGAGTATCAAACCGTTGCCGGCGTGAAGGGCGAAGAAGAAAAAAGCACTTACACGGTAGATGAAAAACAAGGCTTGATAACTTTCAATGCAGATGGCACTTTTGTAGATGAAGACAAGATTACAGGTAAGTGGGAACTTAAAGGCAATGCATTGACATTGAAATATGATGAAGAAGAACATACCCTTAAAATTGCCTCTCTTTCATCTTCTACATTGGTGGTTGAAGACAATGAAACAGGAAGTTTCGGAGGAGTTTCTTTTGGTTACTATTACAAAGTTACGTTTAAAAAAATCTAACAAAAAACATTTTTGAATTTTGATTGTTTATGAACTTGGCGAGTTTCTTTTTTTGAAACTTGCCAAGTTTTTTTAAATAAAAAAGGCTGTCCAAAAATATAGTTATATCGGAGAAATTAGTTGTGAATTGCTTTCAAAATTCATAACACGTTTCAAAAAACGTATTACATTTACAAAGGGACGCAATTAATCGCACCCCTACAATTTTAATAATCCCAATTATCCCAATTGTCCCAGAAATCTTCTTTGTCATACGATTTTTTCTGTTCTTTGGGTTTGATGGTGCGCTTGAAACTCACAGGTATGGTCAATGCCACCTTTATGCGCTCGCCATCAAGTTCGCCGGGTTTCATCAGGGGGAAACTTTGGATAACGCGGATTGCCTCCGCATCTTGCTGGTCGCTAAGAGATTGTATCACTTTGGGCAGTTTTACCACGCCGCAACGGTCAATAACTGCCCGCACCAGCACCGTGCCTTTTATCTGCACCCCGCTTGCATCGAAAACGTTAGGGTATTCCGTGTTTTGATAAACGTAGTACATCATTTGCCGTTTGCAGCCTTCGGTGGTGTTGCCCATATCTTTGCAGCCCGGAAACTCGGGCAAAACCACAAACGGCTCGTCAGGCGAGTAGATTTTGCTCGGCTCGTTATCCACGCAATTCGGATACAGGTCGGCAAACTGGTTTAAATTAATTTGCGCCTGCATCGCCAACGCAAAAAGCAAAAGCATTGAAGAAACAATCACCTTTTTCATAATCGTTATCTTGTATTAGTAGTTTCTTTCCCCAAAAATAGAACTGCCGATACGCAGCATTGTTGCGCCTTCTTCTATGGCAATCGGATAATCGCCCGACATTCCCATCGAAAGTTCTTTAAAATATTCTTTGTCCGCAAAACGGCTCGCTTTCAGTTGCCGAAAATATTGCGCCAATGAGCGAAACTCTTGCCTGACCGCCTTTTCGTCATCTGTGTATGATGCCATTCCCATCAGTCCGCAAATGCGTACATTATATAATGTATCAAGTTTGCTTACCGTTTCATTCGCTTCTTCAAACGAGAAACCGAACTTTGTTTCCTCGCGGGCGATATGGATTTGCAGCAAGCAATCCTGCACTTTGCCGATGCGGGCGGCGCATTTGTCTATCTCTTCGAGCAACTTAAAACTATCCACCCCGTGAATAAGAACGGAAAAAGGCACAATATATTTTATCTTGTTCGTTTGCAGATGTCCGATAAAATGCCATTGAATATCTTTGGGCAAATGTTCGTGCTTTTCCATTAGTTCCTGCACACGGCTTTCGCCAAAGGCGCGGTGTCCCGCCTCGTACAGTTCCATCACGGCACTTTCGGGCTGAAATTTGGACACTGCGATTAACTGCACATTGGCAGGCAGGCAGATTTGTCGATATTTTTCTACAATGCTACTCATCGGCACTTACAGCATAAGCCAAATCAGGTTTTTCGACCGGCTTAAGATTGGCGGGAACTGCCTCTATATACGGAAATACGTCAAGTATCTGCGTTTCGGCAATGTTGGTTATCGTGTAGTCGGACATTGTGCCTTGCAGTCCCTTTTGCAAGTTGGCGAGCGCGTCAGCGATGTCTTCGGCAAGCACGTACATCGTGTTTGCCACCTTTTTTTCCGTGCCTTTTTCCATATCCGTTACGATGAAATTAACACGGCATTTAAACCACCGGTCGCCGCCGAAAGCATCGAAGAGTTCTACGATGTTTGCTTTTTTGATGGCGGCAATGCTGAAATCGCCGCTGATGTAGGGTTGCATTTCTTTTGAGATGCGCCCTTCCGCCTCCGTAAAGGTGAGGGCATCGACCAGATAAGGCTCGGTAACTTTTGTGGGAAGACCGTTTTCGTCTGCTTTATCGTAGCGAACTTTTACTTCAAACCAAGTGTGCATAGTAATTATGAATTATAAATTATGAGATTACAAAATTACAAAAAAAATCATTGCAAAAACTATTTTACAATGATTTTTTGTTGTCTTACCAGGATTCGAACCTAGACAGACAGTACCAAAAACTGTAGTGCTACCATTACACCATAAGACAATACCAAGTATGAAAAAACTTTACCTTTTACGGGTGCAAAGATAGGGCTTTTGTTTCATTTGGCAAAATTTTCGGACAGAAAAATTACTTGGCAATCAATAAAAAATAATTTTTCTTGCCTCGCTGTGCCAATATATATCTGTTATTCAACAAGAAAGAATTGTCAATCAGCAAGTCCAAATCCGCCACTTTTTCTTTATTTATGCTCACTCCGCCAGCCAAAATAGTCTTGCGAGCCTCGCCTTTGGAAGGGAAAACATCGGTTTTTTCTGCCAAAAGGTCGATAATTTTCACACCCTGCTGCACTTCGGAAAGCGAAACCGTGTGTTGCGGAACGCCATCGAAAACGGACAAAAGCGTTTCCTCGTCAAGTTTTTTCAATGCCTCAGAAGTGGCGTTGCCAAACAAAATGCCCGATGCCTCAACGGCTGCCTCGTAGTCTTCCTGCGAATGTACCAGCACGGTAACTTCCTGTGCCAAACGTTTTTGCAAAATGCGCAAATGCGGTGCTTGTTGGTGTTCGGCAGCCAGATTTGCAATTTCTTCGCGGCTGATTGACGTGAAAATTTTGATGTATTTCTCGGCATCGGCATCGCTTACGTTGAGCCAGAACTGGTAGAATTTGTAGGGCGAGGTGTATCGGCGGTCGAGCCAGACGTTGCCGCTTTCCGTTTTGCCGAACTTGCCGCCGTCCGCCTTCGTAATGAGCGGACAAGTGAGCGCAAATGCCTCGCCGCCGGTCTTTTTGCGAATTAAATCCGTGCCGGTGGTGATGTTGCCCCACTGGTCGCTGCCGCCCATTTGGAGGCGGCATTTTTTGTGTTCGTACAGATACAGAAAATCGTAGCCCTGCAAGAGTTGGTACGAAAACTCGGTAAAGGACATTCCATCGCTCGACTCGCCGCTGAGGCGTTTCTTCACGCTGTCCTTCGCCATCATATAATTGACTGTGATGTGCTTGCCGATGTCGCGGATAAAGTTGAGGAAAGAATATTCCTTCATCCAGTCGTAATTATTCACAAGTTCGGCAGCGTTCGGCGCATCGCTCTCAAAATCAAGGAATTTTGCCAACTGTTTTTTTATCGCCTCCTGATTGTGGCGCAGGCTTTCTTCGCTCAACAAATTGCGTTCGGCGGATTTCATCGAGGGGTCGCCAATCATACCGGTTGCGCCGCCCACAAGTGCAATAGGCTTATGCCCCGCCCGCTGAAAATGCCTGAGCATCATCACGCTGACGAGGTGTCCGATGTGCAAGGAGTCCGCCGTAGGGTCAATACCTACATACGCCGTTGTCATTTCTTTTGACAAAAGTCCGTCCAAGCCCGGCATCATATCGTGTATCATACCGCGCCATTTCAATTCTTCAATAAAATTCATTTTATTTTTGATATTTACTTCGCGATATTTGTTTCGCGATATTTTTTTATTCTTCTACCGGTTCAAAACTGTCTTTACCAACACCGCAAACCGGACACAGCCAATCTTCGGGTATATCTTCAAAGGCGGTTCCGGGCGCAACGCCGCTATCGGGGTCGCCCGCTTTGGGGTCGTAAGTGTAACCGCAAATGGTGCAAACGTACTTTTTCATAATGCTTTGTTTTTAAAATTATTTTCGGGACAAAAATAATACAAATTCCAAAAATAATGGATATTATTTCGTATTTATTTTTGTTGTTTAAAAAAATGTTGTACTTTTGTCGTCTAAAATAAATAATTGTCAAACTCTAATTTCAAACTCTATGAAAAAATATTTGTTATGTTTAATGCTTTTGCCCTTATTGGCATTTGTTTCGTGCGATAAAGATAAAGACGAAGACAAAAAGCAAAAAGAAGATAATACAGAAGTAACAGACGATGATGAAAACAATGGCAAAACTCAAAACACGCCCGCCATCAACGCCAAATGGGAAATTTCCGACCCCGCAAGCCCTTACACATCTTTTGAATTTACAAAAGACGGCAACTACATTGTTGTAGAAAAGCAAGAGCCTATGGCAGCAAGAGCCAAAAAGCAAACAACCGCAAAAAGTTTCTTGCCCCCATTGCAAAATAGTGCTGCAAGAAAAGCCTCTACAACAGCAGACAGCAATCTTTCGCCTGTGCATTTCGGAACATATACGATTGACGGCAATAAAATAATTTTGTCGGGTTTTGGTGTAATTGATATTATCGATATTACAGCCGAAGAATTTAATTTTTCTTTTACGCTTGAAGAAACAGGAGAAACTGCTGTATATGTAGCAAATAAATCCACAGAGCCGATTTCTACTTCTTCGCGCACCGATATGTTTTGCAGAACGTGGAAAATAGACAGTATTTCTGTTAATACAAATACAATCTCTCTTATAGATTCGATAATTTTTTATCAACAATATGGAGATGATTGGCTTGAAAAATATATAGAAGCCGAAATGAATGATAAAAGAGAACATCAATCGGAAGTTTTTAATGCAACAGTACTTTTCTCAAAAGCAGGAACATATTTAGTTCTTTATACAAACGGAGAATCGGGATTATCTGAATGGAAATGGACAAATGAAGAACAAACAGACATATATTATTCTTGGGATAATTGGGAAAATAATTGGGAAAACAGCATTGTTCATATAGAACTTAATAATTCTACATTAAAACTATTTGATAATGAATATATTTTCCATTTAATTCCGGCAGAATAAAATAAAAAAGACCGTCAAAGCTGACGGTCTTTTTTGTTTATTTGTACTTCCAGAAATGTACAAACTTCTTTTTCTTTTTCAAAAATCTTTCGGCAAAATAATCCGCTCGCCCAAAAACTGCGCCAACTGTTTCCGGATTTTGTCCATTTGCGAAAATTCAATCAGCAAACTGTCCAAATTATCGGCATTTTCCTCTTGCGCCGTTTTGATTTCTTCTTGCAAATGCTTGATTTTATCGGACACAATCCTGTTTTTATACTCAAAAACAACGCGCGGGATAAGATTTAATAACCGCTCGTGTTCCTGTTGCCGCTGTTCTTCTTCCGTTTTGGGCGGCGGCGTGATTTTGTCGTGGATTTTGCTCAACTGGTAAGGCTCGGTTATCAAATCTATGGCGATGCCGCTGATGTTGATGTCCTGGTGGTTTTTAAAATGTTTTTCGGCATTCCAATTTTCGGTGTAACACCGTTCTTTTGCCTCGTTCAGGAATTGCTGATGCAGCGGATTTTCCAACTGCAAGCCGTCATTTTCCAGTTCGGCAATGATGTACGAGGCGACATTATGCACCTTGTTTTCCTCGTCTTGAAACAAAAACTGCTCGCCATAGCGCACGAGGCAACGCAGAATTTCGAGTGCCTCCGTATCCGGTTTTTTCTTTTTTTCGGGCAATGCGCCTGCCTGTTCGGCTGCTGTTTGCTGCTCGGTTTTATATACTTGCGAAACGGCGGTTTTCTGCTGCCAAACATTATTTACTCGCTTGTCTTTGTTGATAATGCCGATTTCGTTAAAAATATCCACTTCGTCTATTTCGAGCATTTTGCTGCACTCGCGCACATACACCGAGCGGATTATGTTGTCGGGGATTACGGCGATGCTTTTCACAATGTCTTTGATGAGCAGGGCGCGTTTCACAGGGTCTTTTCCCGCCTCTTCGAGCAGCAGTTGGGTTTTGAAACGGATAAAATCGGTCTGATTATCGTTGATATATTTGACGAAATCCGCCGCGTTCATTTTGCGCGAAAACGAGTCCGGGTCTTCGCCGTTGGGCAGCAGTAGCACCCGCACGTTCATTCCCTCTTCGAGCAACAAATCTATCCCGCGAATGGCGGCTTTGATGCCCGCGTTGTCGCCGTCATACAGCACGGTAATGTTCTGCGTAAAGCGGCTAATCAGGCGTATTTGCCCGCCGGTGAGCGAGGTGCCTGACGAGGAAACCACGTTCTCAATGCCCGACTGGTGCATCGAAATCACGTCTGTGTAGCCCTCCACCAAATAGCAGCAATCGTTTTTTACAATGCTCTGTTTGGCAAAGAAAATACCGTAGAGTTCGTTGCTTTTTACATAAATTTTCGACTCCGGCGAGTTCAGGTATTTGGCGGTTTTGGCATCGCTTTTCAGCACGCGCCCGCCAAAACCGACCACCTTGCCCGAAAGTCCGTGAATGGGGAACATCACGCGCCCGCGAAAACGGTCTATTAAAGTACCGTCTTCTGTTTCAACGGTCAGTCCGGTTTTAACCGAATATTCTTTTTTGTAGCCGTTTTTCAGGGCGTTTTCCGTAAAGGCGTCTTTCTTTTCGAGGCTGTAACCGAGTTGGAATTTTTCGACAATATCATCTCGGAAACCACGCTCGCGGAAATACGACAAGCCGATAGCCCGCCCCTCTGCGTGTTTGTGCAGCGTGTTTGAAAAATATTTTTGCGCATAGGCGTTCAGCACGAGCATACTTTCGCGGTCGGTGCGTTGCGCAAGTTCTTCGGGCGACAGTTCGCGCTCCTGAATCTCAATGTGGTACTTCCGCGCCAAATAGCGCAAAGCGTCATAGTAACTGAGGGACTCGTGTTCCATCACAAAATGCACGGCATTCCCGCCCTTTCCGCAGCCAAAACATTTGAAAATTTCCTTAGACGGCGACACGTTGAAAGACGGCGTTTTCTCGGTGTGAAACGGACAACAGCCTTTGTAATTCGTGCCGGATTTTTTCAGCGTTACAAAGTCAGACACCACCTCTAAAATTTTGGTGGCTTCGCTTATTTTGTCTATGGTGGATTGGTCAATCATCGGAAAATCCCTCTAAATTATAAATATTTTTTTAGGATTAACTCCTTCTGGCTGGGGATTTCTGCTAATTGTTGTTCCAATTCGCTTATTTCCATTTCGCTTTTTTCTATTTCGGAAACAATTTTTTGTTGCTCGGAAAGAGGGGGAAGTGGAATTGCCAATGAAGACAATAATTCTTGATTTAAACTTTTGATATTAGAGCCACTACTATTTTTTGTAAGTTTTTCCCTGACTTGTTCATTTCTCAAGAAAGAAAATAAAAATTTGGAATTGACTTTTTCGCTATTAGGTCGCACTCTAATGGTAAAACCCGAAAATGAGGTGTTAGGTAATATTTTATCAATATACAAAAATCTTCCCACTAAATTTGCTGAACCATTTGACCGAACAACAAGCAAATCTTGTGGTTGTAAAAGATATTCATCTGAAAGTCTTCCTTCAATCTGAATTTTTTCTATCGAAGATAAATCGGGAAC
>JAISJU010000036.1 GCA_031261165.1 Prevotellaceae bacterium
TGTGCATCACCGTTTTCGTTTGTATAAGTATAAACGCCGTTGCTGCCTGATACGTTCGTTACGGTTTCTTCTGCTTTTACAATCTTGTTGATGCTGTCAATAAATGTTGTGTTGCTCAACAGTGTATCGCCATAATTGTAGATGTCGCTTACTACGTCAATTTTTTGTGCATCGCCGTTTTCGTTTGTATAAGTATAAGTGCCATCACTGTTATTATCAAGCGTTGTAACAGTTTCGTCTTGTTTGATAATATTCGTGATACTGTCGAGGAATTGATTATTGGTTATCAAATTTTCAATAAATGTTGTGTTGCTCAACAGTGTATCGCCGTAATTGTAAATATCGCTTACTACGTCAATGCCGGTTACAGTGCCGTCTTCACTTGTGTAGGTGTAAGTACCATCTGCATTGTCGGTCAGCGTGGTTACGGTTTCGTCTTGTTTGATAACATTCGTGATACTGTCAAGGAATTGATTATTGGTTATCAAATTTTCAATAAATGTTGTATTGCTCAACAGTGTATCGCCGTAATTGTAGATGTCGCTTACTACGTCAATGCCGGTTACAGTACCGTCTTCACTTGTGTAAGTGTAAGTACCGTCTGCATTGTCGGTCAGCGTGGTTACGGTTTCATCTTGTTTGATAATGTTTGTAATACTGTCCAAGAATTGATTATTGATTATCAAGTTTTCAATAAAAGTGGTGTTGCTCAACAATGTATCGCCATAATTGTAGATGTCGCTTACTACGTCAATGCTGGTTACAGTGCCGTCTTCACTTGTGTAGGTGTAAGTACCATCTGCATTGTCGGTCAGCGTGGTTACGGTTTCATCTTGTTTGATAATATTCGTGATACTGTCGAGGAATTGATTATTGGTTATCAAATTTTCAATAAATGTTGTATTGCTCAACAGTGTATCGCCATAATTGTAAATATCGCTTACTACATCAATTTTCGTTACAGTGCCGTCTTCACTTGTGTAAGTGTAAGTACCATCACTGTTATTATCAAGCGTTGTAACGGTTTCGTCCTGTTTGATAACATTCGTGATACTGTCCAAGAATTGATTATTGGTTATCAAGTTTTCAATAAAAGTGGTATTGCTCAACAATGTATCTCCATAATTGTAAATATCGCTTACTACGTCAATGTTCGTTACAGTGCCATCTTCACTTGTGTAAGTGTAAGTACCGCCGTTATCCGCCAAAGTGGTTACGGTTTCTTTTGTCTGAATAGTAGTCGGGGCAACTGCTACCCATTCGTTGCCTTCGCCTGCGGCGATTTTTGCATTCAAAGCATTAATTTGTTGTTGCAGTTGTCCTGCCAAAATGTAATCCGGTACGAGTAATGCTGCATCTCTTTGAGCAATCAATTGTTGCACCTGTTGAGCATATTTATTGTCATAAACAAGAATTTGTCCTGCCGAGCCGGTAGGCAAACCGATTTTAACTTTACCTGTACCGTTTTCAACAGTAATACCGCGTATGCCTTCTACATTTGCAAAAATGCTGTCCGTCAATTCCTGTGTTACATTATTAATAATGTAATTCAAAATAGTGTCGCTGAGAGCGGGCGGAAAATTATTGGTAATATATTGCAATATCGTATCACCCAAATAGGTATTGTTGATATTATTTGTAATATAATTCAAAATTTCATCGCCAAAATTGTAAGTCGGGTTATCAATATTGTTGGTTATCAAGTTTATAATACTATCGCCAAGTTGCGAGTTGATAATCACTTGCGCCAAACTGTCCGCTACATTATTTATATTCACGCTCAAATCGAAATCCGAGCCATTGCGAACAACATCAACCGTTTGGTCGTTGCTCGTAACGTTCATTTTTGCCAAAATGCTATCGGTAAGTTCTTGCGTTACATTATTAGTAATGTATTGCAAAATCGTGTCGCCGAGTTCTGCGGGGAAATTATTGGTGATATATTGCAATATCGTATCACCCAAATAGGTGTTGTTGATATTATTTGTAATATAATTCAAAATTTCATCGCCAAGATTATAGGTCGGGTTATTGATATTGTTGGTTATCAAACTAATAATGCTGTCGCCAAGTTGAGAATTGATAATGATTTTAGCCAAAGAGTCGGCTACATTATTAATATTCACGCTCAAATCAAAATCCGAGCCATTGCGAACAACATCAACTGTTTGGCTGTTGCTCGTAACGTTCATTTTTGCCAAAATGCTGTCAGTCAATTCTTGCGTTACATTATTAGTAATGTAATTCAGAATTGTGTCGCCGAGTTCGCCTGTGATGGAACTCACATCTACCACTTTTTGCCATTTCGTACCATCATTGTAATACAGAGCATTTTCTTTAACATCATTTCGCGTAATGGTGTTAAACACATACATTCCTTTCGTATGTGCAGTGAGAGGAGCCGGATTATCCGTCGCCACCAACTTCACACGCGGCAGCAATAAGCCTTTGTCGGCATTGTCGTTCGCGTCAGGATTTAAATCCAAGATGGCGTTTTGGTCTGGTGTAGTACTGCCCCCAACGCGCATCTGAGCATTTACAAATGTGCCGCTCAACAATAATGAGCAGAGCAACAACCACTTGCAAAAAAGCCCTTTTAATTTGTTTTGTTTTTTTGTCATAACAGTCAAAATTTAAATTAGTGATTAATTAATTATTACATTATACATATAGTATGAAATATTTTTTCCTTTATCTTTTTTTGCCATACACTGACGCACAGAATTTTAAAAAAAAGAGAGCGTTTTATTTTTTTTACTACCGAAGAAAAAAAAACCACTCATTAACTCAATTTATTTCTTTTGAAACACCATTTTCGCTAAAATGGCTGACAACATAAAAAATAAGGTACTCTCTCTGTTTTGTTTTTATACCGCTTTTTGCTTGAATGCAACTTCATCAAACAATGCGGACAAACAACTAATACACAATATTTTAAGTGAAAATAATTTCTGTTGTTTTTTATTTCCGTCAATTCCTGATTGATAAGAATGTTCGTATTTTCGTCAATTTCCGCTGCAAAGATAGACACAATATTCTAATTGAACAAATTTTTTAATATTTTTTTTATATACAAATACGCATTTTGATTTGATGACTATTTAATAAATAAATTTATCAAAGCGAAGAGTAATGTGCATCAACAATTACTAACACACAGCATTTTCAAACAAAATCATTAATTACGTGTTATGAATACTTATTTTAAAAGGGTTTTACGAAGTTTTGTGTGGAAAATATTAATTTTGCAGAATGAAAACCGATACAAATTAAGATATTAGAAAAAATTCTGTTATTAAAGTTTGCAAAAGTACGCACCAATATTTCCTAAAGCATCAAAAATTCGTTCCGATTTTTGGACTAATCCGTCATTTTTTTGGACTTCATCCATGTTTTTATAAGCGTTATCGATTTATCGGACGACAATTCACTCAATTTCGTTTCACTCATCTCTGCAACAACCACGTGCGTACGCTGACTTTTTTTATCCTCATCAAGATAATACTCCCAAATAAAATCATAGTCTAACACATTTGAAATTTTGCACAGTTGTTGCATATCAATACTTTCACTCTGAAATATGGAATAAACGGTAGTTCTGCCACAATGTATTTTACTTGCAAAATTGGCAATGTTCAAACCTCGCTCTTTTACCTTTTCTTTTATTTTCTCTCCTATATGTACTCTGGTCGTTTTCATAAATATTAAGTAATAAATTAATTGTTACATTATTTACATATAAACGGTTTTTAAAAAAAGAGAGAGCATATTTATTTTTTGTTTAGTCGTTTAAGAAAAGAACCACTCACTAACTCAAATTATTTCTTTTTAAACACCATTTTCGCTAAAATGGCTGACAACATAGAAAATAAAATGTCTCTCTTTTTTGTTTTTATACCGTTTTTACTTGAATACTATTTTATCGGAATATGTATAAATTACTGACACACATCATCTTAATCTAAATGTATTATTCGTAAATTCGTAGCAGTAAAATAATTCTTTCATATTCTCGTCAATTTCCGCTGCAAAGATATATATAAGTTTCCAATTACACAAATTTTTTAGTGTATTTTTTATATGCCAATACACTTTTTTAATTACCAATTATTCAATAAATACTTTTATAGTTCAGGTAAAAAAACACACTCGTAAGTAATTAATACACAATAAATTACACATAGACACTCATACTGTTGTTAAGTCTGCAAAAGTATATATTAACTTTTTCTAAAGCACTAAAAATTTGTTCCGTATTCGGGACTAATCTGTCATATTTTAACAATGAAGACGCAATACATTACATCTTTAACATTTCGCATTATTGCGGGTTACGAAAAAAAGTTTGAGATATTTTTCAAAGAAACCTTTTCTTCTTCCCTATTTTTTCGTATCTTTATCCCTTCAAATTTCTTAACTTTTAATTCTTAATCCTCAACCATTTAGATATGTCCTCTTTCGTACATTTGCACGTTCACTCGCATTATTCCATACTTGACGGTATGGCAACCGTTCCCGCATTGGTGGATAAAGCCGTCAAGTGCGGTATGCCTGCCATTGCCCTGACCGACCACGGTAATATGTTCGGCATCAAGGAGTTTTACGATTACACCAAAAAGAAAAATAAAGCCCTCAAAGAAGAGGGGAAACCGACCATCAAGCCCATTCTCGGCGTGGAGGCGTATGTGGCACGGCGCAGTCGCTTGTCGAAAGAGAAAAATGTAAAAGAGGACAGGGGCGGCTACCACCTTATTTTGTTGGCAAAAAACAAAAAAGGCTATCAGAATTTATGCAAATTGGTGTCTATTTCGTGGATTGAAGGCTCGTATTACAAGCCGCGTATAGACAAAGAGGTGTTGGAACAATACCGCGAAGGCTTGATTGTTTGTTCGGCGTGCTTGGGCGGCGAAATTCCGCAAAAACTCTTGGGCGGCGCGGCGCGTGATGTAGATGACGAAGAAACGGCGGAAAATGATTTCGGCGAAGAAATCGTTATCCCCGAATCGGCAGTAAAGGCTGCGGAGGAAAGCATACATTGGTTTAAAAATGTTTTCGGCGATGATTACTACCTTGAAATGCAACGGCATAAAACCAATAAACCGAATGCAGACACAAAGGTTTTCAAGTATCAGCAGAGCGTGAACAGGGCGATTGTCGAACTGGCGCGGCGCACCAATACGAAACTGATTGCGACCAATGACGTGCATTTTGTGGAAGAGGAACACGCGGAGGCGCACGACCGCCTCATTTGTTTGAGTACCGGCAAGGATATTGACGACCCCAAACGTATGCGCTACACCAAACAGGAATGGCTGAAAACGCCGGTGGAAATGCAACAGATTTTTGCCGATGTGCCGGAAGTGTTTGCCAACACGCTGGAAATTGCCGAGAAAGTGGAAGAATACAGCATTGACTCCGATGCGATTATGCCGAATTACGAAATTCCCGGCGATTTCGGAACAATAGAAGAATATAAACAAAAATTTTCGGAAGAGGATTTGCGAAAAGAATTTGGCGACCGCTTTGAAAATGTGGCAAAAGACGGCTTGGAAAAAGTGTATCGCATCAAACTCGAAGCCGATTATCTGGAAAATCTGACGATGACGGGCGCAAAGGCGCGTTACGGCGAAAATATCAACGAAGAAGTGATGGAGCGTATTCGTTTTGAGTTGGACACGATGAAAACGATGGGTTTTCCGGGTTACTTTTTGATTGTGCAGGATTTTATCAACGCGGGGCGGCAGATGGGCATCTCGTTTGGACCCGGACGCGGCTCGGCGGCAGGCTCGGTGGTGGCGTATTGCTTGCGGATTACGGATATTGACCCGCTGGTGTATGACCTGCTGTTTGAGCGTTTCCTCAACCCCGACCGTATCTCAATGCCTGATATTGACGTGGATATTGAGGCTGACGGGCGCGGGAAAGTGCTGCAATGGGTAACGGAAAAATACGGCGCGGAAAAGGTGGCGCGTATCATTACTTACGGCACAATGGCAACCAAATCAAGCATCAAAGACGTTGCCCGCGTGCATAAATTGCCATTGCAAGAGGCGGAACGGTTAGTGAAACTTATCCCCGACAAATTCCCCGAAGAAAACGGCAAAGTACTGAAAGTAAACATCAAAAACTGTATCGAAAAGGTGCCGGAACTGAACTCGGCGCGTTTTTCCAATAACGATATTCTGGCAAGCACACTGAAATACGCCGAAATGCTCGAAGGAACGGTGCGCCAAACAGGGGTACACGCCTGCGGTGTGATTATCGGCGCAGACGATTTAAGCAATTTTGTGCCGCTAAGCACGGCAGACGATAAGGAAACGAAAGAAAAAGTTACCGTTACGCAATACGAAGGCGGCGTGATTGAAAATGTCGGCTTAATCAAAATGGACTTTCTGGGGCTGGAAACACTGGATATTATCAAGGAAACGCTAAAGAACATCAAAAAATCGCAGAACACGGACATTGATATTGCCAAAATTCCGCTTGATGATGAAAAAACATTTGAACTGTTTTCAAAAGGGCAAACCATCGGCATATTCCAGTTTGAAAGCGCGGGAATGCAGAAATATTTGCGCGATTTGAAACCCTCGAAGTTAGATGACTTGATTGCGATGAACGCCCTTTACCGACCGGGTCCGATGCAGTATATCCCCTCCTTTGTCAATCGCAAGCACGGACTGGAACGGATTACCTACGACATTCCCGTGATGGAAAAACGCCTGAAAGAAACTTACGGCATCACCGTGTATCAAGAACAGGTGATGCTTTTGAGCCGCGACTTGGCGGGCTTCACGCGCGGACAGTCTGACGAATTGCGCAAAGCGATGGGGAAAAAACTTGTCGATAAAATGGCATCGCTAAAGGAGAAATTTATCAGCGGCGGAAAGGAAAACGGACACGATGAAAAGGTTTTGAACAAAATTTGGGGCGACTGGGCGGAATTTGCCAAATATGCGTTCAATAAATCGCACTCCGCCTGCTACGCGCTGCTGGCATATCAAACAGGCTACCTGAAAGCGAATTATCCTTCGGAATTTATGGCGGCAATCCTCACACGCAGCCTCAACGACATCAAAGAAGTGAGCAAACTGATGGACGAATGCCGCACAATGGGCATTCAGGTGCTGGGCGCAGACGTGAATGAAAGCGATATGACGTTTATGGTCAATCGCAACGGGCATATCCGTTTCGGGCTGGGCGGCGTAAAAGGCGTGGGCGGCGTGGCGGTCGAACAGATTATTAAGGAACGCGAAAACGGTGCTTACACAGGCATTTTCAACTTTGTGGAACGTGTCAATCTGACGGCGTGCAACAAGAAAGCGATTGAAAGCCTCGCGTTGGCGGGCGCGTTCGACAACTTTTCGGAAATCCGCCGAGAAGACTTTTTTGGTGTCAATGCGCGGGGCGAAATCACTTCCGATGTGCTGATACGCTACGGCAACACCTTTCAGATGGACAAAAATACGCAGTCGAACTCGCTCTTCGGGGACGACAGCACGCTCGAAATCATCAAGCCCGACATACCGAAATCCCCGCAATGGTCAGTACTCGAACGCCTTTCAAAGGAAAAGGAATACATCGGCATTTACCTCTCGGCACACCCGCTTGACGATTACAAATTTGAGATGGAATACGTCTGCAACACGCCGCTTGCCGAACTGCGCGACAATTTTGACGACTACCGCGATAAGGGCGAACTGCGCGTGGGCGGCACCGTTACCGCCATACGGAACGGATACACGAAGACGAACAAACCCTACGGCGTTTTCACGCTCGAAGATTACAGCGGCGCCCGCGAGTTTGCCATTTTTGGCGATGATTACCTGAATTTCAGCAAGTTTATGCAAAAAGACATTTACCTGATGGTGATGGGCAAAGTGCAGGAACGCGGTTTGGGCTGGTATCGACAACCCGACCCCAACGCGCTGAAAGTGTATGAATTTAAAATCACCCACATCGTACTCTTGCCAGATGTAAAGGAAAAAATGGTGAATAAAATCAACATCAACATCAATATCGGCAAAATAGACGAGGCATTTTGCCGGGAGTTTTTCGCTGTCTGCAAAAGAAACGCAGGAAATATTTTGCTCTACCTGAATGTTTTTGAAGACGGAATGTACGTGCACCTCTTTGCCCGCGACAGCCGTATCGCGCTCACCAAAGAAATGACGGAGTATTTGAGCAGAAACAAGCGAACGGAATTGTTTGACTCGCTGCACGTGCGATAAATTACCCGCGCGAGGCTTATGTTACGTTTTTTTGTAGGGGCGAAATATTTTTCGCCCTCTCTTTTATTTTGATTGTCCGTAGGGGCGTATTGCATACGCCCGCATTTTCGCATTTTTCATCAGGGCGTATGCAATACGCCCTCTTTCTTCCTGTCATTGCGGGCTTGACCCGCAATCCCCTTTTCAATCCTGTCATTCTGACGAAAGTCAGAATCCCTCCGAAATGATTGTACGGGGGATTGCGGGTCATACTTCGACTTCGCTCAGTAACCAAGCCCGCAATGACAGGGAAAAAAGGGCGTATGCAAGAGGGCGTATGCAATACGCCCCTACCCTAACGGCGGCGGGATACGTGATTGTCCGTAGGGGCGTTGCGTGCCACACCCTTCTTTTTTTCGCAATAAAGAAAGGGCGTTGCACGCAACGCCCCTACAATCAACCAAATGAAAGGGCGGAAAATTTTCCGCCCCTACGATGATTTTTCAAGATATTCCATTTTTTCAAAAAATGGAATATCTAACCTACGAATAAAAATACAGAATAAATCGAATTATTCTGCGACACAACGCACTGATAACCCGTGCCCACGGCTGCCGTTGTAGCGCGGAGTCACGCTACCGCTGGCGAAGAACAAGCTGTACGAGGACGTACTGCCGCCAACCGTACTACTCCAGTAGTAGCCGCCCGCACCCGCGTTGAACAGCGCACTGCTGGGGCCGTAGCGGGTGCCTGCTGCGGGCAGGAAGAGGGTATTAGGAACAGTACCGAATGTACGACCATTTTGACCATTTACTGTATTCCATTCGCTACCGACGGCGGCAAGACTTTCGTGTTCGGCAAGAGTAGGCACACGCCAACCGGCGGGGCATACATTGTTAGCCGTTTCCCAAACAGCAGCATTATTGCCATTCCAAGAACTATCCCAAGTGCTTCCGTCAGTAGAAACGATAGGCGCTGTCGAACTCCACCCTACTTGGCTGTTCCATTGATAGAATTTGCCTGCGCTTTCAGCAGTAGCGGCAAACTTACCCGGCTCATCAATGTTGCGGGTAGCCCATTTTACACCGTTAATTATTACGCCTGCGTCAGTAGTAGCAGGGTCTTTTATTGTTACGGCGCAGGTAGCCGTTTTGTCGCCTGCTTTGGCAGTAATAATAACAGAGCCTGCGGCTATGGCAGTTACTTTGCCTTTGGCTACGGTGGCTTTAGTAGCATCGCTTGTTTGCCAATCTACGGTTTTGTCGGTGGCATTGTCGGGCAATACAGTTGCCGTCAAAGTGTAGTCTTCGCCGATGATAAGGGTAAGCGAAGTGCTGTCAAGCGAAATGCTTGTTACGGCAATGGTTTGCGGCACGGTGTCAATAGGAATAACAGGCACGGTGTCGGTAGGGTCAGTCGGCTCTGTGGGGTCTGTTGGGTCAGACGGGTCTGTGGGCGTTTCTTTCTTCGGCTCGTCTTTGTCGTCGCCGCAAGAAACCATCACTGTTGCGGGAATTGCTGCTATCGCTACAAACATCGCAAATCGTAAAAACACTTTTTTCATTTTTTTTGAATGTTTAAAAAATTAGTAATTGATATTTATTTGGTTTATAAAAACTTGAATTATAACCGGAATTGCAAATAATCATTGTCCATTTTAATAATTTCTGTTTCTAAGAGAATTAACAAACTCTCTCAAATATTCCTTTTTTTCGGCAGGAACTCCAATATTATCAAT
>JAISJU010000204.1 GCA_031261165.1 Prevotellaceae bacterium
ATACAAAAGAATTTTCCGATGGATATAGAAAAAGTGTATCTTTTTGGCTCGTATGCCAAAGGAACTCCTCGTGAGCATAGTGATATTGATGTAGCGGTGGTGGTCAATCACTTCGAGGGGGATTTTTTTGAGGTCATTCCTCCGATATGGAAACTAACCGAACAGGTCGATTTTCGCATTGAGCCTCACGTGATTGCCCGCGACACCGATTTTGCCGGATTTCTTGAGGAAATTCAGCGTACCGGGGTGGAGATAGTATAGCAGAAAATTGATGAATTTCGCAACAATCAATTTGCGCATGTCACAAATATTTACTACTTTTGTGACAAGAATACAATAAAAACGGTATGTTAAACTCTGAAATACAGATACTTACGAAAATAAAAAAAGCGCGGAGGGGTGCGCTGTTTTTTACCGACAATTTTTCGGATTTTGGCAAGCCCGATACGATACGGAAAGCATTGGAACGCTTGGTGAAATCGGGTGAAATTGACCGTGTGGCTTCGGGGATTTATGTGCGCCCACAAATGGATACTGTTGTGGGCAAAGTGATGCCTGATATTGAAGATGTTGCCAAAGCGATTGCCCGAAGAGACAGGGCGCGGATTGTGCCAACGGGCGATTATGCGTTAAATCGTTTGGGGCTTTCTACGCAAGTGCCGATGAATATTGTGTATTTTACCGATGGCACGGCTCGCAAAATTCAAATCGGAAATTATACCATAGTCTTTAAAAAGACTGCGCCTAAAAATGTGGCTGCAATTGGTAAAATTAGTCGTTTGGTCATTCAGGCATTGAGAAGCATTGGTAAAGAAAATGTGACAGAGGCAGAAATAAAACATATTCAAAAAATATTAAAAAACGAGCAACCCACTCATTTAGAGTATGATATACGACTTGCACCGGCATGGATAAGAGAGATTATGAAACCCAATTAAAACATAAAAAACAATGGATACATTACAATAATGGTTGAAACTGACCGACCAAAACAAGCGGAATATCTTCGCCGAAACAGCAAGTAAGAAGGCGTTGCCCATATCTGCGGTTGAAAAAGATTGGTGGGTCACGCATACGTTGGCAATTATTTTTTCGATGAGTTGCGCCGATGCGCTGGTTTTCAAAGGCGGCACCTCGCTGAGCAAAGGCTGGAATCTGATTGAACGATTTTCAGAAGATATTGATTTGGCGTTGGATAGAGGCTATTTGGGCTTTGCAGGCGAATTGAGCAATACCAAAATTCGTAATCTGCGGCGGGCTTCATACGATTTTCTTACTACGCGATTTTCGAAAGAACTCAGCGACAAGTTTGCAGAGTTTGGTTTTACTGACATTGTCGTAAAATACAAAGAGGTCGAAAACCATGACCAAGACCCGCTGATTGTCGAAATTTACTACCCGAAAATTACCGAGCAGGACAGTTATTTGCGACCGGATGTTTTAGTAGAAGTTGGAAGTCGCTCATTGAAAGAGCCTTATACACCAACGCCGATTTGCACACTGGTGTCTGAAATATTCGATGGCAGACCTTTTTCTGACAAACCGGTAATTATTCCGATTGTAAATCCGGAACGCACACTGTTGGAAAAGATATTTTTATTGCATGAAGAATATCAGCGTCCGCCCGAAAAAAGACGGATAGAACGTTTGAGCCGCCATTTGTATGATATTGAAAAGTTGTCGCAAACAGCGTATTTGCAAAAATCCCTGCAAGATAAAGAGTTATATCACACAATAGTATCGCATCGTGATAAGTTTACGCATTTAACAGGCGTAGATTACGCAAAACATTTACCTGAATACATAAAAATAGTTCCGCCTGAAGAACTGTTGCCACTTTGGGAAAAGGATTATGAAAATATGTCGAACAGCATGGTATATCGTGAGCGACTGCCTTTTAATGAACTTATTGCAAGATTGACGAATTTACAGAAAATGATAAATGCCGTAGAATTTAAGTGAGAAAAATCGCGAAAAGACCATTATCATAGTTAGATTTTTTGAGGTCATTCCCCCGATATGGAAACTAACCGAACAGGTCGATTTTCGCATTGAGCCTCACGTGATTGCCCGCGACACCGATTTTGCCGGATTTCTTGAGGAAATTCAGCGTACCGGCGTGGAGATTGCATAGGGCGACCGCAAAAAATAATTGGCAAAAAGTTTGCCTGTTTAAAAACTTTGTTGTATCTTTGCGGTCGGAATAAAAAAATAAATATGGAAGCAACAGCAATGAAAACAACGAAAGCTAATGTGATTGATAGCATGGTAAATGCTCCTGTGAGAAAGTCGAAAATTGCAGAATTTTGGGAAAAATATCCTAACGGGTGTGGTGAAATTTTGGATTATAGAGCCGTATTAAAATGATAATGTATGCGCTATCTAATTGACACAAATATATTTATATACATAAGTATAGAGCCCTCTTTGCTATCGACTAATGTCAAGTTGATTCTTGAAGATTACTCAAACTTAATCTATATTAGCTCTGAGAGTGTAAAGGAACTTATGCACTTGTTTCAAACGGGGAAGATTAAGCATAAAAATTGGAAAGCAGCAAGGGATATTGTTCCTACTATTGAAAACGAATACAATATTGGCATTAAATATATTCAAAAGGAGCATCTGATGACGTTTGCAGCTCTTGGCAGAGTAGATAATCATAATGACCCGAGCGATAGGTTGATAATTGCACAAGCCATTACAGAGAAAATACCGCTGATTAGCAGCGATGGAAAATTTAGACACTATCGAAAGCAAAATTTACAATTCGTTTTCAACGAAAAATATAAAAAGTAAAATTCATCCTATCTTTGTTCGGCGCAGGCTCCAGCCTGCGTCGGTCTATTGGCAAGGCTCCAGCCTTGCTGCAAGCCGGGAGGCTTGCTTCTAACTCCGACGTAGCGTGGACGCTACGC
>JAISJU010000032.1 GCA_031261165.1 Prevotellaceae bacterium
TGCCATCGTGAAAAACAAACAGCCTTATTTTGTGGATTATTTGAATATAAATAACGCAGCATAATTTTTAACTTATTATTAATATATTTTCTTTGGATTGAAACATAGAATTCCGTAAATTTCCCAATGTTATGTTTGCCATACACTTGTAATTTCACTTTGCCCTGCACTTGGTCGGTTAAGATTGTTTTCAAATTGCCTTCGCTATAAGTCTTTTTTTTAGCCGCCGTCTGTTTAAGCAAGAACATATTAT
Source organism: Prevotellaceae bacterium (assembly GCA_031261165.1). GTDB lineage: Bacteria > Bacteroidota > Bacteroidia > Bacteroidales > Paludibacteraceae > JAISJU01. The sequence goes on from JAISJU010000032.1 coordinate 254, forward strand.
CTTCGCAGGTAATTTCCACCGGTATTTTTGCCGAAATGGTTTTTATGTAGCCCTCAAAAACAGTTTCCAACATGCCGTCAAATCCAAGTTCTACCTTTATCTTGTCGCCCCTGCGTACAGGGATTGAAGTTTCGCCCTTCCACCGCGTATTTTTCGGCAAAGTCAGTTTGCAGGTAGCGGTTATTTTTTCAATATCTCGCTCTATCTCACAACTTGTTATCTTGCCGAATACCCACGTTTTCTTTGATAAAATTGTTATCTTTGCACTCAATACCAACATAGCGTTAAACTTTTTATTCAAAAATCAGTCAAAACTTAAAATCAAAATACAATGAAACGCCATTTAATCGCCATTTCAATACCATTTATATGGTTTTTGTTTTTCAGCGGAACAGTAAGCAACTGCAAGTGCGCCGGTATTCCGCTTTACGGTCGCGTTCAGGTGGTGGAACACCACGCCGATTTTGATGTGCAAATTGTAGAACATCACCCCGACCTGCGCATTCAGGTGGTAGAACATCACCCCGACCAATGCGGCAAATGGCAGTTTGTTACCCATCACCCTGATTTCAAAGTTCGTTTCGTCAGCCATCACCCCGATTTTAAAATTCAGTATGTTACTCACCATCCGGGCAATTAAGCCTCTTCGCTGTAAATGGTATAGTCGTAATCGCTCACGGCTTTGATTTTTACTGTTTGCCTGTTGCTATGCGTCTGCTGCGTAATGCTGTATTCGGTAACAACAATGTAAAACATCGCCCCCAAATCCAACACCTCAAAGAACTCGCTGCTGATTTTTAGTGCCTCGCGCTTGTCGAGCAGTTCGCGCAACGCACGCACGCCATCGGTCGGGTACTCGTCTATAATATTGCCCGCCTCATCTGTGGCAACTATGCCCACCGCAATGTCAATATTCATGTCGTTATCGCCTATAAACTCCTTTATAGTGCCATTCCCGCCTACTATTTCCGTAGAAACAATTTTTTTACTTTTTGTTATAGAAATCACCGCCTCTTCCAAATCAATATATACGCTGGGGTCGCTTGAACTTGCGATATAAAGCGGCATTGCAAAAAATTTACCCGACACGCCGCCCGGTACCATCGGAAACTTTATGCCGGTGGCGGCAAACTTGCCCTTGTTATTAGTGGTGTTATCTGTTATCGGAACAAGCGGATAAAGATTTTGTTTTATCTGCATACCGCCTGTTGCCGCCACGAATTTGAAATTTATCGGTGCTACCATCACGCTGCCAAATTTACATCGTTAATAGATTCTATTATCGCATCGGCAACCATTTTCCTGATATCTGCCGTACTTTCCTTTACGCTCGTGGTGCGAATTTCAAACTTTTCAATAACCTTATCAATAGTAATATTGATATTTTTGATTTTTCCCGCTTTCCCTGCTGACGAGCCTAATCCTGTTAAAGAGTTGCCGCTGCCATCGTCATTGTTGGTTGGAAAGATAGTAGGATTTTCCGGCTCAACTTTTGATTCTGTTTTTGGTTTTGGTGCAACGTAGGTCATCTTGTCAAGCGCATTGCGAATATTTTGTATTCCCTGCGCCCCTTTCCCTGCCAGCCCACCCAAGCCCGGTATTTTCGAGATAAGTTCAAGAAGTTTTTGCACCGGTAGCAGCAACGCATCTAATAAGGCAAAGCCAATTCTTTTTAAGCCCGCTATAATGCCGCCATCGGTAAATGCTGTTTTTATGCTTTCCCAGTGGTGGATAAGCGACATAATAATATTGACAACCATTCCTATTGGTCCCAAAATCATAACAAACACGGAGCCGAAACCTTCAAACCATTTTTTTGCAATATCGAACTTTTTATTCAACCAAACAAATAAGCCCGCAATGGCAGCAATGGCAATGGCAATCCAGCCCACAATAGGAATGCTGGCAATCGCCAAACTGACAGCCTTGCAAGCCACGCTTGCCGTGGTAGCAAAAGTGCCGAATGCAGCACCCGAAGCCGCCAATGAGAATGGCAACAAAACAAGCGATTTAAGCAGGTTAAAAATACCGATAGTAGCAAAACGCATTATCGCCCATGTCGCCCGAATGGTACTCTTTATAAAACCCAAATTTGCCATACTCGCGCCCAATATTTCGGCTTTCATAAAAGCATATTCCAAACCGGCTGCACGCACGGCACGCGAATTTATTATTGTCGCGATAGTATCTTTAATTTTAACAGCCCTTATCCACGAGATGCCTTTCCCAACCGCCGCAAGCAATGGCACTAATTGTGCTAATGGCGTTAAAGAACTTGCGATGACGCCTGCCCACAATCCCATATCGCCTGTAGCGTTAAAGATAGATATTTTCAGGTCGTCAAATCTTGCCTGAATACGCGCTTGCCTTTCCTCGTAACTTCCCATTACGTTTTTAGCAAAATCATAAGCATCGTTTGTCCCGCTTACGGCGGCAGTGTATTCTTTAATTGTATCTGTGCCATTTACCAAAGCCATTGCCGCGTTGGAGTTTTCCATTCCGAACAGTTTTACAAAGAGCGCACTGTCTTTTGACACGCCTTTTAACATTGACAGCCTGTCGACAAGACTTAAATTCTTATTGCCCAGTGCTTCGACATTGACACCCGCAGCGGCAAGTTCTTCCTTTACATCTTTTGGCAAAAAACGCCCACGCGAAAGTATCATCATCGTATTGCGCAGCGCAATACCACCTTCGCTGCCTTTTTTGCCTGCTTTGTCGAGTAACTGAATGGCGGCATTTGTTTCTTCAAAAGAAACGCCCGCCCCTTTTGCTGCCATACCCGCTTGTTCGAGAGCCTGCTTGATTTGCGGAAGTTCCGCCGAGCCGGCATTGGCAGCCGCCGACATCACGTTCATCATTTCGGACATTGTCTTGCTCGCCGCAATGGGGTCGGTCAAATCTATGCCGTATTGATTCATCGCCGTAGTGAGTGTTTCGGCGGCAGCGATTGCATCGCCGCCCATTGATTTGCTCAAAACCGACACGCTCTCGCCCATCGCACGCAAAGCCTCAGGGCTTTTGGCTATTTCGGGGGCTAATTGGGATAAAAGAAGTTTATAACTTTCGAGCGACTGCGCTGCGTTTCCGCCAAAGTTTTTGGCGTTCTCGCGGGCAAATTCGCCGATTTCTTCCAGCCCTTTACCGGCAACGCCTGTGATAGCAGACAGTTCGCGCAATGAAGAGTCGAATTTTACTCCCGGCTCAATAGCACTGTCAAGCGAATTGCGGATTTTCTCAGCCGCGTCAGACAACATATTAAATCTCAAAGAAAAACCGCCGATTTTTTCCATAAAACTCAATGAAGATTTTGCGGTTACGGTTAAATCCTTAAACGCATCATCTAATTTAACAATGCCCGAATAAGCATTGCCGTCAATATTTATTAGAAAATTAACTGTATTTTCTGCCATTTTTCTTTGATATTAAAAATATTTACTATCTTTGCACCTGAAAACATCTTATCATTATGAATGTAATTTATGCAATAACAGGCTATTTGTTTTTCGGTTCAATCATTATCGGCTGTGCCGTACTTGCCTTTATGCTTATTTATCACTCTTTTAAAAGCGGTTTTGGCAGTGGGCGGATTCCCAGCCCACTCAACAAATATGTTCATTAATGCTTTTTGCCGCCAAACAGCGCGACAAGCATTTCCGCTTGATTCCTCAACCTGTATTTTTCTATCCACATCGCCTCACAAACTTGTTGCGCCCATTGTTCCGGCGTAAGTGCTGCCGGGTCAGTTCCGAGGTACGCCCTGATTAAGGCATTCCCAATGAGAAGTTGGTCGCTTGGCTCGTCATCTTCTATTTGGAATGCCTCTATCAGTTTTTTACACTAACAGTGAATTGTTTGCTCATTTTTTGGAGCGCGGCACCGCCGATTCGGATTTTCAAGAGTGCATCTTGTTTCACCCAATCCGGACATTCGGTGCAACACTGCGAGAAAAACATATCAATAGCCCTCACCTCGTCCGTCTTTTGCAATTTATTGACTGCCGACAACGCTGCCGCGTCAGGGCGTTTGAATTTGGCTTCCGCCGCAATATTTTCGCCGTCTTTGATTTCGATAATTACTTGTGTGTCCATAATGTTAATTATTAGTCGTTAATTATTAGTCGTTAATTATTTCCCCCAAGTGATATGACTCACGAGCAGTTCGAGTTCCACCTCTTGTTTCGTGTCGCCTTCTTTCCACGCGCGGGAGTTCTTTTTGAACTGGCAATTATGCAACTTGTCGTGAATAATCTTACCGCCTTCGGTAGGAATATATGACACCACAATCGGGAACGCTGCAATATCCTGCAGCCTGCCATTGGGCGCGTTCGCAGAAATGGCTTGCACCTCCTCTTGATAGAGTGTGATTTTTCCGGTACAAGTGATACGCCCTTTCGAGCGCGACACAGGATAACGCCCCGCGCCGTAGTTGTCGGTTACCTCCTGGTCATCAGAATATTCAATGGCTGTTCTGCCCACGACGGGCACGCCTGCGATGGTAGTTACAATGTCGCCCCACGAGTAAGTAACTCCGTTTATTAATGGTATTCCATTCATATTTTCACCTCCTTAAATTTGAGTTGTATAACCGATTTTTACAAGTACCCTGCGCATTACGCCAACAGGTACATTTTTGATTTGCACTTCAAGTTGTGAAGTTGCGAGTACGTTTTGTTCAGGGTTAATTTCGGCACGATAGCCGCTGAGTTCGCCTGCCTTCTCCATATCTTCTAACGCCTTAGAGGCGACCGTTTCGAGATACGCCACCGTGTCGGGGCGCAGTTTGCCGGTGGCGGCATCAACATACAGCGGCGCGTTCAAGTTCGGCAGCAAGTTGGTGCGAATACCCCGCGTGGCTTTGTCCATCGTGCGCACGTTTTCGATGAAACCATAATCGCTCGTTGCCACATCGTAAGTAAATGAGTCGTTGAAATAATTATCAGCCTCTCCGACATGTGTGCGAACAAAGATGTAGCGATTGCCATTTATCAGGTTTTGGTTGCCGGTGCTGATTTCTTTTACCAAGTCTCCGGTAATCAAGCTGGGCATCGTCAATCCGAGCGGGAACTTCTGTACCCACGCGATACTTTCGTGCACCATTGCTTTACTCACCGCACCCAGCAGCGTGCCTATACAGCCGTAATATCCGAAATCGCCCAGCCTTTCAAGTAACGCGGGGTCGAGGTCGCATCCGATTAACTGCGATACGTTGCAACGCCCTGCCTGAACGTGTCCGTTTTCTTCGGTATAAGCCGCTAACGCCGTACCATCGCCGTTGGTCGTGAATAGAATTGAAAGCGGTTTGTGTTCCGTTTCGAGCGCGGTGGCAGCCGATTGGTAAGCCGCAATGTTTGCCGCGCTTGCCGTCAAGATGCCTATTTGCCGAATTTTGCCTTCGGTGTAGTTCTGTAAGGTTTTGACATCATCGCCGCTTACTTCGCCGGTGAGTTTCACAGCCAGGTACAATGTGCCTGTCGGCGACATACGGAAAAATTCGCGCACGTAGTAGTCAATCGCATTCGCAGCATAGTCGGCATCGTCTGCAGGCTCTTTTATCGCGCCAATCTCGTAGGTTTGTGCCAACTGTTCGTAGAACGAAATTTTGACAATACCCAAACCATTGACGGGGTCAAGTGTTGCAGGCAACGCGGCAAGTTTCCCATTCGCGGCAATGATAAGACCGCTTATCGGGTCTTCGTTGGGCGCGGTGCGCCCCATTCCGCCGTTTTGTTTTTGAAATACAATGTCGTTCAGTGCCATTGTTATTGAGTTTTAATTGTTTGTAAATGGTGCTCGGCTTTTTTCCGCGTGTTGAACTTGTGCCCGTCAGGCGTTTGAAAATAGCCGTTTTTCAGTTCGATTTTTTCGGATACTTCCGAAGATTTTTCTTTTGCCATAATGTTTAAATAATTGGAATTTGTTTTTTTAAATACCATTTAATCGCCCTGTAAACACCATATAATAGAATTGCCGCTATTAACCAATTCAGGGCTTTTAGCCGTATATCCTGCCACGGTGTAAGGCGATTTACTTCTACGGTTTTCGTTTCGGTTTTTCTCGCCTCTATTTTTACCGTGTCGGTTTTAATCAATGTGTCGGTTTTAATCCGGGTACTGTAAAATGTATGCCACCTGTCGTAAAAAACAGTATCATTTTTGATTTTCATTAAAACGCTGTCGTGGCGATAAACAAACACACTGTCAGTTACCTTTTTCGTAACCTCGCGAAAATGCTCTGTGTTATTCGTTTCCGTTGTCGCTACCTTCGTGCTTTTGCAACTCATCGCGCACAGGGCAACCATTATCGCGAGCGTGAATACACGAAGGTATTTTTTGGATTGCCTCCCTAAATCTTTTGATTTCATTTCTTAATGATTTAACTTCTACGCGAAGTGGTTCTACAATGTCTTTATTGAGCATATCAACAATTTTTTGACTGTTGTCAATAGTAGTGCTTTCGTTGGTGGCTTTCATCTGAGCCACTTCCTCAATATATTTCTTGCGTTGGATAACAGATGTAATCCAACTGGTACCGACTATTGCCGTCAATAAACCGATTGTTGCTAAAATAATTTCTGTTGTCATAATCCGATAGTTTTTAGCCACGCCGGTACGCTGAACGATGGGCAGGCTTTGTTTGCAAATTCATTATGTCCTTTGATTTCCACAGACGGAAACCGTCTGTGGAAATCTTTGACATATTTTTCGAGGGCAGTGCGCTGGGCGGGCGTGCGGGTGTCTTTTGCCGTCTTGCCGTCTTTGGACAAGCCTCCTGCATAGACTATATGCCTGCTTACGCCATTAATGCCTGTTGCGCCGTTGGTTATTTCCCAATTATCTACGTTAGCATCTTCGTTGTTTTGAACAAGCCGTTCCGCTTTGCCATCCAAGTGTATAAGGTCGGTATAGCCTACTTGTTTCCAACCACGCCCTGTCGGCGGCGGGGATAAGTGCCATTTGCGTATATCCGCACTCGTTACTTCTTTGCCTTCCGGTGTCGCCGTGCAATGGATTATTAGATATTTCAATCGCGCCATAATTTTGTAAAATTGAGATTTGAGAAAATTGAATACTATGCAAGTCGGTTTGCAGTTTAGATTTAAAGCCGGCGTAAACTTCCAACTTGTTAAATTCAATATCTGCCTGTTCAAACGCCTGCGAAAATCTTCCGGCAGTATAATCAACCGCCGAACTTTCCCAGCCGACATCGGCACTCACGGAATAGAAGTTATCTACTTGCGCAGTCTGCGCGGTCGCCACGTTAGCGAACATTACCCCTAACAACAGGGACGAGAGAAAAATAAATCGTTTCATTTTTGATTTGGTTTTTTGCCACGCCCGACCGTTTGCATTCGGGTCGGGCTTGTGTGGCGGTTAATAATATTCTTAGATTTAGTTATTTGATATTTCTATCATTTTTACTCTTTCAGTTTTGCCAGTCCGCGAGCAATTACATCGTCCGCGCGTTCTTTAGGAAACGACAGTTCCGCACCCGGCTCAAACACTTGCTTTTTGTCTTTGCTGAACTTGTTGCGAAATTTCTGCAAGACTACAATTTTTACTTTTTCTTGTGCCATAATCGTATTTGTTTTAATGATTTAACCTTCGGGAGTTTCCTCTTCGCCATCGACAACGAATACAGGGTTTTCGCGCGTATCAAGCACAGCGGTTTCTTCGCCAAAAGCAATGTTGGTATCTGCCTTCATCAGCATCTTGAAGAAGTACAGTTCGGAGGCATTTGCCCACTTGTCAATTTGGATTACGTTCTCGTCGTCCTGCAAATTCACAGCGGCAAACAAGTTCCCATCGGTGTCGGGCGAGCAAAGCGTAGCCACCAGCAAGCCGTCAGGGAATGCCGCAAGCGTTTCGATTTTGATACTTTTGTAGAATTTATCATTCACTTTGGTATCATCTGCATTTTTCGAGTCGCGGGCGGTCAATTCGTTGTCGTAAGCGTCAAAGTCTTTCACGCTCATTAAGATGCGCAAGTTCGGATTGTTGCGAATGGCAGTGGGGATAGCCGCTTTCAACACCGCCAACTTTTTAATCATTGTCGTTTCAGCGGTAGAGGCGATAATGAGGTCAGTGGCGGCTGCCATTTTAGTCAAAATACCGTCAAACAGTTTCGTATCATCTGTACCTTCGGCATATTCACCATTAATGTAATGGTTGCCGAGTTCAAATTTCACCTGTTTGCTCAGCGCATCAAGCAGCGCGTTTTGCACTTCGGTCGGCAGTTCGGCAAATACCAAGTTCCCTTTTGGCTGGAAAGGTCGCCAAATCTGCTCAAACGAGCGGGGGTTGAACACCGTGAAAGCCATAAAGTCTTTCGGCTCGAGCGATTTTTCGCTGTAGTTGAAATTTCCTTTGCTGTCGGTGAGTTGCGGATTTTCTTTGCGTTTCTGCAACATTGTTCCAGTTTTCAAGCGTGGAATGCCTATTTTTTTCGACACGCCGGGTATGACGTGAATAAGCCCTTTTTCCACCAACTCGTTACCGGTGGCGGCAAGCGTAAGGAGTTGCTCCAATACCTCGCCGCTGTAATTTGTGTTTTGTACTACGATTGCCATTGATTTTTTAATTTTTGATTTTGTTTTTGATTTCTTCTTGTCGTTTGTTCCACGCGCCGCCGGTGGCGACAGGTCTGTCGAGATTACCTGCGATGGGTTTCACGCCCGGCAATTTGTTGATGACTTTTTCCGTACTGTCAAAATCCTTTTCCGCCAGCGCGGTGTAGGTTTCGCGTTCGTCCTCGCCGATTTTCTTTTCGGCGATTGCCTGATTTATCAGACCGGTTACCTTTGCCTGCTCATAAGTTTTTAACTTATTTGTCAGATTTGCAATTTCAGTATCTTTGGCTTGCAAAGATGCCGAAAACGTTTTCTTTTCATTCACAAGTCCCTGAATTTGGTTCAGCACCTTGCTTTCGTCCTCGTCCTGCGATAACCCAAGCGCGAGGGCGAAGATGTTTTTTTCTGTTGCCATTTTTCTTTGGTTTTGATAGTTAATAATTTGGTTGTTATAAAAATTGAATACATCGCGCGAATTTGTCAGCACCGATAAATCAGGCTCCTTCATTCGTTTGCCTCCACTCATAATTTCATCGACCAGCCCGCGAGCCTTTGCTTGTTCCGCACTCAACCAGTGGTCTGTGCCGTCTGTGAAAAACTCGGCTTTAACCGCCGCCGTTTCTGCGCTCATACGCGCCGACATCATTTCAATAAGCGACTGCTCGAAAGTGTCAATCATATCTGCGTGGGCGCGTACCTCTGCGCTATTGCCATACACATAGCCCTGCACGCGGTGATACATAAACTTGGCGTGTTTGGCGGCGCGCACCGTATGTTTCGGGTTGGTAATCAACAGTGCCATCATTGAGGCGGCAATGCCGTCAACCACCCAAACCACATCAATATCCGTACGGTCAAGATAATTAAACAAACTATTCCCCTGTACCACCTCGCCGCCATCGGAATTGACATAAAACACAAAACGGCTCGTTCCGGCTTTACGCAAGTTCTCGATTTCGGCGGCGAGTTTGTTGGTGTCTATGTCTAATCCGCTCCCTATAATGCCATAGAGGTAAATTTCTGCGGTCGATTTATCTATTTTATTGACGAGGTTTTTCATCGTGTTTTTCGATTTGATGCAGCAAAATTACAGCGCAAAAAATGGCTGTACAAATAAAATTCCAAGCGTTGGAACAATCATTCCAACGCTTGGAACTTTATTTTTTTGCGTGGCTTTAAGTATAGAATTTTGTAGCCAAAATTCTATATAAGCACCTGTTTTTATGACCAAAAAAGAGATAAACGACAAGAAAGACCGCGCTCGGCTTTACTATATGCGGGGCGACAGCCAAAAGAACATCGCAGTCATTGTGGGCACCACAGAAGCAACAGTCAGCAAGTGGGTAAAGGAGGGGCATTGGGAAATTAAACGCGCGTCAGAAAAGATAACGCGCCCCGAACTTGTCAATCAGAACTTACAACTGATTGCTACGCTGCAACAGCAGGTTATCAACAGCGAAAATCCGGGCGAAGAGGCAAAAAAAGTTACAGACCAAATTAGCAAGTTAGCCGCCGCCATTGAACGGCTCGACAAAAAGACAAATATCGTTCAAATAATGGACGGCTTTATTGCCTTTTCCAAATGGTTGCAGGAACACCCTGCGCTACGCTCGCCCGAAGGCATTGAGTTTATCAAAGAGGTAGATAAGTTTCAAGACGAATATTTGGATTTCAGATTCTCAAAATCAGAGTAGTTATGACGATAAAAGAACTAAAAGAGGCGCGAGAGCGATGGAAAAGGCACTCCGAACTGGTGCAAAACAGCACCTTTATACGCGAGGAAACAATGCAGGAAAAATACGCCCGCATTGCACGCTTGCGCCGCGACTATGCCGCTTTTGTCGAATACTATTTTCCGCATTGGTGTACCGACAAAGAAACCGGCGCGGTTATTCCCTGCGCCAAATTTCACATACAAGCCGCCAACCTGATTAAAGACAACCGAAATCTTACAGCCATCTTCCAATGGGCGCGGGGACACGCCAAATCAACGCACATGAACTGCTTTATTCCGCTTTGGCTTAAATGTCAGGAAAAGCGGAATATCAATGTGTTTGTTACGGTTGGCGCGAGCGAAACAAGCGCGTTATCGTGGGCAAACAATGTGCAAATGGAGTTGCAGTACAACCAACGCTACATCAACGACTTTGGCATACAAGTTAATGCGGGCAGTTGGGAACAGGGCGAATTTACCACGCTTGACGGCTTTACGGTAATCTCGCGCGGGCGTGGGCAAAAGCCGCGCGGCTTAAATAAGCGAAGTTTCCGCCCCGATTATATTGTCATTGACGACTTGGACGATGACGAACTTTGCCTGAACGGAGAGCGCGTCAAAAAAATGACGAACTGGGTAAAAGAGGCACTGTACAATACTTTCGGTGCGGAAGGCGGCAGGTTTATTATGGTGGGCAACCTGATAAGCAAAGAAAGCGTAATGAGCAACATTGCCAAAATGGACGGTATGCTGCTCAGCCAAGTCAATATCCGCGACAGCAAAGGAAACCCATCGTGGGCGGAGTACTGGACAGAAGAGCGTATCAAACAGCGCGAGGTTATCGGCTATCGTTCCTTTCAAAAGGAATATATGAATAACCCCATCACAGAGGGCGAGGTATTCCGCGAAATGACGTGGGGCAAAGTACCTCCCCTGCATAAGTTCCGTTTCCTCGTGTGTTACGGCGACCCCTCGCCGAGCAACAATAAGACAAAGGCTAATTCGATGAAAGCCGCCTTTCTTATCGGCGCACACGAGGGCAAATTTTACATTATTGACGGGCGCGTGAGTAGAGCCACCAATGCCGAATTTGTGGATTGGTTCTACGACCTGAACCAAACCGTACCCGATGGCGTGCAGGTGTATAATATGATTGAAAATAATACACTGCAAGACCCCTTTTACCGGCAGGTGTTTATTCCAATGTTTATGGAAAAAGGCAGACAGGGGCAGCCCATCAACATTGCGCCCGATGAGCGCAAAAAGCCGGACAAGTTTTCGCGCATTGAGGGTAATTTGGAACCGCTCAACACGCAGGGGCGGCTTATCCTCAATATTGACAAAAAAGACAACCCGCATTTTAAAAGACTGGAAGAGCAATTTTTATTACTCACCCCGCAACTTCGCGCCCCTGCCGATGGCGCAGACTGTATTGAAGGCGGCGTATGGTGGCTGCAGCGAAAAACGCAAACAATAGCCGATGGCAGTATGTCGCTGTCCGGCAAAAAACATAATTCAAACCGTATTTAATAATCATTTAAAAAACATTTAAAAATGAACGCTTACAACGAAGTCAAATCAAGCAAGACAAGCAGCAATGTCGCTTGCCGCTACGATGCACGCCAAGCGCGGCAATCGGGTATTAATTACAGCCGACCAAACAGAAACAGTTGATTATGTACCTGAGCATCGAAGACATTACAAAAGGAATGCGTGCCGAAGTTCTTGCTGTTATCACGCGCAGCGATGACGAGGTGGTACAACAGGCGATTAACGAAGCGATGGCAGAAGTAACGGCATATCTTTCGGCGCGTTACGATATTGCCGCCGAGTTTGCGAAAACGTCTAACAGGGCAACAATGGTCGCTAAAATCGTGCGCGACATTGCTATTTACAACTGCCATTGCTTTTCCGCGCCTGTCAACATTCCCAAAAACCGCGAAACTGCGTACGAAAACGCTATCAAGTTTCTGCGTGATGTGCAAGCCGAAAAGGCAAGCATACCGGATTTGGCGCGCCTGACTACCGCACCCGATGGAACAGTGTCGAGCAACTACCTCTATTTTTCGGGTAATCCGAAAAGAGACCATCACATTTAATTTTATTTTCAGCAATGGCAAAAAAAACAGAGCAGCCTGCGCAGGCAGGCATTATAACGGTAATAAAGGAAGTGCCGCAATCGCACGCATCCAAAACCATATCGGACTGGAAAACGGCAATCAAGCAGTTTGAAGACAAGAAAAATCCGATACGCACAAAACTCTACGAACTCTATGATGATATGCTGCTTGATGGGCAGATGGAGGCAACGTGGGGAAAACGGCGCGACAATATTCTGAATCGCCGCCTTACTTTTGTGCGCGATGGCGTAGAAGACGAGGAAGTTACAAAACTGCTCAACTCGCCCGATATGCGGCAAGTACTCGAAGAGATACACAACACTATCGGCTACGGCTACACGCTCATTCAATTCAACCGGATATGGTTTGACACTGAACAGGAATGTTACCGGATTGATTTTGACCTGATACCCCGCACGCACGTTCATCCCGAAAATGATTTTGAATGCGTAAGCATTACCAACAGCCGCGCTACCCGCGATTTTTTGTACACGCAGCCGCCGCTTGCCAACTATATGCTTTGGGCAGGGAAACCCAAAGACAAAGGTTTGTTTGTCAAAGTAGCACCATACATTATATATAAGCGCGGCTCAATGGGCGACTGGTCGCAATTCTCGGAAATGTTCGGTATGCCTTTCCGCGAGGCGATGTATGATGCTTTCGATGATGAAACGCGCCGAAAGGTGGAGGAAATGCTCAGCAACTGGGGCGCAGGTATGAGTATGGTGCACCCCAAAAGCGTTGATATAAAACTACACGAAACCAACGGCAGCGCAAGTTCGGTTGATGTGTATGACAAATTCATTCAACTCTGCGATGCAGGGATAAGCAAAAGCATTCTGGGCAATACGCTCACCACAGAACAGGGCGACACCGGCGCGCGTTCGCTCGGCGAAGTACACCAGGGCGAAGAAGACGATAAAAAACAATCTGACGACTTGTTTGTATTGTCCGTTTTGAATACGCGGTTCCGCGCTATTCTTAAACGTTTCGGCATCAACGTTACCGGTGGCGAGATATGGTACGAAACACCCGACAAAGATTGGGGGGCATTGCAAAAGAAGTGGGGCGTAATATCGGGCATTTCCGAAAAAGTGCCGGTGGCTGACGATTACATTTATGAAGAATTTGACATTCCAAAGCCTGAAAATTATGACGAACTGAAAGAAGAGATGCGCCTCGAAAAAATGGCGGGATTAATGCCATTCGGTAACGATGCCGCGCCGATGGGCGAACAACCGCCCCAAAAATCGGCTGCAAACAACAACTTTCTAAGCCGCGTCTGGAATTTTTTCGCCTAACCCCCTCTCTTGTGGAGAGGGGGAAGGGGGAGAGGCTTGATTTGGACAGCCTTTATTATAATCGCTCTTCCGCCAAGTTTCTGAAAGCGTACAGAACTTTTCCCATACTGTTTAACCTCACGCAACGGCAACTCGAAAAAAAAGTGGTAGACGACCTGCGCAACGGCGGGACCGGCATACACCGCGAATTATACAAAGCCTATTCCGATAATCTGCAAAAAGCGGTAGGCGGCGTGCTGAATGGCGGACAATACGGCGACAAATATTTTGACCTGCAACAGCAATTGCAGGCAAACGTGAGCCGTTTTGCCGCCTTCAAAGCCTACCACGCCACGCAGCAGATAGACCGACAGCGTGCGGACAAAGACGGCGTTGTGCGCAGCGATGCGGATTACGAAAAAAATGCCCGCGCGGTGTTGAATGCCTTTAACCGCTATCAGGTAGCAGAACACAACACCGCGATGGCACGCGCCCGAACGGCAAAGCAATTTACGGACTTTCGAGCCGACCCCGTCCGCAACGAACTGCATCCGAATTTGAAATGGCTACCGAGCCGCAGTGCCAACCCACGCGAAGAACACGTGAAACTATACGGCATTGTGCTGCCAAAAAACCACCCCTTTTGGCAAAGCAACCAGCCGGGCAACTTGTGGCAATGCAAGTGCGACATAGAAGAAACGGACGAAGCAACATTTAGCGGCGAGATACCAAAAGTTAGGGCGCAAAAAGGGCTGGAAGGAAACCCCGCCGACACCGGTGAGATTTTTACTGAGCAGACAACATATTTGCAAATGTCAAAAAGCAAAAGGAAAGAAGTAGACGGTTTGGCTTTCGATATTCAAAAAAAACAAACCATTGAAAACGGCAAGTACCTGTATGAAAAAACGGTCAAACAAAAAATAGAGGAGAATGTGCCTGTTGAAATCGAATTTAATAGCAGAGGGTTAAAACACTTTGCCGATGATATGAAAAACGATTCTGTGTTTTATCTGAAAAATGAAATGATACACAATCTTGACAAGTATATTGAAAATGCTGAATTTGTCGCATACGAATCAAACACAAAGAAAGTTACCAAACCAACCGCCGAAACGTATTATTATTACAAATTTAAATTCGCCAACGGCGCAACGGGCTATTTGGGAGTTGAAAAAAATTCAGCAACAGGAAAATATATACTTTATACCGTAACCAAAAAACTACGAAAAACGGCTATTTCTGTATAGCCGCCCAGTATTACCACCGGACGTGTGCAGAAATAACCGTTTTTCGTACTGCAAAAATACAAACTCTTTTTTTAACCACCAAATAAAAACCCCAAAAAAATGACACCCGAAGAATTTCAACAGCATTTAAAGACACTTTCAGTACGGTTTAAAGACACTTTCAGTCGCTACGCGCCCACCGCCATCGGAAAGATAGCCGTAAGCCTGTTCAAGCAAAATTTTCAAACAGAAGGCTTTTTTGGCGAGCGATGGAAAGAGGTAAAACGCAGGCAGGACGGCAAGAATTTTAAAACCATCACGCGCGGCGAGCGGAAAGGCGAAACCCGCGCCGTTAATGCGTGGGGGCGGCGTAAAATTCTCACCGGCGCAACGGGCGATTTGGGGCGCAGCATCGAATATAAAGTGGAAGGGAACGGCACAGTAATGATTTTTACCAACCCTTCTATTTTCGGAAAAGAGCCTTACGCACGTGTGCATAACGAAGGTTTGCACGCCGGGCGCGGCGGCGGTTTCACAATGACGAAACGCCAATTTATCGGCGACCACCCCGCTTTGCGAGCCGAGATTATCAATGAACTAAACCGAAAATTAATAGAAATAACAAATAAATAGTATGAGAAAACAACTGTATCTTGACATCAAAAATCGCCTGAAAACCGTAAAAAACGAGGCGGGCGAGCAACTATTTCAACACTTCGACTTGTGGAACAGGCAGGTGGAATTTATCGAACAGGAAACGCCTTTTGCCTGTCCGGCTGTTTTTGTGGAGTTCGCGCCGATGGCGTGGCGCACGCTCGGCAATGCGGTACAGGATTGCGAACTGACAGTACGCCTGCACATCGTTACGGAATGGTTTGCAGGCACCGCCGACTACTCGCCAACCGAAGAACAGGCGTTGCAGTTCCTCGACATTATCGACCGCGTAACGGCTGCGGTACACGGCTTTGCCGCCTCTGCCACCAACAAATTTATGCGCCGCCAAAGCGTTACTAACCACGACCACGAACGATATGTGGATAACGTGGAAGAATATGCCTGCAACCTGCGCGACACGTCGGCATCGCCACCGGTGGGCACAGCGGTGCAGGTGCAGCAGATAGTTGTTGTTGAGCAATAAAAAAACCGCCAATCGGCGGTTTTTTTATGCTTGAAAAACGATTTTAATGTTCCCAAATCAAACCATCGGTGTCAAACTTTATGGTCTGTGTTCCTTCGTTGTAAAATTCACACTGAATAATCATCTTCTTTGCCGACTTCAAATTTTTTAAAAATTTAGTCTCGCTGTTTATAAAAACAGCCGTGGTGCTGTAATCGGAGGGGTCGGAGTATGAATAATTTTCAGCCGGCTTGTCGTCAAATCTGACTTTAATATATCTATCCCCCATTATATTTGGCAAAAACTGCCCCTGTGATATGCTCAGGATTACGTCTAAATCTTTTCCCTTGCGAAGTGTCAGATATACATTCGTTCCGCCGCTGTATGGAAAATCAAACTGCAATTCTTCATTTGCCTCTATGGCAGCAAAATAGGTCTTACTGTCGTCCATTTCGTTTGTTTTATCGGAATACTCCCATCTTGTTTGGGGTTGTTCCGGTACTGTAGCGGCGTTTTCCGCCGTTACATTCTTGTTGCTTTCGCCGCCACAACTGTACAGCAACGCAGAAAAAGTAAATAACATTACACTTAGTTTATTCATAGTTATTAAAAATTTAAGCGGGGCAACGTTACCCATCGCCCCGCAAAAATACAAAAAACTTTTAAAACAAAGTCGGATTTTGCTTTTTTTGCTCCTCTTTTTTTTGTCGCAAAAGTTTCAGTTGAGCATAAGCAGGAATAACCATATATTCGTTGAATGTAGAATAAGAGATATAGTATCTGGGATAAATGTGCTTTTCCCAAATGGTTTTTTGCGGCGTATCGTGCTTTTTATGCTCCTTCACGATGTCCTGTATTTCTACTATCCTTATTAATAAGTTTTCTCTGTTGTATGCCATATCAGTTTTCTTTCAAAATTATCCTCCAAATCAATTCACTTTGTTCCATAAACGATTTTTGCAGCATAGAATAAGCATAACAATGCAATATGTGAAATGCCACGAAAGCAATATTGATTACTATCAATAAGGCAATTAATAAGTTTTTGTTTTGTTTTTTCATATTGTTTCGATTTTAATAAAAAAGGCGGGGGCTTTCGATTTTTAATAACACACCAAATTTTTGAAAGCAATTCACAATTTCCGAAAGCC
>JAISJU010000107.1 GCA_031261165.1 Prevotellaceae bacterium
ACATTCTTTTCCACCGAAAAGGCTTTTCGCCACAAAGGTATGCCCAAAGACGCTTTTCATATCGCTTTCCTGTCCGACCGCGCCCGCGTAAAAAACGGCTTGTCGCGCTTGGGGCTTTCGCCCGAAGACAGAGGCATTGCCCTCGGGCGAGTCGCTATGATTGACGGCGCAATAGATTGTTATATGGAAATGCAACGAAAATCGCTGCAAGTCTGAAAATAAAACAAAATTCTTTTATAGCGTATAAACCAATAATAAAAAAAGGTTTATACGCTTTTTTTATGTATAGACGTAACCCCTGATTGGCGCAAGTCTGCGACTTGTGCCTAAAACAAACGAAGTCTGCGACTTCGAGCAATAAAAAAGATTATGAATAAACAAAGTTGCAAACTTTGATTGTTTTAGGCACAAGTCGCAGACTTGCGCCAGACAAAGCATAAAAAACAAAAAATAAAAAAACAATAAAAACTAATTCAATTTTTTAATAATGACATCAACTACAAAAAAACTAATTTTGGCAGCCTCGATATTGGCAGCCACCGTAGCCACGGCACAAGTCTATAAAGGACTTCGCGTGCCGCAGTTATCAACCACCGACCGCGCTTCCATCGGCGCAGAGGCAGCGGGAACAACCGCCGCCGGACAACAAGTATTTAACCTGACGACCGGTCAAATGGAATATTTTGACGGTACGAAATGGGTAGGACTTCAAACCACCGTGAAGGACAAAGACAGCATCGTGGGCAACGAAGTAACGGGTGCATCAGACGCTACCCTTACACGTTCGGGCGCAGGCACTACGGCAAGTCCTTATCTGCTCAAAGCCAACCCGACAGTTATCGCGGACAGCATTGCCAAGAATTTGACAAACACAGTGCTGGGCGACACGATTCTGAACTATATCACCAACAATTTGTCGCAGACAAATCTCGGCGATACCATTTTGCAGTACATCACCAACAATTTTACCAATGAGTTGGGCGATACCATTTTGAATTACATTACCAACAATGTAACGCAAGAACTGACGGACAGCATAATGTCCAACGTAAGCGTAAGCGGTACGCGCGGCATTGTGATTTCGGGCAGCGGCACGAGCGCGATTGACGTGGCTTTGCCTGCGGCATCGGCAAGCAATGATGTGCTGACTTGGAACGCTGCCACACAAAAATGGGAGGCAAAAGGCATTGGCACTATCACTACAAGCGGTACGGTTACTTCGGTAACGACCGGCATTACGGGTTTGACTTTCGGAGTAAACACCACCACCACGCCGCAGTTGGCAATAGCCGGCACGCCCACCGCACAACAGTTTCTCGCAGGTGACGGCACTTGGAAAACGATTGTTGTGCCTTTGGAAAAAGACAGCGTGATTGGTAACGAGTTTTCGGACACGATACCCAATCGGGGCGGTTTGACCAAAAGCGGCGCAGGCACGGCTGCCGACCCGCTAAAAGTAGGCTTAGTGGCAGGTACGGCTGCCGACCAGATTTTGAAATGGAACGCCGGCACCTCGCGTTGGGAATTGGCAACGGCGCAAAGCGTTATCAAAAAACTGACCATCACGCCGACTACTACCGCTTATACCACCAACAGCGTGCAATTTTTCGGCACGACCGGCACAAGCGCAAACGCTATTGAGGTAGTCGGCATCGAGCCGATTATTTCTTCTACCACGCCAAACGACAAGTTTATCAACGACAACTTGATAATCAGCACTACGGCAAAGGTAAAAGGCAATGCGATAGTTTATACCGTTGTGATTAAGAATGCGAATATTGATACTGCCAAAGGTTTTACCGTTGAGGGTATCAATATTTTCTATACTTGCACGGATACGCTGACAGGGGCTGCGCCTGCGGAAGACGAGTTTGTGGGGCAATAATGATGCTTGTCTGAACTGTGATTTTAATATGATTTTTATGATTAATGTGATTAATCATATCAATCATAAAAAATCATATTAAAATCATAGTTCAGACGATTATCCCGAAGGCTGTTGGCTCAGCCTTTGGGAACAGAAAAAATCGTTCTTTTTTGTATAGACGTAACACGTTTTTAGAAACGTGTTACGTCTGGCAGGAAAAAGAAAAAAATCGTTCTTTGAAATATTGGTTTGTGTGATTAAATAAAAATGATTATCTTTGTGGCATAAAATTATAAAAACAACATTATTATGGCAACACCCATCAGAATGGCGCCGGTGCTTTATGGCAAAGAAGCGGAGTTCTTTTACGAGCAATGGGCAAAAATGCGAGAAACGCCGCTGCAACGCCCAATATCGAAAGAGCGTCAAACAGAGTTATTTAACTTTATGAAAGAGTACAATGTTCTATGATGAATTTGGCAAAAGATTGCGAGCCTGTAAAACTCTCGCAAGAAAATTTAATTACTGATTTTGATTGCGGCGACAGTGATTTGAATGATTTTTTCAATCACGATGCGATATTGTTTCAAAATCAATCATTGGGACAAACACATTTTTTTCGTCATAAAGAAACAAAGAAAATAGTTTGCGCGTTTTCGCTGTCAGCCGATAGCGTAAAGACTTTTTTGTTGTCGGGCAGCCGCAAGAAAAAAGTAAAAGGTTTGATACCGCACGACAAGTCGTTGCAGTCCTATCCTGCTTTTCTTGTCGGACGCTTGGGTGTTTCCACTGCGTTTGGCGGACAACGTGTCGGCTCACAGTTATTAGAGTATGTGCGCTTTTTTGCGCGGCATAAATTTCCGGAGATAGGTCGTTTCTTGGTGGTAGATGCCTATAATAAACCCGAAGTGCTTTCTTTTTATCAGAAAAACGATTTCGCCTTTCTTTTTACAGATGAAATGCAAGAACGCGAAAACCTGAAAAAAGGAACAACCACAGACGAGCCGTTGCATACGCGGCAAATGTTTTACGATATGATGCGAAGCGAATAGCCGTTTATCAGGTATAGATTTTTCATCACACAAACCAATAATTCACAAAATGGTTTGTGTGTTTTTTTTATTGTCCGAATGTTAAGAATATAAAGGAATGATAATCACAGAAAAATTAAAACTTCAAAGCGAAAACCCGAATACGGCGCATTTATTTAAAGAAGGCGCATTTTGGGCGGCTTATGAAACAGGCGCGTATGCCGTTTGGCTGAAAAAGAAGTATAAACCGACACGCAAATTTGTGAAAGCGGCAGGGCAAGAAGTGGTTTCGCTGGGTTTCCCCGATGGGGCTTTGAAAGATTTTGAAGTGTTGGAGAAATATTCGGATATGCACGTTGCCCTGACAATGGAAACGGTGATTGACGAGGCGACATTTTTGGAATGGAAAAACGGACTTCCGATGGCGGGCGATGATGAAGGTAAGAGCAAAGGCGAAAAATATTTCGTCCCTACGGAAAACCATATCATAGAAGAACTCCGGCGGTTTGATTTGTCGAATGCCACGCCGATGATGTGTATGATTTTTCTGTCGGAACTGAAAAAGAAATTCAATAATTCGATATAATATGGATAACAGCGATAACAATAAAAAGAAAATCATTTTGTATGACCAACTGCCTGTGTTTAAGTTGGCTTATGATTTGCATTTATCGTTTTTCACCGCCTTTGAGAATCTGTCGCGCGACTACAAATATGCGATTTGCGAAGAGATGAAAAAATCAATGAAAGAGGTGTGTGTCAATATTTTTCGGGCGAATGTCCGCCCGGTGAAAGGGACAAGTGTTGCTCTTGCACGCGAAAATTTGGAAATGGTGCGCTTGGATTTGCGGGTGTTGCAGGATTTGAAACAAATTAATACAGACAAATTTGTGGATTTGAATATCAAACTCGAAGGCATCAGCAAACAACTTGCATTTTGGCATAGGGCGGTCAGGCAACGCGAAGGGGGCAATGCCGCCGAGAATGCGGAAATGCTTGATTGGGCAAATATACCCGATTGGGCGGATTGGAATCAATGGACAAAGAATGAATAACGAGGTTAATGGAATATGGAATGCCCGAACAGAACAATGAAACCAAAAAAACAGCGGAATTAAAACAGCCCAAATAACAGGGATAAAGAAATAAATAAAAAAGAGAAAGAAAAATGTTTGAAAACGGTGAGAGTTGCTTCGGGGGTAATTTTTTTACTGTCGGGCGAGAGTGCCGAGTTAAATTCAGTAAGCCACCTGAACGAGTTTGTCATTCTGACGAAGGTCAGAATCCCCTTGCCAAAATGGGGATTGCGGGTCATACTTCGACTTCGCTCAGTAACCAAGCCCGCAATGACGGATAGAACGAACGGGTAAAGAAGGAAAAAATCAGTGCTTACGCTATCTTGTGGAAACACATTTGCCGTAGAGCGGCAGGCGAGAAAAATCGCGTACCCTCTTCCTGCCCGCAGCAGGCAACCGTAACTACAACACGAGTGCTCTTAACAATGCGGGCTCGAACGGCAACTACTGGAGTAGTACGGTTAACAGTACGAACTCGTACAACTTGAACTTCAACAGCAGTAACGTGAATCCGGGCAATAACAACAATCGCGCAAACGGCTTTTCGGTGCGCTGTGTCGCAGAACTTAACAAAAAGTACAAACATTTTTGAACAAAAAACAAGGGGATAACAAAGCGTGAAAAAAGAAAACGGTTTCCATTTCCATTAACCTTATATAAAAAATAAAAGCGTTTGTTTGAAAGGCAATTAATATACGATTTGTTTGAGGCTTATTACGGCGCACGGCAACATAAGCGGAATACTTGCAATCAACTTCGGTTTGAAATTGAGTATGAACGGAATTTGTTCGCTATGTGGGAACGGATTTTAAAGCGAACTTACAAGATAAAGAATAGCATTGCCTTTATTGTGAATGAGCCTGTGAAGAGAGAAATTTTTGCGGCGGATTTTAGCGACAGGGTGGTACATCATTTGATTTATAACTATATCAACCCAATTTTAGATGCGCAGTTTACAGCAGACAGTTACAGTTGCCGAGCGGGCAAAGGCACGCATTACGGCGTTGCACGAATGGTGCAACAATTGAAAGAGTGCAGCGTGGATTATACACAGGATTGTTATGTGATGAAACTTGATATTCAGGGCTATTTTATGAGCATCAACAAACATTTGCTTTGTGAAAAATTGCAGGCGATGCTCAATCCGGTACGCTATACGCCTTTTAATGAGCAGGAGTCATCTTTGTGTTGGAACGACTGTTTTGATTTTGACTTGCTGTGGTGGCTGATGGACAAAGTGATTTGGAACGAGCCTACGCAGTCGTGTATTATCAAAGGGCAGTTGTCAGATTGGGAGGGCTTGCCGCCAAGCAAAAGCCTGTTTCACACCAAACCCGATTGCGGGCTGCCGATAGGAAACTTGACTTCACAACTGTTTAGCAACGTGTATCTGCACGATTTTGATTGCTATGTAAAAGAAGAATTGGAGGTAGAATATTACGGCAGATATGTTGATGATTTTGTGATAATGCACCACAGTAAGGCATTTTTGCTTGACGCTTTGGAAAAGATAAAACGTTATTTGTTTGAAAAATCGGGCTTGGTGCTGCACCCAAACAAAATTTACTTGCAACACTACTCTAAAGGCTTTTCCTTTTTAGGCGTATATATCAAACCGCACCGATGTTACATCGGCAAGCGGACAAGGAAAAAGTTTTTGGCAACGGTCAGAGCAAGTGATGAAAAAGAAACGGAAAAAGACGAAACAGGTTGGAGTCGCAAGAAGATGATAAAGGTGAGGAACTCACTGAACTCGTACTTGGGGATAATGAAACATTACGACACCTACCGTTTGAGGCGGAAAGTGCTGGTGGAAAAAGCGCACGAGTTTTTCAAATATGGATATTTAGACGGCAGCATTCATAAATATAGCATTTATAAAAAGAATTTAAAACGAAAATAATGAAACGAATAATACAAATATTATTACTTATGTTTTGTGCGCAGGGAGTTGCGGCTCAAACGACTATTGAACTCAATTTTCCGAAATTGAGCGGCGACACGGCTTGGATTTACTCCTTTGCGGGCAGCCGCGTGGATTCTTTCAGCGTTGTACTCAACAAACAGGGCAAGGCAAAGGTGGCGTTTCCGAAAAAGGACTATCGCGGAATGGCTTATTTTTACATTCCCGAAAAGGGTGGCGGCGAGTTCGTTATAGCCGAGCCGAAAGTGCAGATAATTTGCCCCAATGAGCAATTTAACGGCGGAATGTTGCAGTTTCCGCAATCGGCAGAAAACACTTTTTTGCGCTACATTTTCCAACGCCGCGACTACTTGCTCGGTCAGCAGGAATGGCTCAAAGCGGGTGAGATGTATGTGGAACAGGATTTTAAGGATTTGAAGGAGATAAACGCAAAATCTTTGCTTGCGCTTGACGACAGCGTGCGCGTTTCGCCGCTCTACGCCGCACGCTTGATGGAACTGACACAATTTATGCAACGGCTCTACGGCTCGGTGCGCACGCCTGCGGACACGGCAGGGCAACACGCCATATGGCACGAAATAGAACAAAAATTGGATATTAATGCACTTTACACGAGCGGTAATCTTTGGACAGATGTGCATACTTATTATCCGGGTGTATTTGTGGGCTTTAATCTCGATTCGGTGCAGGCTGTTTATGCTGCCTCTGTGGGCAAAACGATGTCGCGCTTGAAAGAGCCTGTACTGACGGCGTTTTTGTCTTCGGCAGTATCGATTTGCGAGCGCAGCAACCGTCCGGTAGCCGAACAGATTTTGTTGCGCGATTTTCTAATGGCTTATCCCAATTTGCCGATAAGTGACCCGAAAATAAAACGTATGTTCGACTCGTACAGTCTGAACAAAGGCAGTAATGCGCCTGTGCTTTTCGGTTTGGAGAAACCGCTGACACAGCCTGCGATATTGATTTTCTTCGACAGCAACTGCGACCACTGCCACCACGAGTTGGATTGGCTCACGGCGCATTATTCGGAACTCGTGGAAAAAGGCTATCGCATTGTGAGTATTGCCGCAGATACGGAGGTAAATAATTATCGTCAGGCAGCCGCCGCCTTTGTTTGGGACAAAAGCGACCGCCTTTGCGATTTCAAAGGCTTTTACGGCGAAAACTTTGTGAATTATCAGGTGAAAGGCACGCCGACCATTTTCGTAACCGATGGCGAAGGAAAAATTGCGGGACGCTTTGCTAAATTGGCGGAGGCGTGGGGAGTGCTTGAGAAAAATAAGAAATAAGTACAATATAAACAATATCACTAATTCAAAATATTAAAAAATGAAACACATTAAACACAAAAGCATCAGGCTTTTATTGGTTTTATTCCTGCTGTTAGCGGGGATAAACGCGAATGTATCTGCGCAGCCGATACCCAATCTTTTGACAGGGCAAGCGACTATCGGCGAAGATATGTCACTTAGTGGCGGTCTTGCCATAGCCAATGGCGGCGAACTCTACCTCGGCTCACACGAGCCGCGCGGACAGCAGATTTACCAACTGAACATTTATGGGAACTACGTGGGCGAGGCAGGCTCGAAGATATTTCATTCGATAACCGCCAACAGCAACGCACACGGCACGCGCGGCTTTCTCGACATATCGGGCGTAGCCCTGCGGACAGACGGCGGCACCACTGTTGAACTTGATATGGACGTTCGCTGGGACGGCTCGCGCATCGACCTGATACGCGCCGCCCGCGAAGGCTCGGACAAAGACGCTTTCCGTATGGACGAGCAAAACTATGGCGGGCATATCGCCGCGCTGTTTTACGAAGAATACGGCAACGACATTATTTGGTATATCGGCGAGAAATTCACCAATCCGTTTGACAGTTGCCTGCCGATTATTCACCAAAAGTTGAACAACACGCTGCTCATAGATGACAATTCCGCTACCAACGGCGGCTACAAATTTACGCACTACGTGTGGTACAAGCGCAGCAACAACGCAGACGAGTTGCTCAAAGATGACGACCACGAGCACTTGGGCGGGCATTACTACACAGGCGGCGCAAGTTTAGACCCCTATTCCGAATATTGGGCAAAACTGATAACCACCGCCGGCGATACGCTTGTTACCTGCTTGTTCCGACCGACCATCAAGGTAAAACAAAGCAACCTGATTGCATATCCCAACCCTGTACGTCAGGGAATGTCCAACATCGTATATGTAAAAGTTGATGTAGAAGACGAAGGGGCTTTGAACACGGCAACGATAGACGTATATGATATGTCCGGCAGATTTTTTGGCAAAACGGCTGTGAACGGCAGAACAGAAGTGCCTGTAACAATGCCTGTGGCACCGGGCGTATATGTATTGCAGTTCAAATCTGACGCCATCAGCAAGAACATATTAATAATGGTAGAAAACTAAAAGAAGGAGGATAAAATTATGAAAATAAGAAACAGAATTTTTGGAAAAACAGTGATACTCGCCGCTTTGTGCGGAGTAAACGCTTTATCCTTCGGACAAAATGCCGAAACCAAAATGGCAGTTCAAGATACGACAAAGGTAAAAGCAGATAAATCGGAAAAAACATCTTCCTATTGCCCCAACGAAATAAGTTTTTGGGCGGCGGGCGGTTGGTCTGATTTGTTTTACCGCCCGAACTTCGGGCATCGCGAGAACAAACTCGGCGGCGCATTCGGCTTGGGCTACAGCCATTATTTTACCGAAAATTGGGGCTTTTTGATTGGCGCGGAAATGGCGGTTTATCGCAGCGGTTACACGGCAAATTATTTGCACGACAACTACGACACGCCCGATTTAGACCCTTACGAGGCTTGGGACATCAATTTCAGTTACCGCGTGGATAACTACAAAGAAAAGCAAACGCTGTGGAACTTGAACATTCCCCTGCAACTGCTTTGGCAAAGCAATTTGCGCGGCAACCACCGTTACTATGCCTCGGCAGGCTTCAAACTCGGTATTCCCATAAGCAGCCGTTATGAGAGCGAAAACGCAACGATTACCGGCACCGGCTACGTGTATCATTTGGAGCAGTGGTTGAACAACGAAACTTCTACGCTCGGCTACGGCAAGTTTGAAAATCAGGGCGACAAAGGCAAACTCAATTTGGGTTTGTCTTACATCGGCACGCTCGAGGGCGGCATTAAATGGAATATCGGCGCAGGCAATCTTTACACCGGCTTGTATTTCGACTACGGTTTCAACGATGTGGTGAAAGGCAAGCACGATGACCGTTTTGTGGAGTACAACAGTTACGAACGCGGTGATTACAAGCAAATCAACAGCGTTTTGACATCGCAATATACGGACAACGGCGAGTTGTACCGTCTTGGCGGCAAAACCGACCGCATTGTTGAAAAAGTAGCCCCCATTGCTTTTGGGGTGAAAGTTCGTTTCTCGCTGGGCTTGGGTTGCGACAACGACAAGAAAGACAAAGATGCAAAAAGCGCGAAAGATGCAAAAGACAAAAACGG
>JAISJU010000112.1 GCA_031261165.1 Prevotellaceae bacterium
AATCCAGAAAAATATAACATTAAATAATTTTATGCACTTACTTTCTCAATAAACATTTTTATCAATTCCACATTTTTCACCCCCGCCTCTATCTCAAATTTACTGTTTATATCAATGCCAAAAAACAGCGGGTGCGTTATTTTTCTAATGTTTCCTGCATCATCAGCCGAAATACCGCCGCTCAACAGAAACGGCGTATTCCCCTGATAATCATTCAATATCGCCCAATCGAATTTTTGCCCCGAGCCGCCGTAAACTCCCCTCTCTTGTGGAGAGGGGTTGGGGGTGAGGTGTGTTTTCGTATCAAAAAGAAAATAATCCGCCACGCCCTCATACGCCTTTGTCTGCGCAAAATCCGCGCTTTCGGCAATGCTGAACGCTTTGATACACAAAAAATGCTGTGCTTTTATCGTTTTGCACATTTCAGGCGTTTCGTTTCCGTGCAGTTGAACGCCGTCTAAACCGTATTTTTTGGCAATTTCCAAGATTTTATCCGTGCTTTCATTGACAAAAACGCCGATTTTCTTGATGTTTTTCGGCACAAAATCAAGATTCTGCAATTCCTTTCCGCAAAATCTCGGCGATTTTTCATAGAAAATAAAACCGATAAAATCGGGGTTTAACTTTACCAAATCCTGTATGTTTTGCGGATTTTTCATCCCGCAGACTTTTAAAGCCCCCCTAAATCCCCCCACAAGGGGGACTTCCCTAACGGGCGACAGCAAAAGCCTCCCTTGTGGGGAGGTTTGGAGGGGCTTTATGAATTGTTTTAACGCCTCCGCCGGATTTTCCTCTTTCATAAAATTCTCGCCCATCAGAAACCCGCGAAATCCCGCCCCGCGCAGTTCGCGCACGGTTTCAACGGCAGAAATGCCGCTTTCGCTGATTTTCACAAAATCGGCAGGAATTTTCGTTGCCAACTCAAAAGAAACATCGGTCGAAACCTCAAAAGTTTTTAAATTCCGGTTATTAACGCCCACCAAATCAATATGCTCGTTGATATGTCGGAGTTCTTCGGCGTTATGCACTTCGAGCAGCGTTTCCAAGCCCAGTGCGTGGGCGCGTTTTGCCAAAGTTCGGCATTCCTCAATGCCCAACGCCGCCGCAATGAGCAAAATCACGTCTGCGCCGTAACTTTTCGCCTCAAAGAGTTGGTACTCGTCAATCATAAAATCCTTGCGCAGCACAGGCACAGCGATATTCGGACGAGCCGAAATCAAATCATCGGGCGTGCCGCCAAAAAATTCGTAATCGGTCAAAATGGATATGCCCGCCGCGCCGTTTCGGCTGTACGCCGCTGTAATCTCGCACACATCGGCATTGGCGTGTATCCAGCCTTTGGAGGGCGATTTGCGTTTGAACTCCGAAATAATGCCCGACTCGGAGGCAAGCAAAGATTTTTTTAATGATAAACATTTTCTTTCAAAAAAATCTTTTTTCTGCAAAGCGTCTATACTCAAAAGTTTCTTTCTTTCGGCTACTTCAATGCGCTTTTGCGCTATTATTTTGTCTAAAATGGTCATAATTATTTTATATAGTTTGTCATTGCGGGCTTGGTTACTGAGCGAAGCCGAAGTATGACCCGCAATCCCCCTGAGTTGCGTTTAGTTGGGGGTTGCGGGTCAAGCCCGCAATGACAGGTATTAATTAGATTTGTACATAAACCCCTTTTTTCGTTTTAAAAAACTCCTCCTCAAAAAAATCGCTGATGTTATACAATGTCGCTACGTTTTTATAAGGCAAAACTTCGTGTTCCAATTCGCCGCCTTTGAGGCAGATAATGCCGTTTGGCAGGGCGTTTCGCTGTTCGCGGGCAATGTTTTTGCGCACAAGTTTCACCAAATCGCCGAGCGGCATTACGGCGCGGCTTACCACAAAATCGAATTTTCCCTTTTCATCTTCCATACGGCAATGGCGGAAAGTGGTGTTTTTCAGCCCGATAGCCTTGAATACTTCTGTTGCCACGCGCACTTTTTTGCCGATGGAATCAACCAAGTGAAAGCGCACATCGGGAAAAAGTATTGCCAGCGGCACACCCGGAAATCCGCCGCCCGTACCGACATCAACCACCGAAGTTTCCGGCTTGAATTTCAGTATTTTGGCTATTGCGAGGGAGTGCAAAACGTGCCTTTCGTACAAATTTTCAATATCTTTGCGCGAAATGACGTTGATTTTGCTGTTCCAATCGGCGTACAAATCATACAACGCAGAAAATTGCTCTTTCTGTTTGTCCGAAATATCTCGAAAATATTTGAGTATCAGTTCCATAAATCACTTTAATGTATTCATTTGTGTGGGCGCATTGTTGAGGCAGCCTCCCTTTTTTGTTGAGCAATTTTCGCCGATGGGAAAGGCTACGCAGCCGTTTTTCTTAAACGCGGCATTCACATTTTCGAGCGTGGTCTCCGTGTCCTCAAAAACAACTTCTGCCGTGCTTTCCTTCTTGTTGAATTTGAATTTTTGCACGCCCGGCTCGGCTTTCATCGCTTTGGCAAGTTCTTTTTCGCCGTTTGGCAGCATTACGTTGAAAGTAATGGCACGTTTTTTAGCGCAAATTTCAGTTGTCGACAAGAGCAAAAATGCCGCGAGGAACAATAAAATTTTAGTTTTCATTTTTTCAACCATTGATTTATGTTTTTCTCAATCCGTTCCGAGATATTACTAATGTCCTCTTTCACAAACTTTTCGCCTGTGATATTTTCAAAAAGTTCGATGTAGCGTTCGCTGATGCTTGCCACAATTTCGTCTGTCATTTCGGGAACTTGCTGTCCGGTTTTGCCCTGAAAACCGTTGTCCATCAGCCATTCGCGCACAAATTCTTTGGAAAGTTGCTTTTGTGCCTCGCCTTTCGCAAAGCGTTCTTCATAACCTTCGGCATAAAAATAGCGCGAAGAATCGGGCGTGTGAATTTCGTCAATGAGGTAAATTTTGCCGTCTTTTTTGCCAAATTCATACTTGGTATCCACCAAAATCAAGCCGCGTTTATCAGCGATTTCCGTACCGCGATTGAAGAGTGCAAGTGTATATCTTTCAAGCAGTTCGTAGTCTTCGGGCGACACCAAACCCTGTGCCAAAATTTCTTCTTTTGAAATATCTTCGTCGTGCAGCCCGAGTTCGGCTTTGGTGGTCGGCGTGATGATGGGGTGGGGGAAACGCTGGTTTTCTTTCATACCATCAGGGATTTTCACGCCGCAGATTTCGCGCACGCCGCTTTTGTAAGCCCGCCACGCGCTGCCGCAGAGGTATCCGCGCACAATCATTTCCACCGGAAAGCCCTCGCAACGCAGTCCGACAGTTACCATCGGGTCGGGCGCGGCGAGTTTCCAGTTGGGTACGATGTCCGCCGTTGCGTCAAGAAATTTCGCGGCTATCTGGTTGAGCATCTGCCCTTTGTAGGGTATGCCTTTGGGCAACACCACATCGAAAGCCGAAATTCGGTCGGTGGCTACCATCACCAACAGGTCGTTTTTTACTGTGTAAACATCGCGTACTTTGCCGTGATAGACGGCGGTTTGGTGCGGGAAATTGAAGTTTGTTTTTGTTAATGCGTTCATAAGGTTTTTATTATAATTATTAGTTTTATCCTTTTTTTAGGGGATTCTGACTTTCGTCAGAATGACAAGTGGCACTGCCGTCATTGCGGGCTTGTTGGTGTGCCGTCATTGCGGGCTTGACACTCGTTCAGTTCCGTCATTGCGGGCTTGACCCGCAATCCCCTTTTGATAACCCGTCATTGCGGACTTGTTCCGCAATCCCCTGATAATATCCTTTCATTGATACAATTAATTCATTTGTAACCCCGACATCTTCACTTAAATCTTTCCATTCAGGATTAAAATCATTGACTAATTTATTTTTCCATTCGCGTTTCCAATTTTTCAACTGTTTTTCTCGTGCAATGGCATCAGTCATTAAGTCAAAAGTTTCGTAATAAACCAATTTATCGCAATTATATTTATAGGTAAATCCTTTATTTACTTTTGCTTTATGTTCGGCAATTCGCCGTGTCAGTTCGTTTGTTACGCCAATGTACAAAACATTATTGTAATGATTTGTCATAAAGTAAATGTACGAAGTATCATTCACGCTGCTTTCCTCCTATTGTTAATATTGTTGATATTGTTAATACCGTCATACTGAACTCGTTTCAGTATCCCCTTTGTTCTCTCGTCATACTGAACTTGTTTCAGTATCCCCCAATCAAAAGGGGATTGCGGGTCAAGCCCGCAATGACGGGTGGGAACAGCCGCCTCGCGCAGCCAGGTGCAATATTCCGAAAGTTTTATTTGTTCTCATGTTATTTTTTATGCTGCAAAGGTACTAATTTTAAGCAAATACAAAAAAATACTCCCGAGAGAATTTTTTCGGGAGTAGATTTTGTGGTTGAGACACGATTTGCATATTTGTTATCCAAGCAATTTTGCTTTTTGAGAATTAAATTCGACTTCGGATAATAGTCCCTTTTCTTTCAATTCTGCCAGTTTTTGCAGTTGTTCGTGCATATCAGGACTTTTACTTTGTCCGCTATCTCCAACATTAACTACAATGTTGTTCATATTGGTATTCACATTACCATTACCTCCACGACCATAAATCGCATTGTAACGGTCAACCATACCGCTTAAACAAAAACCATCAATTATCCAACCAACAAAGAACAATTGAAATGTACACAAGTACAATATTCCGCTTCCTACCTTTCCGAGATAAAATCTATGAGCAGAAAACCCTCCTAAAAAGAACCATAATAAATACGCCGTTGTTTTTGATTTCATAAAATATAAATTTAATAAATCCCGCTCTTTTGACTTCGCGAGTGTCTTGTCCATTTTTTTACGATATGTTGTTTATCGTTGCAATATGATTTAAGTGTTTATGCAATTTCACTCTGCGTTTTTTGGGGAACAGTTGCAATTCTGTTTCATATTTTGTGGCGGTCGAGCCGTCGTTGATTTTTCAAAACATATATAAACGAAAAAAACGGACTTACATCCATTATCGAAGGTCTTCCACAACCTATTGGCAAGATATAAGCCCGCAGGTTGCGAGCGTTATACTTTTCTTGCCAATTATCAAAAATGTGGAAGTATTCGATAACAAGAATTTTGTATTCGCTAATTTTATATATCTGTTTTTTATTTCAATGTTTTAATTGTTAATTATTCGGTTGCAAAAGTAGTGTAAAATATTTGATTGTAAAAAAAATATGCGAAAAAAATGGTGATTAAAAAAATGTTCCATTTTTTTGCGGACAGTTTCGGCTATGCTGCTTTGCGGTGGTAATATTCCATCAGGCGTTCAATGCCGAGTTCGGGGTCATCAACTTCCTCCAGCCGCTCGCGAGCAATCTGTGCCAGCCACATTTTGAACGGCTCTGCCTTTGGCGAAGGTATCGACTGAATAAGGCGGAAAAGTTGCTCTGCATCAGCAACATCGGTTAAACGCATTTTGCCGTCAGGTGCTTGCATTTTCAACTGTCCGATTTTTTCGGACAGTTCGCTTCCTTCCGCTTGCAGTTTGCGTTTCAGGTCGTCCCAATACTTGCGGGGACGCTCACTTTCGGTTAAAACTTCCACTACATCAATAATGGAAATGTACCATTTTTCTTGCTCGCTATCCCAAAGAGAGCGAACTTTTTTGTTTTCAAATAGTTGTAGTTTGCTTTGCTGTGTCATAATTAGATTTGCATTAATTTTTTCACGCTACAAAATTACGATATTTTTTTGGTTATTTCTATTGTTTAGCCGCAGCAGATAACAAAAACAGTCAGAACATCAAAATTCCGCCTATTCCGCAAAAATTATCATTAATTATCGGACTGATAACCAAAGAATTTGAATTTGGTTTCATTTTGAAAAGTTTATGCCACACAGGCAACAGCAGGTAGGACATTTCAACGCTGAGAATGCCAATACCCGCGCCTGCAAGCACATCGCTAAACCAGTGTTTGCGGTTGATAATCCGCATTGTGCCTGCTGTAAAGGCAACTCCATATCCGGCAATGCCAATCCACGGCGAAGCATCTTTATATTCTCGAAACAAAATATGCGCCCCAAGAAATGCCGTTGCCGTATGCCCCGAAGGAAAAGAGTGATTGTTTGAGCCATCGGGGCGGACAACGCCGGTAGCGTGTTTTGTAATTTGAACTGCGCTTGTGCAAATAATTATTGAAGAGCCAAGCACAAGTGTTCTGTCCAAAAAGTTGTGTTTTGCCTTTACGCCGCACAAATCCAAGCCGTAAATTCCGAGATACGGTGTATATTGGATATAATCGTCAAAACTGTATTTTCGATGAATATTTTGCAAAACTTCATTGTCAATTTTCTTGTCAAAGTTCTGTAAATCAGACGAAAATCTGGTTATTATTCCATACGAAATCATTGCCGAAGGCACAGCAAAAGCCCAAATAGAAATGTTTTTTGACTTGTCGGTGAATGGCAGGGTGTCGTTTTGTGCAAATGCTTGATTTACAGCAAGAATTAACACCAAAAATGTAAGAACCGAATGTTTGATGTTTGTTGTCATAAGTTTAAGAATTGCGAGCAGCAACCCTTAAACTCTTGGCAAACAAAAAGCGTGCGCTACTTCGTTTGTTTGTTTATTTGTTTCCTCGAGGTTCGACCAAAAACCCAATGTACCCAAACAGACACAAAATAGCCCACGCAAATCGCGCGAATTTTCGCAATCTTACTCTCGTACATTTCTGAAATTTGGTCGATTCCGAGGAATGAGAATAAAGGCAAAAGCCCAATTATTTAATATTTAATTTGTTATGTTCTTTATTTTCTATTTTTTATGTTTTTATTTGAGGTACAAAAGTATGAATATTTTTTTAATATTATATTATTTTCCCGGCACAGATTTCTTTCAAATCTTAAATTCTATAGCCACGCGCCCGTTTCCGATTTTATTTTAAAAATTATTTTCTGCAAATGTAAAAATAAAAACCGAAACTTGAACTGTGTTTTTTGAGAAAAAATGAATTATTTTTTCTTATCCCTCTTTCCATACGCCTCCACAATTGATTGATTGTTTTTGGTGAATGCAATTCACTGATTTTGTTTCTGCACGATGTTATTTTTCACCCCGCAAAGGTACTAATTTTAAGCAAATACAAAAAAATACTCCCGAGAGAATTTTTCGGGAGTAGATTTTGAGGATTGAGGCACGATTTGCAAAATCGCACCAGCAGGAAAAAATCGGCAACGTATTTTGCTTAAAACTCTGCCGATTTTGATTTAAAATTACTCCTTCACACAATCACACGTGAATGAATAACAACTTCCATTATAAGTATAATTATTCAAGAGATTTCTTTTCGCGGTTTCACATGCTTGTAAAGTCTTTATATTTTTACTTGCATGGTCTAGGTCTCCTAAAAGATTTAAATATTCTAGACGACAATCTAAATTAGAAGAAGATGAAGCCGCCCTGCCAATCTTATAAACAAATTTATAATTTCCTTCGTCTTTATAATTTCCTTCGTCTTTGCCGCAAGAAATAACCCCTGCCGATGATACCAAAAGACCTATCAAGGTCGTTAAAAATAAATTACGTTTCATTTTTTTAATTGTTTTACGTCTGCCCTTTTACAGACGATTAATTTAATTTTTGTTTTTTGCTCTTTTCTTTTAAATAGGTTTGCAAGATGTTTTCCTATTTTTTTCATTGTAATATTTTTTATTCCTTCTACTCGTATGGCTTTTCGTAGGAAATAATCCGCCCGTTTTTACGAATTTCTGCTTTCGCTGCAATATGATTTAAGTGTTTCTGCAATTTCACTCTGCATTTTTTGGGGAACAGTTGCAATTCTGTTTCATATTTTGTGGCGGTCAAGCCGTCGTCGGTTTTTCAAATTTAGGCAAATAAAAAACACGGATTTACATTATCCGTGATTGAGGTTGTGAGAATTACCTGATAAACAAATAAGTAAATCCGCATTCCTGCGGCATTTCTACTTATCTTGTTTATCGTTTTGAAACTTCTCACATTCCAATCACAAGAATTTTAGCAAAATGCTATAATTTATATGTCTTATTTTGTGCTGATTAGCACGATTTTTCTGTTTTTTACTTCTATATTTTTAATTGTTTATTATTCGGTTGCAAAAGTAGTGTAAAATATTTGATTACGAAAAAAAATATGCGAAAAATATTTGGTGATTAAAATATTTGTTGTACCTTTGCGGTATCAAAAAATATAAACTTGTCTTTTAGTAGCAATGCACGACCTTGCGGCGTAAAATAAAAGACATTGCAACGGTTGAAAATTATGCGATACCACGCGGGTTTTCAATCGTTTTCTATTGTGGTAATACAATATTGTATTTTCTGTTTACTGCCCCGCAATTCTCCAACGGTCAGTTTTATCTTTCCAAAATCGGGCTTGCTGTATAACATTGTGAATATTTTTGAAAAACGCGCTTGATTTTTCACATTAGGTTTTGGCATTTCAGCAACAATATTTCCGTTTTTATCTTTCTTTACTGTTGCTTTTTCTAAAATCTCCGTCAGAAAAATAATGGCAAGCGTTGATTTATAATTATATGCCGCCTTGCCAGAAGTTTCATTAATAGACAAATATTTAACTTCAATAAAACTGTTTAACGACCCGTTGTAAATGTGTTTTGTTACATTGGCAGCAATCCAGTTTGCATAAAAATCAATAATAATTTTTTTGCGTACCTGATAATTTTCTTTTTCCATTCCTTTTGGAATGATGTAATCTTCCAAATAAATATTTTTTTCGTCTTCTCTGATTTCTTTCATAATATTTTGATTACTATTTAATTACTCCTTTCTTTTCCTTTTTTGAATACGCCTCCACAATCGCCTGCACTAACTTATGCCGCACAATATCTTTCACATTAAACTCAATTTTTGAGATGCCTTTCACATTTTTGAGGATTTCGAGCGCATCTATCAATCCCGATTTTTGCGAGAGCGGCAGGTCTATTTGCGTGATGTCGCCGGTGATAATCATTTTGCTGTTGAAACCCATTCGGGTGAGAAACATCTTGATTTGCGCGGTGGTGGTGTTTTGCGCCTCGTCGAGAATGACAACGGCATCGTTGAGCGTGCGCCCGCGCATAAAGGCGAGCGGGGCGATTTGCACCGTGCCGCGCTCAATGTATTCTTTCAGTTTCAGGGGCGGAATCATATCTTCGAGCGCATCGTAGAGCGGTTGCAGGTAAGGGTCGATTTTCTCTTTCATATCGCCGGGCAAAAAGCCGAGTTTTTCGCCTGCTTCTACGGCGGGGCGGCTCAAAATAATTTTCCGTACCTGTTTGTTTTTTAGTGATTTAACCGCCAAAGCGATAGCCGTATAAGTTTTTCCCGAGCCTGCGGGACCGATGGCAAAAAGCATATCGTTTTTATCAAATTCCTCGACTAATTTTTGCTGATTTTCGGTGCGGGCAACGATGGGTTTTCCGCTCATTCCGTGCAAAATCAGGTTGTCGGCTTTTACTTCCAGCGGTGCTTTGCCTTTTACGATGTCAATAATCGTTTCCTCGCCGAGTTGGTTAAATTCTACGGAATAGTCGGCGATTTTGCCGATTTTCGTTTCAAAAACCTGCACTTCTTCGGCATCACCCATCACTTTCACGGCATTGCCGCGTGCCACAATTTTCAACTTGGGAAACAAGTTTTTTATCAGTAAAATATTGGCGTTATTGATGCCGAAAAACACGGTCGGGTCAATGTTTTCGAGCAAAATATTTTTTTCTGTCATTTATGAATGTTTTTTTCTTTGTGTTCTTTGCGCAACCTTTGCGTTCTTTGTGGTTAAATTTTACCACAAAGGGCGCAAAGATTTTCGCAAAGAACACGAAGTTTATTTTATCTCATTAATATCATAAGGCGTTTTTTGATATACATAATAGTTCAACCAGTTATTAAACAGCAAGTTGGAGTGCGACCGCCAACGTACAACAGGCGTATTTTGCGGATTATTGTCCTTGTAATAATTTCTCGGAATATCAATCGGCAAACCCTTTTTTACATCGCGTTTGTACTCCATATCTAAAGTGTTTGGCGAATATTCCGAGTGTCCGGTTACGAAAAACTCGCGCCCCTCGCGAGCCATTACCATATACACGCCCGCCTCTTCGGAGTCGGACAGCAAAGTCAGTTCGGGTACTTTTTCGATGTCCTCGCGCTTGATTTCCGTATGGCGGCTGTGCGGGGCATAGAACACGTCATCAAAGCCGCGAAAAATGGGACTAAGCGGCTCATTGACGGTATGCTCGAACACGCCAAACATCTTTTTCGGCAAAGGATATTTCGGAACGCCGTAGTAATGATGCAACGCCGCTTGCGCCGACCAACAGATGAAAAATGAGGAAGTTACGTTGGTTTTCGCCCAATCAAGAATTTCGATAATCTCACGCCAATATTTCACTTGAATGTACTCCAGTTGTTCCACAGGCGCACCGGTGATAATCAGCCCATCGTATTTGTTTTTCTTCACTTTTTCAAAGTCGGTGTAAAACGACATCATGTGCTCTACCGGCGTGTGTTTTGAGGTATGGCTTTTGAGTTTGATAAATTCCAACTCAATTTGCAGCGGCGTGTTGGACAGCACGCGCACCAAATCCGTTTCGGTGGTAATTTTCACCGGCATCAGGTTCAGAAACGCAATTCGCAAGGGGCGAATGTCCTGCGTTGTAGCCCGCA
The DNA here is from genome assembly GCA_031261165.1 of Prevotellaceae bacterium. Taxonomy (GTDB): domain Bacteria; phylum Bacteroidota; class Bacteroidia; order Bacteroidales; family Paludibacteraceae; genus JAISJU01. The sequence goes on from JAISJU010000112.1 coordinate 10,677, forward strand.
AGTCGTTGATAACAAAGATGTTTTCTTTTTCCAGCAACTCAATGGCGGGCAGATTATGGGGGATTTTTAATGGCATAAACTTCTAATTTTTTAAAAATTCTTCTATGAAATCTTTTCCTGTGATGTGTCCGAAACTTCCGTTTTGCGCGGAAAACTCGTCATATTGTTGCACGCTGTCGGGTTGTGCGCCTCGTTTGTAAATGATGAAAGGCACGGCGTTTGACGTATGTGTGCGCAGAACGCAGGGGGTAGGGTGGTCGGGCAAAATGGCGATGGCAACCGGCTCGTTCCACTTGCTCACTTCTTCAAAAATCGGCTTGACAATGCGGCTGTCAAGGTATTCAATCGTGCGCACCTTCAAATCGACATCGCCCTCGTGTCCCGCCTCATCGCTCGCCTCAATGTGCAGATACACAAAATTGTGCGTGCGCAATGCCTCAATGGCGGCTTGGGCTTTGCCCTCGTAATTGGTGTTGTAAAGTCCGGTAGCACCCTCTACTTCAATGGGTTGCAAGCCCGCATATACGCCTATTCCCTTAATCAAATCGACTGCCGAGATGACCGCGCCACTCGCGAAACCGTAAATTTCGGGCATCGTTTTCATCTGCGGTTTGTAGCCCGGCGACCACAGCCAAATGCTGTTTGCAGGGTCTTTTCCGGCGGCTCGGCGTTTGATATTCACAGGGTGGTTTTCCAACAAGGCTTGCGAGCGCAAAGTCAAATCATTTAATATTTTAGCCGTTTCTTCTGCTTCGGGTGCGGCGGCGCGTATCATCACATCGCGGAAAGGCGTGCCGGGTACATCGTGCGGCGGCGTGCAAATGAGTTTTTTGTTGCCGCCTTTCATAATAAACAAGTGGCGATATGAAACGCCTGCGTGAAATTTCATATTGGGTCGAAGATGTTCGACCCCTACCAACTCATTATTCAGAAAATCAATGAGTTCCGCTGCCTCTTCGTTGCTGATATGCCCGGCGGAATGGTTTTTTATTTTGTCGTTTTCGATGCAGATGAGGTTGCATCGCATCGCCATTTCGCCTGCGGCGATGGGAACGCCCATACTTGCCGCTTCGAGCGAGCCGCGCCCTTCAAACACCTCTGCCACATCGTAGCCCAACACGCTGAGGTTGGCGATTTCGCTGCCGGGCGCAAAGCCTGCGGGAATAGTGCTTAACATTCCGTTTTGCCCCAAAGCGGCAATTTTGTCAATCGCAGGTTTATTGGCGGCTTGCAGCGGCGTTTTATTTCCCAAAGCGGCGATTGGCTCGTCTGCCATTCCATCGCCGAGAATTATAATATGTTTCATTATTCGTTTATCGTTTTAGAATTGAATCACAAAGGTAGTGGTTTTTGGCGATATTTTTAAAAAAAGAGCCGAAAATTAATTTTTCGGCTCTTTTTCATTTTAAAAAAATGGTATTGTTAAATTGATATAGATATTATGTTGTTAAGCAAAACTCTCAATAATCTTTCTTTCTGGATTGCTTCGG
>JAISJU010000114.1 GCA_031261165.1 Prevotellaceae bacterium
ATCCTTAATCAATTTCGGCTCGCTCATTTTGCACCTCCTTTCTTATTCGTCACAAACAGTTCGGCTTCGGCTTGGATTTCGGCGGCGGTTTTCCGCCTGCCCTCTTTGAGCCAACTGTCAATTTCGCTTTTCAGGAACATCAACTTTTTACCCTTTTTGTGATAAGGGATTGAACGTTGCCCAATCCACGCATAAACTGTAGGTTTTGCGGGGTGGTCGGAGTGGTACTTGCAAAGGTCGGCAAGGTTTAACCATTGGTCGCCTTCGGGTTGTGCGGGTTGTTCCGCACTCAACAAGGTTTCGATTTTTTCAACCTTGCGAATTAAATGTGCTACTGCTTTCGGCACATCGTTAAAAGAAATTTCATCTGAAAACATAATTTTTACTGTTTTCGGCGTGTTGGATTTTCCTTTGTGCCAATAAAAAGAAAACCACGACTTTAATTAAAATCGTGGTGCAAAAGAATAACTAAAAAGAGGGTGTAACGGGTATCTGTAACCGGTTACAAATTATCGTTGCTTGTTGTATTCTATTGATATATTGGCGTTTATATCTGCAAGAATTTTATTGATTGCTTCGACCTCTGCCTTATGATATGAGGTTAATTCATCGGTATAAGTGAAGCGTTGCCGGATTTTTTCTTCGGAAAAATCGGTAAGGTAACTAATCAAACGAGCCAATTTTGTATTGTCGCTGTTGGCGGTAAAACCTGCCTTTTTCAAAATGGCAATCAGCACATCGGTTGTAACTTTCAATGTTCTTTTCGTTTCCTGCTTTTCGTTGGTAGTTTCTTCGTCTGCATTGATATTCAGGGCTTGCAACTGACGGATTTTGTCAATTTCCAACTGGCAGTTATGCCCAAAATTTGCACCATAAATTTGCCGCTCGCATTCGGGCATCTGGTTAAATTCGGTTTGTTTGTTAATGAGCAATGCCAACTTTTCTTTGTCCGTAACCGTGATTTTCAGCGTGTTTTGGAAAAAGTGCCAATAACTTTTTGCCTTTACAATTTCGCTCTGCGGATTTATACTTTTGGCAATGTACTTGCTTAATTCTTCCGAAACTTTTTGCTTATTTTTAACCTGTGCGGCGGTTAAATCGTAATCGTAACTGTTTAGATATTCAGCTACTAACGGCAAAATAAAACACTTGTGACGGTCGCTTTGGTAGTTGTATTCTTTGAAATAGTACGAGGCTTGTACAGGTGTGCACATCTGTACTCTGACCGTATCAAAAATTTCACACGCCGTATTAAACACATTCAGAATATCATCTGACTTTGCGAACTCGTCCTTGATACTTTCAAAATACTGCTGATTGGTTTCTGTATTCAGAAAATCGTCAATCGTGGTTTTCGGGTAGTCCTCAAACTGCCGACAAATGCACTCTTTGATTTCATCGGTGGGGACAAGGTTATTCAACATATCTTTTTCCTGCAAAAGTCGCTGATAAAGATATGTATAGGATTTATCGGCTTTGATTGCCGATTGCAGTTCCTCGCGCAAAAGTTTCCAAAAGGATTCTTTTTTGATTTTCGGAACGCACGAATTAGTTAGAAACCTTTGCAGGTTTTCAAAAGTCGAAAGGTAGCAATCAAAGAATTTGATTGTTTTCGACAAGTCCGCCCGAAGGTCGGCGCAGTGGTGCAAAATTGCTGTAATTTGCTCTGCAAATTCAAATTTGCCCTTGTTTATTTCGATATATTCTTTTGCTCGCATATCGTTATATTTTAAGTGTTTATATTCAATTTTATGGCGTGTGCCGCCTTTTCTTTCTTTTCATCAACCACTTTTGCATATACTTGGGTATATTTTAGGTTGGTATGTCCTAACATTTTGCTAACTGTATAAATATCAGTTCCATTAGTCAGTTGCAAAGTAGCAAAAGTATGACGGAAACAGTGAAAGGTAATTTTCTTTTTCAGTCCCGCCGCTTTTATCCACGGATTGAGAAAGTACGGAATTTGCTTTACTTCGGGCAATTCGGGAAAAACATATTTGTCGGCATCTTGCGGCTCGCCGCAAATTTCAACTGCCTGCTGTGAAATGGGCATATATTCAACGCCTCGCGTTTTCTTCTGCGTGAAATGCAGTTGGTATTTGTCGCCGTCCTGCTGAATTTCGTGCCATTTGAGTTTCTGAATATCACAATGGCGCAACCCTGTGAGCGCAGAGAACAAGGCGGCATTTTTAACGGTTTGATTTTTGCAGGGAACGCTTGCCAAATGGTTTAGTTCGTCCAATGTAAGATATTCGCGGCGGCTTTCTTCCGTGCCAATGCTGCGCAATCGGGCAGAAATATCATCGCGCAAATAACCCTCTAAATATGCTTGGTGCAAACCCATTTTGAAAATTGAAAAATATTGTGCCGCAGTATTTTTTGATAGATAACTCTCTTTTATGCGGCTTTTCATTGGAACGGTAAGCAAAAACACTTTGAACGCCTCGCACCATTTTTCATCTATATCACGAAACAGTTTACAATCGCCTGCATATCGCAAAATTGAGGCAAAAGCAAGCCGCCAATTCTTTTTGTTGCCTTCGGAAGTGGTGGCGTTTCGGGTGTTGTTGAGGTTGGCAAAGTATTCCAAAAAATTGACTTCGGATTTCTGCTTTTCTTCCAAACGCTTTTTATCTTCTTCGGTGTATAGTTCGGCGTTGTCGTACTCGCGCTGCCGTATTTTTCGTATTCCGTCAGCATAAAGCATTGTGTCGCGGTCTTTTTCACTGCGACAAATGATTATGCCGTTATCATCGCGCTTGGGTTTGTAGGTTTTTGAACCGTCCGCCTCTGTGCGGGCGGTGCGTTTTTTGTCCCATTCGATTGTTGTAACAATCCGATTCAGATATTCCCGCACTCGTTGAGGCTGCTTTTTGCCTTCCACAATAACAGGATAACTTTCGATATAAATGTACCATTCTTTGCGGTATTCGGCTTTACGAACTCTAACCGTAACTTTCGTATTCAATAGTTCTTTCATTGTTTTTTCCCCCTCTGTCGTGTTTTGCGGTTGATAAAAAGACGGTCAAACTCGGCTTTCGGAATGTAAACGGAACGCCCGAATTTGAGTTTTTGGATTTTGTGCTTTTCAATAAAATTGCTGATTACTAACGGATAGGTGTTGTATTTGCTGACAATATCGCCAACCGTATAATAATCATCGGGATTGATAGCATTTTGCGGCGTGTTGTCTGCAGCGGACTTTGTTTCTTCCACCTGTTCGGGCATTTGCACGGCTGTAAACATTTCTTCGATATGAACACGGCTAATGCGCGTGAGCCGCTCGCCCAAATTGACGGCGGGTAATTTGCCTTTCTTAATGAGGCGGCGCACGGTGTCTTTGGAAATTCCAAACAAATCAGTTGCTTCGGCAACGGTAATGTAGGGGCGTGTTTGGATTTCGGCAATATGCGTGGCGGCGTGTTCGAGCAGGGTTTGTTTTCGTGCCTCCTCCTTTTCGCGTTTCAGGCGTTCCTTGTTTGCCCTGTTACCGCAGGCATTGGAACAATATCGGGTTGCTACCGTTTTTGCCTCAAACGGTTTTCCGCAATACTCGCACAGGCGAGGTAATCGTAATTGACTTTGTGCCATATCTATTTAATTTTATCGTATTTTCTTGCCAAAAATGCTACTTACAAACTGTTGTAAAATTTACTTTGCACTGATAAGCAGCAAATTATAACTTATGAAAGCGTGTTATAATTATGGTACAAATATACAATAAAAAAACGATATACAAGCATAAATATCAATAATTTTTATCAACAAAAAAGCGATAAACATTTGATTTACCGCATTTTAATTATTTTTGTTGTTTGTTGTTTTTGGGGTGGAGATTTAGAGCGTTTGCTCTATGTTAATTATTTAATATTCAATATTTTTATTTTTATTCTAAATTGTTAGTTATAAAAGATTTTATTTTACTGTTTCCCTTAACTTGTCAATACACGCTCCGCAAACAGTGCCTGCAAGGGTGGCGTCGCCGATTTCTTCTACTGTTTGCAAGTTTCTTGCTTTAATGGCGGCTAAAATATCCGCTTTGGTTAAATTAAAGCAAGTGCAAAGGATTTCCGATTTCATATTGTTTTATTTTTCCACTCTAAACCAGTCCACATCCATATATCCCGAATCGTTCAAGTGGCGGGGACGCTCGCAGAAAACGCCCACTTTTGCGCCTATCCATTTGCCTTCGCGGGCTTCAAATTCTTTGCCGATTGCAGTAAATTTTTTGCCGTCCTCACTGTAACTGAACGTACAGTAAGCGTGCGGTTGCAAAATGTTATCGCGATTTTTAATTTTTTTCGATTTTACTTCTACACGGAAGTAAAGCGTTGTAACAGAAGTGTTCACATTTTCTAAAACGGTTTCTTCTTTTGCTTTATCAGCATCTTTACAAATGGTTTGATTTATGCTGAATCCTTTTTCGGTTTTTACGAGCGAAAGTGTGGCGTAGTCCATTCCCATCACTGCAAGTCCTGCACGCTCGCCATCGCGGTAAGGTGAAAATGTGAACTTTGTTGTCGCTTTAAAATCGAGCGCAGGAAATTTTTGCAGCAACAAATGTGGCGCGCCCCAAAGATTTTTATATTCGGGAAAAATTTCCCAAGCAAAAAGACGTAAAATTCCTTCGTCCGATTTTGGAAAATACCAAAGCGGATTAGGATTTGCCTGCCATTGCCATTGCAAGCCGAGTGTCGTTCCATCAAACTCATCGCTTTCCACAGGGGTTGTAATCGGGTATGTTTTGCCAACGTTTGGCTTTTTGTACGTTAAAACAGGGTCGCCACAGCCGTCGCCGTCTTTATCTTCGCCAATCACAGGAAAATCATCAATCCACTTCATCGGTTGTAAATGCACCACACGCCCGTAAGCGTAAACGTCCTGAAAATGCAAAAACCAATCCTCTTTGCCGTCAGCCGTAGTTACCCACGCGCCCTGATGCGGTCCGTTTATATCGGTTTTGCCCTGCGCAAGCGCAATTTTTGCCTCGTAAGGTCCATAGATATTTTTCGAGCGCAAAATAAGTTGCCAGCCCGGCTTAACGCCGCCCGCAGGCGCAAAAATATAATAATAACCGTTGCGTTTATAAAATTTTGTGCCTTCGATTGTAGGATGCTTGCCGTGTCCATCAAACACAATGCGACTTTCGGTAATTGGCTTAAAATCAACAGGATTTACTTCGTAAACGGCGAGAACACTCTTCATTCCTGCGCGACTGCCTGCGTATCCGTGCGAAATATAAGCGCGTCCGTCTTCGTCCCAAAACGGGCAGGCGTCAATCAAGCCCTTGCCCGCTTTTATTAAAATCGGCTCGCACCAGCCGCTGTCGGCTCGCTGCGACTTTGTGATGTAAATTCCAAAATCGGGGTCGCCATAGCAAATTATAAATTCATTGTTATGATAGCGGATGGATGGCGCCCAAACACCGTCGCCGTGCTGCGGCTTGTCAAATTTTTCGTTGTAAAGTTTCGGATTTGCATAACCGATTAAAGTCCAGTTTACCAAATCGCGCGAATGCAGAATGGGCAACGCGGGCGCGTTTACAAACGACGACGCCGTCATATAAAAATCCTCGCCGGCGCG
>JAISJU010000213.1 GCA_031261165.1 Prevotellaceae bacterium
ATTTGCTAATTAAATTCTTTGTTTTTAGATTAATTTAACTGAAATGTTTTGCCGATTAAAAAAAACGAAGTAATTTTGCATAATCATTTTTAAAGAAAGAAAACCGTGAAAACTATGCGAAAAATTCTATTTTTTATAACCTTTGCGACACTTCCCTTTGTCGCTGCTACAAGTGCCAATCTGCCGCCCGGAGGCGGTTATGCAGGTCCATACATCTACGAAGAAGAGGCAGGATACGGCTACCTCGAAGGTGATGCTGTTTATGAGGAAAGTACGGTAACTTTTGATAGAAGTGCGGGGAGAATGATGATAATGGCCGATTTTGATGTTGCGGCAAATTGCTCTTCTGAAAATGGCGGCAGTCCGATTTGTTCTTATTGTGCATCAATAACAGGTGACTGTGATGACTATTTTGAGTGTCGTATGTTTGTTATGTTAGATGCGGGTGTTTCTTGTGAGCATATAAAATATACAGAAACAAATGGGAATTGTTTATATCATTCAACTCCGGAACTTAACGGAGGTAGTAGTTTACCGTGTCCCATCGGCGGTAACGCAGCCCTGATGCTCATTTTTGCTTTACCCTACGGCATTGTGCGCTTGTGCAGAAAAAGGAAAAAAGAATAGCAACATATACCTAATAATTTAAAGATAAAATTAAACTATTGAATTTGAGTTTTATCTAAAATTATTAGAAAGCGGCTTTGAACGATGAATCAAAAATGATTTAATTGATTATTACAATAAGTGAGTTGTTAAATCCGTAGGATTTTCATATCAATAGAAGAATTATGATGTTTTAAAGTCGAAAATTTCGACCTTAAAGAATTTGGGTAGAGGACAGCACATTGATTGGCGCAAGTCTGCGACTTGTGCCTAAAACAATAGAAGTTTAAAACTTCAAAAAAATAAGCGATTAAAGTTGCAAACTTTAATTGTTTTAGGCACAAGTCGCAGACTTGCGCCAATTAGGGCGGATTTGCAATCCGTGCAGACAATATAGATAAAAAAACGCACGGATAAATCAATAGCCCTAATGGACAAAAATAATCAAGAATAATTCCTAACTTTGCGCTATAAATTTTAAAACAAGAATGACTATGTATTACCAAGACGACACCGATACACTCGCACTTGACTGTGAATATCAAACCGCAACAATAGCGTATGCAGGATTTGATAACCCTGCCGTAACAGGTATTATACCTGCCGGATATATGACCGGCGATGAATTTGAAAGACGAGTAAAAGCAGAATTAACTCAACTGTATAAAGCAAATGGTATTTAGCGATTCAGACAAAATAATTCCTAATTTTGCAGTATAATAAAACACTACATAATGGAAACACTAATAGAAACATATAGCATTAATACGGCGTATAGCAATGCAAGCATTCCACCAAAAGGTTATGTTACAGGCAATGTTTTTTGGTCGGAAGTACGCAGGAGAATGGATAAAAAATGTTGTGAGTATGGTGTTTTACAGCGAGGAAGTATATGATGATTTTGATGATATTTTTGACGCTTTGTTGAGTTGGAAAGACAAAAAAACAGGTCAAAAACACATGAATTATTACGAAGTAGCAGATTACATTGATAGAATGCAAACTTTCTGTGAAACAATAGATAAGGCAAAATATCATTTTCGTACTCAATATGAATACCATAAAAGATATGGCGGTTTTTATCAAACATATAAACCGAACAGCCGAACAATATGGTATGTTATTTATAATGTAGATGTAGATATTTACATAAACAAGATAATGAACAATTATCTGACAATAAAATAAAAATCACACACAAGTCCCCAAATGCAGTGCATAGAGCGAAGCCGAAATGCGGTGCATAGAGCGAAGCCGAAATGCGGTGTATTGAGCGAAGTCGAAATGGGGCAAACAACAATAACCCTGTGCATAGCGCAGGGGGAAAACAAAAGAATAACCTTTAAAAATCTTAATATTATGAAAACGAATTTACAAAAAACTAACAGCCCGCATTGGCGTTTCTTTAAAAAGATGATGCTATTGGGTGTAGGGCTGATGATGGTTTGCGGTATGGCAGATGCTGCAATAAATGTTGCTACCAACGCAAATTGGTCTGATTTATCTATTGGGACAACTGATGATGTTGTTATATCTGCAAAACTTACTATGAACAACGATGTTAGTAGAACGTGTAATAGTATAACCATTAATAATGGTGGTGAATTAACATGGAGTAATAACAGTTCTGGTTCTTTGACCGTTACTGGTGATTTTACAATTAACTCAGGTGGTAGGTTCACGCAAGTAAACAATAATTGTGGTGTAACAACCATCGGAGGAAACTTTACGAACAATGGAGGAACTTATAACGTAGGAGGTGGTACGGCAGCAGGTATAGAAATTATAATGACGGGAGCAGGCACAACTTTTAGTTCAACAACAGATTTAGCAAAAATTATACGCTTAACTATAAATTTGTCGTCAGCAACCGATGTTTTGAATTTAGACGCAAATCTCTCTTTTGGTGATGGTAATGCCAAAGGTATTTTGAATTTGACCAGGGGAGTCTTAAATGCTAATGGAAAAACGATAACATTTGTAAAAGAAGGAGAAATAAATGTAACTGGGAATGGCAGTTTTGCAAGCGTTTTAACAGGTTGTGAATATAAAGACAAATGTCCTAATATTGTAATTAACGGTGATGGCAATGGAACTGTTAAAGGAACAGGAATAATTCCTGTTAATAATATTACATTAGGGAATGGTAATTTCCCTCAAAATACAGGTAATGTTACATTAGTTGTTTATGGAACTGCTAATAAAACAGCAGGTAAAGATAATTCACAGGGAACTTGGAAGTGGGGACCAAATTCAAACTATACAACCTCTAATACCACAAATCAACCAAGTCCAATTAGCGGTGCCGGTGGTCCTGCAAAAATAGCATCAGTTGCAAATGGAAGTTATGCTCAGGCTTCTGCGCTTCCTTCTACTGTAGTTACCGCATTAACCGCTTGCTCCAACGCCTGCGCCTCTCCCACATACACAGCACCTGTTACAACCGCATACTCTGCTTGTATAGGCGGGGCATCGCCTGCAACACTAACGCTCAGCACGGTTAGCAACAGCACCGCCATACAATGGTATCGAGTAGCCTCTTCGCTTACATCTGCTCCCGCAGACGACAGCGGGGCTACAGCAGTAGGCACGGCAAATTCAAATACACTTGCCATACCCACCGGCACGGCAGGCACATTCAAATATTATGCAAAAATAACAAACGCTTGCGGAGGCAGCAAAACAACCACAACCGTGAGAACATCTCTCAGCGGCATAATAACAATAAATGATTTACCCACTATTACAGCACCGGCAGTATCGGGAGCAGACGGCACTACGGCGGCTACGCTTACCTACACCACCGCAACAGGAACGCCTACCCAATATAAAATCACTTGGGCTTCTGGTATAACAAGTGATGCCGACTATAAAACATTGGATACTTCGCCTGCTGCCATAACGCTTGCAAGCGCACCCGCTACTCCCAACACCTATTCCGGTACCATACAAGTGAAGACTGCCGGCGGTTGCGTAAGTACGCCTGTAGCCATTACTGCAAATATTATTGACCATACTACTATTGACGAAGATGCCGCTTATACTTGTACCGCAGTCGGTAATTTGTATATGATTTTAAATCAATACAGTGGGCGATATATATATGACAACGGCAGTGATGCAAAAATGAGTACAACACAACATACAGGCAGATGCGTTGACTTCCCAAGTGATTGTGGTACAGGAAATACAGATGCCTATGTTACTCCGACAGGCAAACCGGAAGCGTTTTGGGTATTAAGTGCCGCCGTTGGTACTTATGGTACTTGGATTAACTATAAGACAGGAAGATATTTGACAATGGATGTTAATAATACAGTTGCACAAGGTGGCTATAAAGTAACAACAACAGAATCTGCCAATGGTAATTTCTCAAATTGGAGATTTACAGGTACTAATAGTAAGGGTGGAATCCTTTTTCAATGTCAAGGTGGAACAGTAAGTGGAAAAAACAATACTACAAATGCGAATGCGAATGCTCAAGGGTCTTACAATGACACTCAAACAGACTATAATATTGGGGCAGGAGGAGGTGCACAAGATAATGCTTGGGGAACTAAAGGCTGGTATATGCCTGCTGCTGTTACAAATCCCACTGACCTCGCCGTACTATCAGTAATTGCATCCAAAGCATCGGTATTGCTTAATGGTGAAACTTTTACTGCCACTGCTCGCATAAAAAACACAGGTACGGTAAATATACCCAACACTAAAACAATAAAAGTAAAATTTGCGTTCAACGGACAATACTTTTACGGTACGCATACAACAGGATTAACTGCCAATGCAGAGGTAGATGTACAAGCAACCATCGACCCGAATGCTTTAACTGTCGGTGCTAAAGTAACGGCTACCGTTAATAGCGATAACAACATACTGTTTGAAAGCAGTTGCGCAAATAATACCGCAACTTCCGCTAATGTTGCCGTTATTGAATCCGCTGCTCCCTGCACCGCCCCCTCAAGCGTAGGCATCACCGGCACGCAATACTACTACATCGGCGCAACGAATGCCCTACTAACGGCTAACGCAACAGGCGGTAGCGGCAGCGTTACCACCTATCAATGGTATGCCGACGGCTCACCCATATCCGGTGCTACCTCTCAAACTTATGCGCCCCCTACTGCTTTACCGGGTGAAGTGCAATACACCTGCAAAGTGTCCAAAGGCACGGGCTGCGACCTTACGAGTGGAGATTATGCTGTTACCGTCAATCCCAAAATAACCATTAAGGCACGCAAGCCCGCCTCGTGGGGCGTATTGTCGCTTTATATTACTGCGTGGAACAGTAGCAATGCCACCTCATTTTTGGCTTGGACAGCAATGACATACAACGATTGCGGCGGCTGGTACACCTATGACCTGCCCGCAGAAGCCTACTCGTCATCAGCCAAAATTGCTTTCAGTTGCTATGCAAGCGGCTGGTCTACCAATGATGCAAACCTTACCTGCGATGTGACAGGTGTAAGTAACAATCCTATTCAGGCATCAACTACATACGTCATACACGAAACGCAGGATTGGAATTGCACAGGTGCCATTTGGCGGCACGGCTACGATATAGTGGGCGACCCTATTACCACAGGCTTTACCCTTAATGCAGGTAAAAACCCGATATGTACAGGCGAAACAACCACGCTCACATTGAGCGGCACAACGCAAAACCATATACAATATACATTACATAAACCTGACGCAACAACAGATACCAAGCCTTTGGGCAGCAATCCTGTCGCTTGGACAGGCATCGGTGCAGCAGGCGCATACACCGTAACAAACGAATACGATTGCAGCACGGTGGGAACGCTTACGCTCACGGTCAATTCCGAGCGCACGGTAGCGGTTGATGCTAATACTGCCAACCGCAGCCTGTGCCAAAATACGGCAATCGGCGCGAACATTGTCTTCAACACCACCGGCGTAACAGGCATTACATCATCAACCAACTTGCCCACAGGTGTAACAGCCGCTTATTTGGGCGACAAAATAACCATCAGCGGCACACCGACAGTAAACGGTGCATTTAATTATATTATTACCCCGACTTCTGCCTGCGGCGCAGCAACGGCAACCGGTACGATTACCGTATATGCTCTGCCCGCAGTACCTACAGCAGTTGCAACGCTTAATGGCAATGCGATAACCATAACTTGGGCAGGCGGCAACAACGGCAACATCTACCGAAGTGTGAATGGCGGTGAATACGCCCTTTTGGTAAACAATCAAGCCTCAGGCTATGCAGATAATACCATCGTTTCAAGCAACAGTTATACTTACAAAGTAGCAGCCGTCAGCAGTAACAGTTGTGTTTCGGCACAAAGTGCTGCCACCGCTGCCATTCCTTACTGTAACCTTACGCCTTATAACGCTACGCCTTTCGGCACAAACGAGAATATCATTGCCGGTCAGTTTGACCTCGGCGGTATTGGTTGTGCTTTCGTTAAAACAGGTACGCAGAGCAACGGCGACACTAAAAACAAAAGAACTGACGATACCCCTCATAACACCGCTTTCCCTGCCGTAATGGACGATTGGGGCTTGCAATTTACCGAAGACATTACTTGGGTCGTTTATACCGTCAATGTAACCGAAGAAAGAAAATATACCATTGAAACAAGTGCAAAAACAGATAATAACGGTGTAGCCGTTGCTTATGAGATTTATGATGCTGCCGGTACATTGGTAGATAACCAATTCTCATTTAGTATAAACAAAAGTGGTTGGTCTAATTATATACTTTACACCTCCGACCATTTCGTTGTTTTGCCTGTCGGCACATATCAGGTAAGAATGAAACTTACCGGCGGCAGTAATGTCCAATGGTTCCGTTTCGTTCAGGCTTGTACGCCTGCCGTAAATGTTACCGTATCGCCTCTTGCTCAAAACATTTGCAGCGGCGGCTCGGCTACTATAAACATCAGTAATCTGCAAGCAAACGCAAGTTACGCACTCTACGAAGGCGACACGAAAGTGGCAGACGGCAGCAATTCATTTACCGTAAGCAACATTACGGCGAATAAAACCTATACCGTAAAAACCCTTTCGACAACTACAGATGTATGTTTGGGCAAGCCTGTAGGCACTGCAACCGTATCCCTCAAAGGTGTTAATATAAGCACGCAGCCCGCCGGCAAAACATACGCAATGGAGGATATACCCACACCCCTCAGCGTAACAGCCGCAGGCACTAACGGTGCAACTATTTCCGGTTATCAATGGTACACCACCACAGATAATACGGCAGGCAACGGCGATGACCAAGTCATACCAGGTGCAACATCGGCAACCTACACTCCGCCTACAAATGCCGTCAGTGCAGGAACAAAATATTTTGTAAAAATATCCTACGACTGCGGTGCGGTGTATTCCAGTATTGCTACTATTATTGTAACTGCACAGACTACGCCGACTGTTAATTGCGATAAGGCAAGTGGTGGCGGCGGATTTACGCCAACGGGAGCCGATTATACTCCTTCAGGAATTGGTGTTTATGGTGGTGGAAGTCCTAGTATTTCTATTTCTGGTGGGGTAATAACCGGTGGTCAGAACATCTTGCGACACACCCAAATATCTGCAAACATCAATTATCAATATATAGTAATAAAAGCAAAAGGATTAGATGTTCAATATTTAAAAGTGGGAAAAGAGTCTTCTGCAACAACATCTCCTATGGCAGGACAAACTTATTCTTCTACTGACTTTGTTTATGTTTATTTTGAACAAAGTATCATAAGATATGATTATGTTGCGATAGCATTGGCTCAAGGTTATACAGTAACAACAGATGGTATTTGGTTGACTAATACTCCTCCTTCATCTGCTACTCCCGCCGAAGCCCCCGACTTTACAATATCCGGCATAGATGTATCCGGCAATAACGCTCAGGCAGTTATTAACAGCATAACCATAGCCAATACAGATGGCGATGTTGCCGTAGCAGCACCTACATTAGCAAAACCGATTACGTTATATGTAGGTATTGGCGGTATTTGGCGTACTGTAACCATTGTATCGGCAAACGGAATAGATATAGGCGGCTCTACAACCTACAATGCAGGCACAGATTTTACGGTTAGTCCCATTGCGCTTGCAGATGGCGAATATACAATTAACAGCAAAGTGCAGGGCAACGCAGCCGAAAAAGAATGCACTAATAATGATTACAATACAGAAAAGATAACGATTACCTCTTGCACCGCACCTGCAAAATTCACAGTTAGCGGCGGCGGCACTGTTTGCAGTACAGGCGGCAAAAACTCCACAACGGTAACCCTCAACGGCTCGCAGACAGGCGTAACTTATACGCTGGACGGCGTTAATAAAGCAGGCACCGGCAGTGCATTGACTTGGACTGTCAGCGCAGCAGGCATTTACACCGCAACGGCAGTGTTTGACCAGCCCACCGCAGAACAATGCTCAAATGCCGTAGCAATGAACGGCAGTGCAACGGTAACACAAAAGAACTGCCAACTCGAAGACCCCGATGTTACACCCGAAAACGAAGACTGCGGGCTGATGCTCAATTGGACTGACGCAGGCAATGAAGACGTGTTGCATTACGAAATTTGGGTAAATGCTACGCCTTCGGGCAGCCCGACAGTGTGCGGTACAAATCCATCGCTGTTTGCAACGATTGCAAGTTCGCCCTACAATTTCCCCGAAAGTCTTTTTGAAGACGGCGAAAGCAAAACGATAAACTTCTACGTAAAAGCCATCTCGAAAAACGGTGATGAATACAACAGCACAGGCGAACATTGCCACGAAATAATTATTTCGCAAAAGGTAGAAGCACCTGTTTTGTCTGCTGTGGCAACAGACAGTACCATTGTTCTTACTTGGAATGCAATAACAAACGCAAGCAGTTATACCATAGAAAGACAAACAGATGCCGGTACTTGGACATTTGTAGCCTCTACTACTAAAACTACTTATACAGAATATGGCACAACCGTTTCCGTAAATACAAATTATACATACCGCGTGCGTGCCAAATCAAAATGCAGTGCTGCTTTCTCTGAATATTCAAATGAACAGACTGTAAAGATACCGTTAAAAGGCGTTTGTACAACTGAGCCGTGGGAATATTATAAGTGGTACAATACCACACTTGTTGCCACCGGTGGTAAAATTCACGATGCTTGGCGGCAAGCAGCATATAAAGACAATAGTGTTGTGAAATATGATACCATTCCCGCTATCAACTACGACCATAGCACCGGAACGAAAGAGGGTTGCATCTATCATTTCAGCAGCAGCACAACAAACGGGCGCGAAACAGGCGAGCCGAATAAAACCAGCAGAACGGTAGATGGCAAAACGGCTTATACTATTGATAACGTTAGTGCAGGCGACTGGTTCCTTTATACGATTAACGTAACCGAAGAAGGATATTATACTTTCTCGGCAAAAACGGCAGCCGATAAAAATGGTGATAATAATTCTACTCCAACTTTGACTTTTGACATATTGAACAATAATATGACTTCGGTATTGACGGAAACGGAACGGACTAAGAAAATGGTTGTTACCACCGTAGGTACAGGTAAAGACGGCAGCAATAATTATTATTTCAATGTCTTTACTTCCGGTCAGGTATATCTCACGCCGGGCGAATACAAGATGAAAGTAAAAGCAGGCGGCAGTATCATTCTGCACTCGTTCTGGTATGACAAAATATGTTTCTCGGTATCAGAAACCGGTACAGTACCGAAGAGTGTTATTGACGCAGTTTGGGAACAGGCATCTGTTACACCCATAAGGTATGCGGTAAGACTGACTGACACAGATTATGCCGATGGTCGCGAATACTTGTACACCGCCGGCGTAAACGATGAAATACCGCCCAGAGCAGGTGAATGGCGGGTAATGTACGACAAAGACAGTTTGTATTTCTTGATAACAGTGTATGTAGATGGACCGTTGTTGTCAGGCGCAAACAAATATGACGGCGATGTGGTGGAAATTTATTTCGGCGGCGGCGGCAATGTTCATCAGATAGGATACAGACCCAAAGATAATGCTCGTTATTATTATGGAGATGTGTCGGCAGCAGCCCAGGCAGGGATAAAAAATACATTTGACCTTGACAATTGTGCAGATTCGCGTCCGGGTGAAACATTTGGAAGTTATAAATTATTTACCAGCATACCTTGGATTGCAACAGGATATGAGTATGCTGATGCAATAGCCGCTACCAGTATCAGTATGGAAATTGTGGTAAATCAACCCACGCGCTCTACTTATTACGGAGTAATGCCTGCTTGGAGAAATGGCGGCTCTACGGGAACAGCAGGTAATCGTCATTCGCAGTTGGCATCATTCCCCAAAGCAAGAAGAAGTCCGGGTGGCGAGTATGACCAAATGTTTAGGCAGTCGAATTTATACACTTCTGTTGACCTTTTTGCTCAAACGACACAACCCGAAGTGGAAATTCGAGTAAATGAAGATGGCGAAATCATACCTTCGGCTACCATATTCAGCGACTATACCTGGAAATATTTGAATGATGACTTTACGGAAGAAGATGGTGATTGGAAACTTACTGAAAACGGACGTGTATTGGACAATGGGAAACCCATTATTGACAAGTCGTATATTATTCGCGCCCAAATGAAAGGTTGTATTAGCAATTTTGCTACTAAAATAGTAAATGGCTATATCATAGAACGCGCCGACACCATTGTTTGGGTAGGTGATGAAAACGGCAGTATTGATTGGCACAGCCGTAAAAATTGGCTAAACCATCGTACGCACGTTACACTGAACAGCCGTACCAAGTTCTCTAACGATTTAACAGTTGTTATTCCTGCGCCCATAAAGGAACATAGTCGTTATTTTACAACTTATGACTTAACAAAACACATAAAACCGAATGTTTCATATTATACCCCTGCAGGTATAGTAAAATATCCGGAAATAGCCGATGATAGAGATGCCGGTTTTGTGTCGGACGACAACACGCTTTCGCACATCAAAAAACTGATAGTGGAAGACGGGGCAGCCATACAGTTAAAACCATTTGCGGGCAAATATGATACTGTACACTTTGAATTTGTGGTGTTAGACCGCAATGAATGGATTTTGGTAGGTCCGAACATCAACCCGTACTATACGAACTTTGAAGAAAAGAAATTTGATACGCGAAACACAAACAATATGATTTCGGGCGACTTTTATCTGAATCATGAGCCGGTAGTGTATATGCGCAAGTTGAATATTTCGGACGACCAGGCATCTTGGGGCGTATCTTTCCCTGAATTAACTAATACGTTGAATGCAAATGAAGGTTTTGCAATTCGTATACCGAATGAGTATGGTCCCGGTAAATTACCTTCGCGATTATATTATAAAGTCGGCAATCCGGCGTTATATTATGGTAGTGCAGGAACGCCGGAACAAATAGCATCGGGTACGCTCCCTGTCAAATATACCTTTGTTGGCAAACTCGGTAATGAAACGGTAACGTTGCCCATTGAAACAGCAGCAATCGGCGATTGGAAAGTGGCTTGCAACCCGTTTGCCGCCAATATAGATATTGCCAAACTGAAAGCGCAACTTGGTGCATCAGCACAAATAAAAGTATGGAATTGGGCGACAAGCAGTGCTGCCGATATATTATCTCCTGCAGGCTCATTTGAAAGTGCAAGTACCGGATATATCAGACCGATGCAGGCGTTTATGTATTGCAACACGGCTGCCGATAATTTGAAAGAAATCGACATCGTTACCATCAATAGTGTAAGCACTCGCTACCGCGCCCGTAGTACAGAAGGCAGAAAACCGACCCTGCAAATCAATGCAAGCAACGGTAAATACGGCAGTAACGCATACGTTGTTTATGATGACGAATTGTTGAGTAGCGCGTTCAGCCCCGAAAAAGACTTGTTAAAACTCTTTGTAGGTGCAGAATATAGTCAAACGCCTGATGGTTACTTTACGAATGACGATTGGAATTTGGAAACGCAAACCATTGCCAGCCTCTATGATGAAGCCTATTACGGCATCCGCTTTGGTAATGCCACAGGCACTGCTACACTGAAATTCGCAGGTGCAGACGAGTTTGACGAAGCCTACTTTATAGATAAGGCAACGAACACGACTTACGACCTGCTCTCTACGGACAGCATCACGGTAGATTTGGTAAAAGGCTTGAACGCAGACCGCTTCGTGGTTAAATTCCGCCTCAACGCGCCGATTATCACAGGCGAAACCGAAACTTCGACGAGCGGCGTGAAGATTTACACGGAAGACAACCAACACGTGGTGGTAAGTGCAACGGATAAGATTACCAACATCACGGTATTGAGTGCCAACGGACAGGTTATTCTGAACGCTACGCCCCAAGCCGACCGTTATGCCGTGCTTGATTTGAGCAAGTATCCCGCAGGTGTGTATGTGGTAAAAGCCACGACAACTGCCGAAACGAAAACGGGGAAAGTTATCATCAAATGATGATTTAGCACACGGATTACACGGATTTTCACAGATGAATATTAAAAATCTGCGGAAATCCGTGTAATCTGTGTAATCCGTGTGCTAAAAAATTATCTCAGAAATGATTTGCGGATAAAACTCGTATTCCAATTGATGTATTTTTTCGGCGAGCGTGTCGGGCGTATCGGCAGGCGTGAGGGCGCAACGTGTTTGAAAAATAATGTTGCCCTCGTCATAATGCTCATTGATATAATGGATTGTGATGCCGCTTTCCGCCTCTGCGTTGGCAATCACCGCCTCGTGAATGTGGTGTCCGTACATTCCTTTTCCGCCGTATTTGGGCAGCAGGGCGGGGTGGATATTGATAATTTTGTTGGGGTAGGCGGTAATCAAGTTATCGGGGATTTTTTGCAGAAATCCGGCTAAAACGATAAAATCTATCTCGTTTTGTTGCAGGACTTGCAGAATTTTGTCGGTTTCGTTCAATTCTTGTCGGGTAAAAACTACGGTAGGAACGCCCAAAGTCTTGGCGCGTTCCAGCACATAAGCGTTCGGGTTGCTCGACAAAATCAGCGGAAAATGCACGGCATTGTTTTCTTCAAAATAGCGGATAATCCTTTCGGCATTGCTGCCTGAGCCTGATGCGAAAATGGCGATGTTCATTTTGTGTTTTTTTTGGCACGCAGATAACGCAGATGGCACGGATTTTCGCGGATTTTTTTTGATTTATCGGCGAAAATCCTAATAATCAGCGTTATCAGCGTGCTTTTTTATATTAGGGCTGCAAAATTACAGAAAAAAAACTACCTTTGCACAATGAAAAACTATTTTTATTTTTCACGGGAACAAAAAATCGGCGTAACGGTGTTGCTTTGCCTGATTGTGCTGCTGTTGGCGGCGAATTGGCTCTTGCCGCGCTTTTTCGCAGATGGCAGTGAGATGGCAGACAAGAATTTTGCGCAGCAGGTTGCCGATTTCAAAGCCTCGTTGAAAGACGAAGAGCAGAAAAGAATTAATCGCTATAACCATATTGAAGAGAGAAAATTGTTTGCATTCGACCCCAATACCTTAGACAGCGTGGGTTTTGTGTCGCTGGGCATACGCCCGAAGATTGCACATAATATATTAAGATACAGAGAAAAAGGCGGTAGTTTCCGCAGCGCAAGCGATTTTGCAAAAATTTACGGCATTTCCGAAAGTCAATTTAGCGACTTAAAACCATACATTACCATCGTAGGGGCGAAAAATCTTTCGCCCAAAAACTTTTCGCCCAGAAATGAAAACGTAGAGGCGAAAGATATTTCGCCCCAAAAAATGCTTATTGTAGAATTGAACACCGCCGACACCACCGAACTGAAAAAGATACGCGGCATCGGTTCTGTTTTTGCAAAGCGGATAGTGGAATACCGCGAAAAATTGGGTGGCTATGCCCGCAAAGAGCAATTGAAAGAAGTCAAAGGCATCAAACCTGAAATATATGAGAATGTGGAAAAATATTTTAGCGTGGATACGCTGAATATCAAACAAATAGCCGTCAATAAAGCAAGCGTGGAGCGTATGATGAAACACCCCTATTTGCATTTCTACGTTGCAAAGGCAATTTATGACCAACGCCGAAAACTCGGCAAACTGAACTCCGCTGCCGATTTGGAAAATTTGAAGGATTTACCGCCCGAAAAGTTGGAAAAGGTATTGCCGTATTTGTCGTTTGAGCAGCAATGACAACAACCAATTTCTAAAATTCCGTTTTGCCGTTCAAATCCATCAACCTGCGGATTTGTGCAGCGCGTTTATTTATGTATTTTGTCGGCTTTGCAGGGTTGCGTTTTAGCGGGTTGGGCAGGCAGGCGATGATGAGCGATGCCTCGCGTTTGGTCAGTTTGGCAGCCGATTTGTGGAAATAATACTGCGCTGCCGCCTCTGCGCCGTAAATGCCATCGCCGTACTCAATTACATTGAGATAGACCTCCATAATACGCTTTTTACTCCAAAAAACCTCAATCAGTCCTGTAAAATATACTTCCAAGCCTTTGCGCAACCACGAGTGTTTGGGGTAGAGAAACACATTTTTGGCGCACTGCTGCGAAATGGTGCTGGCACCGCGATTTCGCTTGCCTTTTTCCGCCTCTTTGCGGGCTTTTTGTATCTCGTTGAGGTCGAAACCCCAATGTTGCAAAAAGCGGTTGTCCTCCGATGAAATGGCTGCCCGTACCAAATTCGGCGAAATTTCGTCAATAGAAACGTAATCTCTTTTGAAACGAATGTCGCGGTCTTTGCTAAAAACCTGCTCGGTAAATCGAATGACCATCAGCGGCGTAATGGGCGGATTGACAAAGCGGTACAGCACGGTAAAAAACACCGAACTGCCGAAAAAAATAATCAAAAACCATTTGAAAAATTTGCGCAATTTCTCTTTCATTTGCTATGTATTGTTTGTTATAGATAGTGTTCTTTGTGTAATTTCTTTGTGCTCTTTGTGGTAAAAAATCAAACCACAAAGGTTTTTTTTCACAAAGGACACTACTATTATATGTCGTTTTATATCACGTTATTTAGTCTGTTTTTTTTAACGGCGCAAAGATAAGAAAAAAATAATTCCCCATTCTTCATTCTTCATTCTTCATTTTTCATTACTTTTGCAGAATAATTTTTTCGTTATGGACACAAAATACATTTTCGTTACCGGCGGCGTTACATCGTCTTTGGGAAAAGGCATTATTGCCGCCTCTTTGGCAAAACTGCTGCAATCGCGCGGGCTGTCGGTTACTATTCAGAAACTCGACCCGTACATCAATATCGACCCCGATACGCTCAATCCGTATGAACACGGCGAGTGCTACGTTACCAATGACGGCGCGGTAACCGACCTCGATTTGGGGCATTACGAGCGTTTTCTCGGTGTGCCGACCTCGCAGGACAACAACGTTACCACCGGCAGAATTTATCAGTCCGTGATTGAAAAGGAACGGCGCGGCGAATATCTCGGCAAAACGGTGCAAATCATTCCGCATATTACAGACGAGATTAAGCGCAACATCAAGCAACTCGGCACGAAATACAAATATGACGTGGTGATTACCGAAATCGGCGGAACGGTGGGCGACATCGAGTCGTTGCCCTACATTGAGGCGGTGCGACAGATGCGCTGGGAACTCGGCAAACGCTGCTTGTGCGTGCATTTGACTTATGTGCCTTACGTGGCTGCGGCGCACGAATTAAAGACGAAACCGACACAACATTCCGTTAAGTCCTTGCAAGAGCAGGGCGTGCAGCCCGATGTGCTGGTGTTGCGTGCGGAACACCCGATTAGCGATGATATTCGCAAAAAGGTGGCGTTGTTTTGCAACGTGGAGCGCGATGCAGTGATTCCCTGCCTCGATGCCCCGACTATTTACCAAGTGCCGATTTTGATGCAGGCGGAAAAACTTGACGAGGTTGTTTTGCGCAAACTCGGAATGGAAAACCTGCCCGAGCCGAATTTAACGGAATGGAACAAGTTCTTGGAAAAGTTTTGCAACCCGAAAAAGACGGTGAAAATCGGTTTGGTTGGTAAATATGTGGAACTGCCCGATGCTTACAAATCCATTCTCGAGTCCTTTAACCACGCGGGTGCGGCGAATGAGTGCAAAGTGGATTTGACACTCTTTCAATCGGAAAATATCACAGCCGAAAATGTTGCCGACACGCTGAAAGGTATGCAGGGCATTTTGGTGGCACCCGGCTTTGGCGAGCGCGGCATTGAGGGGAAAATCGCGACCATAAAATATGTGCGCGAAAATAATATTCCATTTTTGGGAATCTGTTTGGGAATGCAGTGCGCGGTGGTAGAATTTGCCCGCGATGTGCTGGGTTTCAAAGATGCGCATTCAACGGAAATCAACCCGAAAACCACGCACAAAGTGGTGGATTTGATGGAAGACCAAAAATACGTTACCGACAAAGGCGGCACGATGCGGCTCGGGGCGTACAAATGCCACATTGTGGAAAACACGCTCGCGGCAGCCATTTATAAGAAATCCGAAATAAAGGAACGGCACCGTCATCGCTACGAGTTCAACAACGAATATCTGAAAGATTTTGAGCAGGCGGGAATGAAAGCCTCCGGCATTAACCCCGAAAGCGGCTTGGTGGAAATTGTGGAAATTCCCTCGCACCGGTTTTTCATCGCCTCGCAGTTTCACCCCGAATTGCAAAGCACGGTGCAAAATCCGCACCCGCTGTTTGTGGCGTTTGTGGGGGCAGTGGCGGAAAGTTAATCTACTCTTCCGTTTCTTCGTAGAAAAATCCGTCTTCTTCTTCCAAGTCATCATCAAAGGAATCGTCATCTTCGGTGGCGATTTCTTCTTTTTCTATCTGTTTGATTTCTATCGGTCGGTGGGAAATCAGCGTGGGGCGTTCTTTTTCTTTGCTTATGGCTTGCCACAACACATCTTTTAATTCCGCAATACCCAAGCCCGAAACGGCGGAGATAAAGACCGTTTCGATGCCTTCGGGCAAATCTTTTTTCATTTCGTCAATCAGTTCCGCATCAAGCATATCGCATTTGGAAATGGCGAGAATGCGCCGTTTGTCTATCAGTTCGGGGTTGAATTGCGTAAGTTCGTTCAGTAGAATATCGTACTCTTTCCGTATGTCCTTGCTGTCCGCAGGAATGAGGAAGAGCAGCACGGCGTTGCGCTCAATGTGCCGCAGAAATCTCAAACCAAGTCCTTTGCCTTCGCTTGCGCCTTCGATAATACCCGGAATATCTGCCATACAAAACGAGCGGTGGTCGTGGTATTCCACGATGCCGAGATTGGGGACAAGCGTTGTAAATGGGTAGTTCGCGATTTCGGGTTTGGCGGCACTAACGACCGAGAGCAGCGTAGATTTCCCTGCGTTGGGGAAGCCCACCAAACCGACATCAGCGAGGACTTTGAGTTCCAAGACAATGGATTTTTCCTGTTTCGGCTCGCCGGGTTGTGCGTAGCGTGGCGTTTGGTTGGTGGCAGAGCGGAAGTGCCAGTTGCCTTGCCCGCCCCTGCCGCCTTTGAGCAGGATAACTTCTTGTCCGTCTTCGGCGATTTCACACAGGAACGCGCCCGTTTCGCCATCGTAGGCAACGGTGCCGAGCGGTACTTCAATCACTTTGTCTTCGCCCTCTTTGCCGAAACTGCGGCTGCGACTGCCGCCCTCGCCGTGTCCGGCAAAGATGTGGCGGGCGTATTTGAGGTGTATCAGTGTCCAATAATTCTTGTTGCCGCGCAAGATGATATGCCCGCCGCGCCCGCCGTCACCGCCGTCCGGTCCGCCTTTGGGTATGTATTTTTCGCGGTGGAAATGCGCTGAGCCTGCACCGCCGTTTCCGGAGGCGCAAAATATTTTTACGTAATCAACAAAATTGCTTTCTGCCATAGTTTTATATATTTTTTATACTTTTGTTTCGCTCGAACATTTCGCGCGTTTCGGCGACAATTTCGTGAATTTTTTGTTCCAACATTTTTTTTGATGGTAATGCTGTCCAATATTCCGCCACCATAATGCCGTCTTTGTGCATTTCGAGCAGTTCTATTTGTTCGCGGTTTCCTTCGGCGCAGAGCAGCAGTCCGATTGGCTCGTTTTCGCCTTCCTGCCGTTCATATCGATTGAGCCATTTGAGATACAGTTCCATTTGCCCTTTATGTTTTGCCTGAAATTTGCCGAGTTTCAATTCGATAGCCACCAAGCGTTTCAGCGAGCGGTTGTAAAACAATAAATCAAGATGATGGTCTTCACCATCGATAATCATTCGTTTTTGGCGTTCCACAAAAGCGAAACCTCGCCCCAATTCAAGAATAAAGCGTTCCAATTCTTTGAGAACAGCGTCTTCTAAGTCATTTTCCAAAAAACCTTTGGGCAAATCCAGAAAATCAAGAAAATATGGGTCTTTGAATACATTGAATGGCACAGAAGACTGCGGCAGCAGTTGCAAATTGGCAATTCCCATGCGCTCAAATTCTTTTCGCTCAATGGATTGGCGAAGTTCGCGTTTTCCCCAATTTCTGTTGGCTGCCTCAGTTGCATAAAACATACGTTCTTCTTCGCTTTTGAGAGGGATAAGTTCTCGAAAATGAGACCATGACAATTGTTGCGCCAATGGCGCAACAATTTCCAAATCGGGAAACTGCTGGGCAAATTTCATCATTCGAGTAAGATTTGTCTTCTCATAATTTTTACCGTACTTTTCAGTCAATTGTTGCGCCACTGTCGCAACAATCTTTTTCCCATAATCCGCACGCTTGTTTTGCAAAACGTTTTCGTTGATACGTTTACCCACGCTCCAAAACAGTATTGTCAATACGCTGTTTGCTTGTATGACAACGAAATTACGGCTTTGCTCAATTAATAGAGAAAGGTCGGAAAGCAGTAGTTGCTCGGAAGTTTTTATGTTTTTTATCGTATCTGACATCGCCTAAAAATAAATCGTTGCAAAGGTAACAGAAAAAATCGTAATAACATAAAAAAAGGGATTGTCGAAAAAACAATCCCTTCTTTTTTATTACTTTATCGCTTTCGTTATCCGTTCAAAAATTTCCTCAATTGTTCCGGTGCCTTTGATGGCAGCGAGTTTGCCCTGTTCCACATAATACTGTTTCAGGGGCGAAGTTTGTCCGTGATACACTTCGAGGCGCGATTTGATGGTTTCGAGGTTGTCGTCTGCGCGACCGGATATTTGTCCGCGTTTCAGCAGGCGGTCAACCAGTTCCGCATCATCAACTTCGAGGCTCAACACCACTTGCACTTCCGTACCGCGTTCTTTGAGCATTTTGTCGAGGGCTTGTCCTTGCGGAATGGTGCGCGGGAAACCGTCGAAGATAACGCCTTTCGAGTCCTTTTTGCTGTCTAATACGCTCGCGAGCATATCAATAATTAACTCATCGGGTACTAATTTGCCGTCTGAGATATAACCTTCGGCGATTTTGCCGAGTTCGGTTTTGTTTTTGATTTCGGCGCGGAGCACATCGCCGGTCGAAATATGGTCTAAGCCATATTTCTTGATAATCAATTCACTTTGAGTGCCTTTTCCCGAGCCGGGCGCACCGAAAATTACTACGTTTGTCATTTTTTTAGATTTTAGAGCCAAGAATCAAGATTCAAGACTATTATTAGATATAAATTTAGTTTTTAAACTCAAAACAATTCACAACTTTATCTGACTAAATAAACAGTACATTTACCACCCTCTATATCGTTTGTATGCAGATTAAGTTCAGTTTTTGATAATTTTACTATTTCAAAAGTTATGTTGTTGTTGTTTAAAATAATTTTATTTTTGAAAAGAGTATAGTTGTCGGGTAAAAATCCTAAAACCTTTGATTCTGATGTTACGATACCATTATCATCAAATTCTAACCACGCATCGCTGTCTTCTGTGAAAAGATGGTTGTTAACATAAAAATATGTTCCTGTATGTTCCCATTTTCCAATAATCTCTTTTTTGCTGTATTCTTCTTTTTGTTCTGTGTCTTTATTGCAAGAAAATAAAATAAAAAAGATTAGCAACAACATAACATATTTGACTTGTGTGTTTTTCATATCATTTGCATTTTTATAAGTTGTTTCCGATGGCAAAAGTACAAATTTTTGAAGTCAAGAATCAAAATATTTTCATGTCTTGATTCTTGACTCTTGTTTCTATTTACAAACACAAGTTGGTTTCAACTGTTTAAAAAAGTCATTCCCTTTATCATCAACGAGTATAAACGCGGGGAAATCTTCCACTTCTATTTTCCAAATTGCCTCCATTCCGAGTTCGGGATATTCGAGGCATTCGAGGCTCTTGATGTTGTTTTGTGCCAAGATAGCGGCGGGACCTCCAATCGAGCCGAGATAAAAACCGCCGTACTTTTGGCAGGCATCGGTAACTTGCTGACTGCGATTGCCTTTTGCGAGCATTATCATACTTCCGCCCTTGCTTTGGAACAAATCCACATAAGAGTCCATACGCCCTGCCGTAGTGGGTCCCATCGAGCCACTCGCCATTCCTTTGGGCGTTTTGGCGGGTCCGGCGTAATAAATCGGGTGGTCTTTGACGTATTGCGGCAGGTCTTCACCCGCGTCAAGACGTTCTTTGAGTTTGGCGTGGGCAATGTCGCGCCCTACGATAATCGTGCCGTTGAGCGACAGGCGCGTAGAAACCGGATATTTGGTCAATTCTGCCAGAATTTCTTTCATTGGGCGGTTGAGGTTGATTTTCACCGCGCCGCCTTCGCCTGCATTGCGCAGATTTTCGGGAATGAAACGCCCCGGATTGTCTTCGAGTTTTTCCACCCACAAGCCGTCTTTGTTGATTTTCGCTTTGATATTTCTGTCGGCAGAGCAGGAAACCGCCATCGCCACCGGACACGATGCGCCGTGTCTGGGCAAGCGAACAATGCGCACATCGTGAGCGTAAGCCTTACCGCCGAATTGTGCGCCGTAGCCCGATTCTTGCGCGGCACGCAGGATTTTCTTTTCGAGTTCGATGTCGCGGAATGCCTGCCCGCCATCGTTGCCTTCGGTGGGCAGCGTGTCGTAATATTTGGTAGAGGCAAGTTTCACGGTTTTGAGGCACAAATCCGCCGAAGTACCGCCAATGACAAAAGCAATGTGGTAGGGCGGACAAGCAGCCGTACCCAAAGTTTTCATTTTTTCTACCAAGAATTTTTCCAGACTTGCGGGATTAAGCAACGCTTTTGTTTCCTGAAAAAGATAGGTTTTGTTGCTTGAGCCGCCGCCTTTGGCAATGAACAAAAATTTGTAGTCATCACCGTCAATCGCCTGAATATCAATTTGTGCGGGCAAGTTAGTACCCGATTTTTTTTCTTTGTACATATCCAAAGGAATGGTTTGCGAATAACGCAAATTTTCTTCGGTGTAGGTTTTATACACGCCGAGCGACAACGCCTCTTCATCACCGCCCCCTGTCCAAACCTGCTGTCCTTTTTTGGCAACGATGGTCGCCGTGCCGGTATCCTGACAGAAAGGCAAAATGCCTTTTGCCGAGATTTCGGCGTTGCGCAGCATTGTCAGCGCGACGTATTTGTCGTTTTCGCTTGCCTCAGGGTCGTCAAGAATGGCGGCAACCTGCTTTTGGTGGGCAGTGCGCAGCATAAAGGCGCAGTCGCGCAGGGCGGCGTTGGCAAGTTTCGTCAAGCCTTCCGGCTCCACTTTCAGAACGGTTTTGCCGTCAAATTCCGCCGTAGAAACGTGGTCTTTTGTGAGCAAATAATACTCTGTGTCGTCTTTTCCCAATGGAAAAGGATTTTGATACTTAAAATCGGGAGTTGCCATATTTTTGTTTTATATGATTATATTTGATGAGGATTGATGCAGAAATTTAGATTTAAAACCTTGATTGTTTAATGTAATTTTGAAAATCAGAATATTCTCTATCAGTCAAATTCAATTTGCCCGCAAATCTTTCAGACGGTTTTACTGTCTGTTTTTGGGGCAATAAACGAATGAGGCGCATTTTTTCCATACTATCTAACAAACTAATTGCCTTTTTATCAATTAAATCAATAGTTAGTTCCATAGATAATTATTTTTTGAAGTTGCAAAATTACGAATTCTTTTTTAATATGCAAAAATTCCGCAAATACAATATGAAAAAATAATCAAAAAAATCATTGCGTAAAATCAAAAGAGTTTTTATCTTTGCGCTCAATTCCAAATGACCCGAAATGTTGGGTTTTTGGGAGGACATATATTTGCTTTCTGAAATGTGAGAAGTTTCAAAGTAACTACAAAAATCAATAAAACACTCGTAAGAAGTTGCGGGCTTGTTTATTTGTAGTTACAGGTAATTCTCACAACCTCAGAAAGCGGATAATAAGTCCGCTATTTTTATTATTCTAATTTTCAAGTAAGAAACTTTTCAACAAATAATAAATCAATAATTTAAAGTTCCGTTAAAGGACGGAAGTAAAACGAAAATTTTATGAAAATCTTAAATTACAAATCAGTATTGTCTTTACTTTTTCTATCAGTAATGCTGTGTCTTAACTCTTGTAGTGAAATTAAACAACAGCAATTAGTAGAGGAGGCAAATAAATTAAATGCCACATTACCAATGGTAACAGATGGTATTCGTATTGATAAATGTGTAGTTGAACCTGGATTAACACTTAAATACACGGCTACTATTTTGGGGGTCAAAGCCAAAGACCTTGATTTTAGGATGCTGGCTTCTCAGTCTTTTTTAGACCAATCAAAAAGAGAAATCGTTACTATGTTAAAAGACAGTTCTGATTTTGAAGAAATTAGAGAATTAGGAGTAACTATTATATACTCTTATTTTGATATAAGAGGAAACCATTTATTCGATGTTCGTATTACTTCTAATGACTACAATTAATAATTCTAACACAGGCTGGCGCAAGTTTGCAACTTGTGCCAAAAATAAAAGAAGTCTGCGACTTCGGAATAAATAAATAAAGTTGCAAACTTTGATTGTTTTATGCACAAGTTGCAAACTTGCGCCAAAAGAGGAAAAGTCTAACGTCTATTCGTCTTTTGTCTAATGTCTAAAAATCTATTTCTTATAATATTTCAGCCAAGTTTCAGGTATTTTGCCCTTTTTTGTTTCTTCATATTCTTGCCAAGTGCAGGCAAATATTTCTTTTTCATTGTTGCCGGTCGGAATTTCGAGCCAATACCTGCCGTTTGTTTCGTTGCGGTAAAAAACCATATTGTCGTCAAACACCTGCGACTGCACGATGTACTGATGATAACCTTTGATGTCGCGTTTGGGGTAATCGCCCGCACGACCATTCATTCCTTCGAGGAAATGCCAAACCGTTTGCGCGGCGAGTGATGCCGAGCGGTCGTTTTGGTCGAAAGCGGGATTTAGTTCAAACATTCCGAAGGCTTTGACTCGGTCGCTCCAACCGGCATAGAAACTCAACGTACAAGCCTCTTCGCCGTACAGTCCGTGCGGGTTGGCATACGCATACGCGGGCGCATCGGACTGTCGCACGGCAGACATATTGAAACTGACCAAATCGCTGTCGCGCAACAGCGGCTCTATGCCCTGAATGTTGCTGCGCACAATGCCCACGCGCACGCCGAACTGGTTGTAGTTTTTCAACTGTTCTTTCTGATATTCCGGCACAAAATAAGTTTGGTAGGCAATGCTTTCCAAACGATGCAAATATTTATCTTCCAATATCTTATACAAGAAAGACTGTGCATTAAAATCATTATCCCCGCGTCCGAGCGCGATTTTATTGTCAATAACGGACACATTGAGTTTGTCGCTACGTTCTTTCAGCCCCTCGAAAATGGGTACGGTAAAATCGTGCGAGCCGCCGAGAACGATGCACACCACGTTTTGTTCGGTCAGTTCGGCAACAATGTCGCGCACCGCAAAGATGCGGTCTTTTACCGTGTTGCCTTTTCGCACGTTGCCCAAATCGCAAACGTTCAGGTTTTTAAAGTTCCATTGCAGAGCGTACAGATGTTTGCGAATGGCGTTTGGCGCGTCTTTGCAACCGCTGTTTTCCAAACTGTTAAGCCCTTCTTCAATGCCGAAAATCGCCACATTATAGTCCTTTGCCGAAAGATGGGCGTCAAAACGATTCTCATCGGCAAAACTGTATGTAGGCAGTTTTTCTATGGTTGGTGTATCAAAATAAGACAGATTCATAATTTTTTGGCATTAATAGGCGTGTGTCAATTCGGGAACTTGTTGATTTAAGTATTGTTCGACATTGGTTTTGAGCCGTGTTTTCCAGTTCCTGCCCATTTTCCGGTAGGCAGAAAGCACGTTTGGGGTTAATTTTAAAGACAGTATGACGGGTTTTGACTCTTTCTCTCTTATGGTTTCGTGAAGTGGTCTGCCGTAGCGAGTGGCACGTGCAAAATCCTCGTCTGTCAAAGGTGGAATATCGGAGTAATCAATATCCTCATCTTTCATATTTCGCAGACGTTCCCAATCGGTAAGAGAAGGCATTTTTTCCAACTCCTCCCAAGTATAACTAACGATTGCCATAGTATTGTTTCCTTTCTTTTTTATTTGCTCTACGAGCAGAGATTATTCTAATGTTGTTGTTGCGGTCGGTAGAAATGACTGCGGTAATAAGTTCGTCAAGTATTTGTCCTACTGTGATTGTTCTTGTTTCGCCATAGTCTGTTCTATCATCAACAACAACAAATTTGTGTTCATCTCTGAACACAGCCTTTGCATCGGCAAAGTCAATACCGTGTTTTGCCAAATTGGCTTGCCGTTTATTTTCGTCCCACTCAAAGGTCATTGTATCAAAAATTGCATTGCAAAATTACACATTATTTTTCATTCGGCAAA
>JAISJU010000039.1 GCA_031261165.1 Prevotellaceae bacterium
GCGCGGTCGTAAATAATTTCGGCTGCCGTACCGCCTGCAATAGCAAAATGCAGTTGATTTTGAATGAAAGCGAAAAAATGCCGAGCAAGTGCGCTGTTTTTGTCATAATCGGAGGCAAGTGCAAAAATATCGGTGATTTTAAGGTAAATACGGCGTTCCGAAAGGCGAATTTCGCGTATGCGTTCCTGCATTTCGCGGAAATAACCCTCGTCAAACTTGCTGCCGTTTTTAAATCGGTCGTCATTGATTACAAATCCTTTCTGAATATACTCGTGCAAAATTCTTGTGGCAAACTTGCGGAACTGCGTGGCACGGAACGAATTAACGCGGTAACCGACAGAAATAACCAAATCAAGATTATAAAAATCTATTTCTCTTGTCACTTGCCTATTGCCTTCGATTTGAACTCGCCGAATTTTTCGGCGAGTTGGCACTTCGTCTAATTCGCCTGATGTATAGATATTCCCAATATGGTCGCTAATAGTGCGGGCATCAACATCAAAAAGTTGTCCCATTGTTTCACGGCTCAGCCACATATTGTCGTCTGCAAGATAAACCTCAACTTCGGTTTCGCCTTTTTCGTTGGTATAAAAAGCCAGCCCAACGCGTTCAGGCATTTCCTTTGCAAACTTTTTGCGCCACTCCACAAGTTGATTGTCGAGAGTTTGCGGTAGATTATGTTCGCTCTTTTTTGCCATATTTAGTATTCTTCTTTGTAATAAATCTTATAGAATTTGCCTTTGCTGTCGCTGCCCTGCTCTATCAGGTCGCGGTTGCCGTGAATTTGAATATCGAAGTTTTTGTCAAGTTTAATTACGCTTTTTAATGTGCGTGATTGCTTTTTTACGGCACTGTCGGAAATAGTAAAATCATCGGCAATTTCTATTTCATATTCTTTTGTGTATGCTGACTTGTATTGATTAAATTGTTCGATTACTTCGAGTTGTCCGATTACTTCGTGGGCAAATTCTTCTATGTTGAAATTATCTTTTTCTTTAAGGAATGTTACTGCTTTATTTAATAAATCGCTTTGGTCTGCTTTTGACAGGTTTGAGTTTTGAACAAATTTTTTTGTCAGCGATACGATATTTTGTGTATTATAATATTCGTCTTTGCGCTGGCGAACGTGCAAAAAATCATCTATCCAATACTGCGCCTCTGCGCCTTTATTTGTATTATCCACTACAGCAACAATATAACCGTTTTCACGCTCAGTATTGAAAATCAAGCAACCTTTATCCAATTTATTGATATTAATTCCTTTTTCGCTTTCAATCTCAAAGCCCTCGCCTTTCGGAAAAACTTTCAGGAAAGTATCTTTGTTTTCCGATTTGAACAGTCCGACAGCATCTACTGTTTCACCGTCAATAATGCAATCCTTGAAATAGACGGTGTAGAACTCGCCGCCTTTGATTTTGGGGTGGGTGCTTTGTTCATATAAATGCTTGGCAAGATTTACGGATTGTTCCAAAAGGGTTTCGGGATTTTCAAAAATCTTGCTTGCACAAACAAATACTTCGTTCATAGTTATATCAATGTCGTGATAGAAATTGAAGTATTCGGAAGATTTGAAAGGGCTTGTAAAAAATCTCAATAACGAAATACGAGTTATTGTATCTTCAATAAATAGTAATGAACGGGAAAAATGTATATTCTCGTTCTCTAACTTATTCCCTACTTTATGTAAGGCAATTTTACCAATATTACAATTAATTGTATCTATCATATTTTAACACCATAAAGTTTTTATCATTTCTAATTCATTTTCATCAAAATACTCATTCCAATTATCCGTAATTGAAAAAAGATATTTTTCCAATCCATACCATATTACAAATATTTCAGGTTGTGTCAATAACGTAATTTCTGCATAGCGATTACGGTTATCATCAAAAATATGCTGAATTTTCAGATTATTTTCTTCTATAAAAGTTTCAATTTCTGTGTCAATGTTATTTTGCTCTTCTTTTGTAAAGAAAGTCAAAATAGTTGTAAGGTTTTCAACAGATAATTCTCTGTCAAAATCAGTTTCAGCATATTTGTACAATTTGCCTTCCAATTTACGAAGTAATGTGTAACCCAAATCATCTTTTCTTGTTTTTAAATACTCATTTACTTTTTGAAATTCCTCATCAGCTAATTCGTATAACGATAGTAAACGATAAATCCTATGTTTCATTTCGTCAGGCAATTCAATATCTTGTTTGTAATATAAGATATGTGCAGAATTAGCCCAAGCGTGCTGATTCATAGTTCTAACCTGAATTTCAAAAATAAATTCTTTATCAAAATCAATCAATTCATTTTTTACTGAAACATCATAATGATTGGACTGATAATCTAACTTATTAAAATCAATTTTTTCTTTTTTCTTTTCCTCTTTTCTGATTATAAAATTTTCTTTTAAAAAAGTATCAATTCTATCTATATCAGATAAAAAAGGACAAATTATTCTAACACCTAACTTATCTCGTAAATCGCTATACTCGTATGGTTTTTCCTTTTGTTTTTTCTGTATTTTTTTGATAATACTTTGTATCTCTTTTGTTCTGTATGATATTTCAGGGTGTAATTCCATAAAAAACAAACCTTTTTTCAAAAAGGAAACAACTTGTTTCCCTAACAGATTTAGTTTAGGTTCGTCAGTATTCCATTGTTCTGATATTTGGGCAATATCAATCATTATTTTATTTTTTTGATTTTAGAAGTTATTTCTGCTGTACATTCCCCCGTTTCTTCATTTTCTGTTAATGTAACTTTATCTTCAAAAGTTCCATTTGTACCTAAAATTGTAATGCCGTTCTCAAATTCTACCATAAATTTTCTGATTTGAGCATCTACAAACGAAGTATCTTTATGATAAGTTGTAAATTCAAAATTCTTATTTCGCAAATGTTCTCGATACTGATTTTTATGTTCTGTTTCAGTCATATAATCGTTAGCAAATTCTTGTGGATTTATCGTTGGTTGGTTTTTCTGCAAATAAGAGTTCAAATCTTGCGTGTATTTAGAACGAGTTAATAGGTCTGAAATTGTATTGATATATTCTTTTGTATATTCATAAAATAATTTGGTTGAGGTTTTGGGGTCGGCATAAGGAAAACAGCCCATAAAATCAAGAAAAAAAGTGTTTAAATCTTTCTTGTTCTTTGGGTTAATTTGATAATCCATTAATTGCCCATCGTAGTTTGTTGTAGATTGTGAGCGGTCAAAAAATAGTGCGACTTTAAATATTTTTGTTTTCTTTGTCAGCATCAAGTCGTGTACTTCCTCAACATTGAAAGTTTTTGTTATTTCATCTAAAACAAGTTGTGCACCGTTGTCGCGTTCAAGTTTCAAAATTACACAAATGGGCAAGTCCGAAATATGCCCCTTCAATATTAGAAGTACTCCTGCGGCATTATTTCCTTTTTGAAAATTGTAAAGATTTGTGGCAATATCTTTCGATATATCCACAAAATTATCGTCAGAAGTAAGAATTGTCTGTACACAACTTGGCACAGAAGATTCCGTCTCTTCTTTGAAACAAACTTTAAATGATTGCTCGCTTGCTAAAGCCGCTTTTATTTTGTCCTGAAAAAAACAACGCAAGCCATCTGTTATAGTGCTTTCATTTTCACTATAATTAGGTGTTCCTCCTGTTTCATTTTTTTTATGTTTGGGAACATCGTGAATAATCAACTTGTCAATTACAAGTAAGGAATAATCAATTCGTGCCATAATTTTATATTTTTAAAAGTTTATAAATTCATTTTCAACTCCACCCATCCCAAACATCCATTATTTCCCAATGCAAGCAGGGATATTCTTCTTCGCCATTTTCTAATATAATATGCACCTGAAAATCGCCGAAATAGTGTTCGTCAATTATTGCTTGCATAATATCTTCTGCCCAAATATCTTCTAAATCGGTAATATCAGGATTGTCTCCAACATTCCATTTTACTTTGTGAAAAAGTATTTTACTGTAACAATTACCTTCATCATCAACGATTGTGTGATAGGTGCGGTAATCCCTGTTTTTATCCGTAAATGTATATTCTGCTAACATATTATATTGATTTAGAGTAAGGTAATGATTTAATATAATTTTCCATAAATTGCCAATCGGGAGTATCGTCTGACGTAACAGGCAATTTAATAAGAGATTTTGGCATTCTTACAGGTCGCCATTTTCTGCCATAAGCCCAACGGTATTTTTCCTTTTCTATTAATGTACATAAAAACATTGCAATATAAACATTCAATTCTTTGTTTTTCAAGTACAATGGGTTAACATCGTGCGTACAGGTAAATTCCTTTGGCTGATAGAATGCAAAACCAACAGACCCATTATTTGATACGGTAATACAATTCGGCTTAAACATTTTGTTGCTCATAGGTGCATTTTTTGTATCGCCTGTTTTTGACGCTAATTCTATTGTTGTGTAATCGTGAAAAGAAGTTATCCCATTATTTGAATCGGTAGCACCAATAAATGGAATATTGCCATTTTCAATTGCATCTGGTTTTTTATTATAAAATCCTTTTTGTATGTCAAAAATTTCATCGTACCTAAACCATTTCCAAATTTCAGTATTGAAAGAAAGTTTTTTATCTAAAAAATTTTCTTTATCAAAATTATTATTCCAAACTGCTTTTGCTTTTTGTGGTAATTTTGGGACAAGATTATTTTTTACATAATTTTCAATCCATTGCCAATCTGGATTTTGCGTGTCGTTAATAGGAAGTTTTATTTGTGATTTTTGCATTATCTCTTGTTTCCATTTTCGCCCATAATTAAATCTGTATTTTTCTTTATAAATAATCGTACAGAGAAACATCGCAATATTTGGTGTTAGAGTGAATTTAGGGTACAAAACATTTACGTCATCAGTAGCCCAAAATGGTTTATTTTGATAAAATGCCTCTGCTACCGAACCATTATAACTTACTGTAATTATATTGGCTGGGTGAATGTATTTATCATTTGAAATTTTCGCAGTAATTCCATTATTTGAATCTGTTGCACCAATATAATTAATGTTGCCATCAATCATATCGGCTTTTGTCAATCTTTTACCTTTTTTTATTGTAAAGATTTTATCTAATCGAAAATATTGCCATTGCATTGTTTCCATAATTACACCTCCTCATTTTGAATTAAAAATGCTGCATAATCTTTCATTTTCTTGATAAAATCATTGTCGCAAAGCGTTGAATAGTCCGTTTCCATATATGCCTCGGCGCACCATTCGTCTTCGCCTTTTACTTCCTGTTTTACGGAAAGTCCTGCAATTTCTTTTGAATTGTGATAGGCAGCAAGCCACCGACTTTTTTCTTCTTTATAAAGTCCTCGCGCATCAATTCTGCCTTGATTTTTGCGCTTTTCAAACTTATCATTTTTGAAATAACCAAACCAAGTTTCTCTGCCTTCGTTCTTTTTATTTGCCTCAAAAACCATTATGCAGGTTACCACGCCCACAGGGTAAAACAAATCGTCAGGCATTGACAAAACCGCTTTTAAGTGGTGGCGGTCTAAAATGCGTTTTTTAACGGCAATCAGTTCTTTTTCGTTTTTGATAGCGCAACTCATCTGTACAATGGCAACCACAGAGCCGTTTTGAGCAGCCACAACATTCAAAGCGTGCTCTATAAAACGCATTTGTCCTGCATTGCCAACATCATAAGGCGGATTCAAAAATGCTACGGTTGGTTTGTGAATGTCTTTTATAATATTCTCAAAAGCGAAACAGTCGCCGCAGTAGATATTCGATTTTCCATCGCCGCGCATCATCATATTTGAACAGGCGTAAGTGTACATCGAAGGGCGCAGTTCCACGCCAGCAAGTTGCTTGCTTTTGATACTCAGTTTTTTATCTTCATCGTTGCCTGCGAGTTGAAACATTCGCTTCATTCCTGCAATCAGAAAACCGCCCGTACCGCAGCAGGGGTCGTAAATTACATCGTTGGAACTTACATTTGCCAAATCGCAAAACAAATCGGTAATATGCGCAGGCGTAAGCACCAAGCCCTGACTTTGTTCGCTGCCTGCATAACGTATAAATTCGGTATAAAATCTGCCCAACACGTCAAAACCGCTCTGCTCCATATCTACAAGCGGGTAAACGTTGCTGTGCAAATATTCTATCATTCCTTTGGCAACTTCTATTGAGAGTTCGGTTTCTTTTTTATTTTTGTGCTTGATTGTTTTTTGCTTAAAAATCGGCTCGTTAAGAATTTTGCTGTATTCGCCAATCATTTCGCCCTTATTCCTGATTTCGTTTATACTTAAAACGCTTTCAATAGCCGACAACATCGCTCTTCCCAAACTTTCGGAGGTGGAATAAGTTTTATAACTGATACGGAACGGCTCGTGCAAAAGCGAAAGCAGAATGGCGCTAACCATAGTGCAGCGCGTCATTTCGGTAATGGAATATGCCTGATATTCTTCATTAAGAAAAATGGCTTTTTGAATAATATCCACATTGCGCAAATTGTCGGCAAACTGCTCATTATTAAACAGTTTCAGATAATTATTGATTGAAAGAAGTTTTTTATCTTCTCTGTTTTCTGTCGGCTTGTTTTCTCCTTTGCGCCAAACAAAATGCGACACAAGCAATTCCTGTTCGGTCTGTCCGCTCACGGCAATCGCCACCACGTCAAACTCTGCCGAAAGCGCCTTTGCATAATGCAACACGCCATCAACAGCAAAATCTTTTAGGTTGTCAAGTTTTGCGCTGCGGTGGTCGGAAACGGCGGCTTTGCACTCAACAACAAGCAGATAATCAATATTTCCCGCAGGAAAAGAGATTATAAATTCGGGCTTGCCAATGCCTTTTCCGCTCTTTGAGGCAGTTTGCAACAAGTCAATCACTCGCTTGTTATACGACTTTTGTTCTTCAAACTTAACGCTTTTGAACAGCGGGTCACTCTTAAAGTGATTTCTTACAATATCTTCGGTAATTCGTTCGTTGGGCATAATTAATCTGTTTTTATTTTATGCTTGCTTATTTTCTTATTTAATTTCGTTAATAACTAATGCTATCAATCCAATTAAAGAGGTTATTTTACTTTTTTGTTCCATAATTTTATTCATCATTTTCCTCCTCATAATTAAACTCCACCTTACTTTGCAATACAATTTCATCAAGAATTTTATTCAAATAACTCTGTTTTACAGTTTCTTGGAAACGAGCGGCAAGTATCGGAATATTTATAACCTCTTCAATGCAAGCCATATATTTTTCAACTATTGCTGTGATTGAATAGGTTTTGTTAGCATTGGTTTTTATCTTTTCTGTGATTTCTTCGATAGTATCTTCGGACTTTATGATGAACGAAACAGGGTATTTTTGAATTTTATCAATGTCCAAAAAATACTTTTTGAAATCCAATGTTTCCGTCACTTGAAAAAATCTGCCTAACGGTCGCATTACAAAATCAATACCGCCATCATTGGCATTTGTTCTGCCTGTCTTATATAACTGCAAATTTTCCTCATTGAGTTTGTCGATTTCAAAACCCCAATAAATTTTTTGGTTGTGGTAGTAATATTTGAGAATGGAATAACTGACAATTTCAAAAAGTCGCGCATCAACATTCGGGGCAAGCAACCCAAAAATAAACGCTTGCACTTTTTCGGGCGTAGTTGTTTCGATTTCTTGAAGTTCTTCGCACGATTTAACAAAACGCTGAAAAGCATCTTGCTTGGTATGAATATACTCGTCAATGATTTCAATAATCGTATGCGCAATATTAAATATCCGATTGTCAATAGATATTTTTAGCAAATTTTCGTTTATCCAATAGCGATTGGTTTCGAGATTACGCAAAATCGGTATATATTCAGAATTTGGAAAATACTTTTGAAATTCGGAATTCATACGATTGTTTAATGCGTGATTTTGCAATTTGTTGCCAAAAGGCAATTCTCGTTGTCGTGCAAAAAGTTTGTTAAACAATGCCCCTTCGTAAGCGGAATAATCGCCATCTTTATCGTAACCGTTTGAGATATAATCTTCTATGATTACACAAATTGCATACAAATTGGCGAAACTGCCTCTTGCTTTTGAGCCGCGATTTGCAGAACGAGTTTTCTCATTCAGATACTGTATCAACAAACTTCTTTCAAGAACAAAATTTGCATTTTCTCCGAAATTTTTGGTCAAAATAGCATTAATGTTATGCGTAAACGAGTGTTCCATTTAATTCTTCTTCAAATAAGTTTGACATTATATTTTGTTTTTTCGGCTTTTCAAAACTACGAATTTCCTTTTGCAGTTTTTCGCCTTTATATTCAGTTGCTAATCCCAATCGCCGCAATCCAATTTTTACATAATCTTCCTGCAACTCTATTCCGATTGACTTTCTGCCTAATTGCTGTGCTACAAAACTCGTTGTAAAAGTGCCTGAGAACGGGTCTAAAACTGTATCGCCGACATTAGAACTTGCTTTGATAATTCGTTCCAAAAGCGCAATCGGCTTTTGTGTCGGGTGATTTTCGTACTCGTCCATTCGGTAACGAACACGCGCAAATTCCCAAACATTGCCCGGAATTTTTTCCGAACTGTAAACTTGTGGCGGATTTTTACGATAATCTATCAATTTTCGCTTTGCACCTGTTTTTGCTTCCACCAAAATATCATCTGCATTAAAAGTATAATTATTCGGGTCTTTGACACAAAACAAAATAGGCTCATACATTGACCCATAATAGTTTTTTGCCTGCACACCCGAACTGTCGTAATACCAAACCAAGCGTGATAATATTGACATTCTTTTCCGAATAAAGATGTCGAAATAGGGCATAAATTGCGTAGAAGTCATAATGTACATACTTCCATTTGGTTTCAACTTCTTGATACATAAATATATCCATTCATAGCACCAATTCAGATAATCTTCATCTGTCGCCCATTTATCTTTTAAACCATTAAAGTTTTTACCGATATTGTAAGGTGGGTCAATAAACATTAAATCGACAGAATTATCGGGAATGTTGTCATACAACGCATCTAATGAATCACCTTTAATTATTTTATGATTCTTGTTTTCAAATATTTCCATAGCCATACCTCATTTTTTCATATATATTCCGTTTGCAAAAATACAACATTTTATCAACACTACAAAGTCAGTTTCTCAAAAATCCCCCGAGCAGCCCGCCCCGAAGCCCCCGCGCCACCAAGTTTTGCCTGTACATCGCGGTACGCCCGCAACATTTCCGAACGGTAACTCTCATCTGCAAGCAAGCGTTGCAATTCGTTTTTCAGGTTTTCGGCGGTAAAGCGGTCGGCAAGAAACTCTTTGACAACGAGCCT
Organism: Prevotellaceae bacterium; assembly: GCA_031261165.1. Classification (GTDB taxonomy): domain Bacteria; phylum Bacteroidota; class Bacteroidia; order Bacteroidales; family Paludibacteraceae; genus JAISJU01. The sequence continues at coordinate 9,303 of JAISJU010000039.1, forward strand.
GCCCGCAATCAGATTTACCAGCGATGCCCACTCCACTTTAATGACGTGCTGCAAAACGAGCCGCGCCGCTCTGCCGCCAAAAACGGAATAACCCACCGCTTGCGGCGCATTAAGCAAAGCAGCCTCGAGCGATGCCGTGCCGGAATTGATTAGCGCGGCTTGCGAATGTTGCAAAACACGGTAGGTTTGCCCGAAAACAACGGCAAAACGGCTGTTCTCGCCCAAAATGGACTTGTAAAAATCGGGGCTGATGCCCGGCGCACCTGCCACCACAAATTGATAATCGGGAAAATCTTTTGCCGTTTCGAGCATCACGGGCAAGCACTTTTTTATCTCGTGCCGGCGGCTGCCCGCCAAAACGGCAACAATCGGCTTGCCGGAAAGGTGATTTTCTGCGATGAAATCGGCAGTTTTCTCATTTTTATGCGCTCGGTTTTCTATGGCATCAACGGAGGGATTGCCCACATAAGTTACCTCATAATCGTGCTTTTTGAAATAATCGACCTCAAAGGGCAAAATGGCAAAAATATGATTGACATATTTCTTGATGGATTTGATGCGATATTCTTTCCACGCCCAAATTTTCGGCGAAATGTAGTAAAAAACAGGCGTGTCGGGCAAGTTTTCTTTCACAAATTGGGCAATTTTCAGGTTAAAACTCGGATAATCGACCAAAATTACCGCATCGGGCTTGTATTTGGCAACATCTTTTTTGCACTGCGACAGATTGTTTAAAACCGTGCGCAAATTGGCAATTACCGCCGCAAAACCCATAAACGCCATTTCGCGATAATGCTTTACCAAAGTGCCGCCCTGCGCCGCCATCAAATCGCCGCCGAAAAAGCGAAAATCTGCCGTTTCATCGACACTTTTCAGTTCGCGCATCAGGTTGGAGGCGTGCAGGTCGCCCGATGCCTCGCCTGCTATCAAATAGTATTTCATTTTGATTTTTTTGTTGGCAAAGATAGGAATTAGTTATGAGTGGTGAGTGATGAATGATGAGTTTTTTTAGCCCCTAAAAACATTTTCTTACAATAATAATGTAAAAAGTAACCCAAAAGTTTGGTACATACCGATTTTTCTTTGTTATTTTGCACCCTCAAATATGAGCATTAAAAAAATGGCACAAAAAAATCTTGTCATAGTAGAGTCGCCGGCGAAAGCCAAAACGATTGAAAAGTTCTTGGGAAAGGACTATCACGTGCTTTCGAGTTTCGGACATATCCGCGATTTAAAAGAGCGCGACATCAGTATCGACATTGCGCACAACTACGCGCCCGAATACGTTATTCCTGACGACAAAAAGAAACTTGTTTCGGAACTGAAAAAAGCGGCGAAGACGGCGGAAACCGTTTGGCTGGCTTCCGATGAAGACCGCGAGGGTGAGGCTATTGCGTGGCACTTGGCGGAAACGCTTGATTTGAAGAAAGCGAACACCAAACGCATCGTTTTCCACGAAATCACGAAAACCGCCATTCAAAAAGCCATCGAAAACCCGCGCGATATTGACTTCAATCTGGTTGATGCGCAGCAGGCTCGCCGCGTGTTGGACAGAATTGTGGGCTACGAACTGTCGCCCGTGCTGTGGAAGAAAATCAAGCCTGCGCTTTCTGCGGGGCGCGTGCAGTCGGTTGCCGTGCGCCTGATAGTGGAACGCGAGCGCGAAATTCAAAACTTTGCCACCGAGGCGGCTTATCGCGTGGTTGCCACATTTTTGGTAACGGACAAAGACGGCAAGCCGGTGGAACTGAAAGCGGAACTCAAAAACCGCTTTAAAACCAAAAAAGAGGCTCTCGATTTTCTCGAAAAATGCAAGAACGCCGAATTTTCAATAGAAAATATCGAAACAAAACCGGCAAAGAAATCGCCTGCGCCGCCTTTCACCACTTCCACCTTACAGCAAGAGGCATCGCGGAAACTCGGCTTTTCGGTTTCGCAAACAATGCGCGTGGCACAAACGCTCTACGAGGCAGGGAAAATCACTTATATGCGTACCGACTCCGTCAATTTGTCGGATTTGGCGTTGAATACTTCCAAAGACGAAATTATCAGTATGGCGGGGCAAAAATATTGGCAACGCCGCCAATATCAGACCAAAAGCAAGGGCGCACAAGAGGCGCACGAGGCTATCCGCCCCACCTACGTCAATCAGCACGAAACAGACGGCACGGCGCAAGAACGCCGCCTCTACGAATTGATTTGGAAACGCACCATCGCCTCGCAAATGGCTGATGCGGAACTCGAAAAAACCACCGCCACCATCAATATTTCCACCAGCAGCGAGAAATTTATCGCTGTGGGCGAAGTGCTGAAATTTGACGGTTTTCTGCGCGTTTATCTTGAAAGTACTGATGACGAAAACGAGCAGGAAGACGAAAAAATGCTGCCGCCGCTGAATGTGAAAGATGTTTTGAATATGAAAGACATCACGGCGCAAGAGCGTTTTTCGCAAAAGCCGCCGCGCTACACGGAGGCAAGTCTTGTGCGCAAAATGGAGGAACTCGGCATCGGGCGACCTTCGACCTACGCACCCACAATTTCTACCATTCAAAACCGCGAATACGTGGAAAAGGGCGACCGCGAGGGCGAGCAGCGCAATTATAACATCTTGATTTTGAAAAATAAAAAAATCAGCGATGAAACAAAAGCCGAGACTTTCGGCACGGAAAAATCAAAACTTTTCCCTACGGACGTCGGCAGCGTGGTAAATGACTTTTTAAACGAGAACTTCCCTTCGGTGCTAAATTACGACTTTACCGCCAATGTGGAAAAGGAGTTTGACCTCGTAGCCGAAGGAAAGGAAAGATGGGAAAAATCCATCGACAATTTCTACAAAGAATTTCACCCGATAGTGGAAAATACGATGCAAAATTCGGAGCGCAAAACCGGCGAACGCGAACTCGGCACAGACCCCAAAACAGGCAAACCTGTGTTTGTGAAAATCGGCAGATATGGTCCCCTTGCGCAACTCGGACACGTTGATGACGACAACAAACCAACTTTCGCCTCGCTGCGAAAAGACCAATCCATCGAAACAATTTCGCTCGAAGAGGCTCTCGAACTGTTTAAACTGCCGCGCGTGTCGGGCAACTTTGAGGGCAAGCCGATGAAAGTTGCCGTAGGGCGGTTTGGTCCTTATATTCAGCACGACAGCAAGTTTTATTCGCTGCCCAAAGGCATTGACCCGCTGGCGGTTACGGAGGCGGAAAGCATCGAAATTATCCAAAACAAACGCATAAGCGATGCCAACAAAGTGATTAAATCCTTCGTTGAAGAGCCTGAACTGCAAATTCTCAACGGCAGGTTTGGGGCATACATCGCCTACAAAGGCAGCAACTACAAAATACCGAAAACCACCGTTCCTGCGGATATGACACTCGAAGATGCAATGAAAATCGTGAGCAGCACACCGGCTACGGAAAAGAAAAAAGGCGGATTTAAGAAGAAAAAATAATTAACTACCTGTCATTGCGGGCTTGACCCGCAATCCCCAAGTAAGCGCGATAAACAGGGGATTGCGGGTCAAGCCCGCAATGACAGAAAAAAACAACAACAATGGAAAGCATCA
>JAISJU010000047.1 GCA_031261165.1 Prevotellaceae bacterium
ACGTACTGCCATTGGGTTTCGCGTCATTGCGAGGTACTCCGAAGCAATCCAGAAAGAAAGATTATTGAGAGTTTTGCTTAACAACATAATATCTATTATTTTTTTAGAAAAAGTCAAACCAATAATCGACTGTTTTTTAGAAAAAGTCAAACCGGAAGAGTTTTATTGATTATCCGAAATACCCTCTCACCTCCGCTTTCAAAAAATCCACCGCCGTTTTCAGCGGCTGGTTTTCTGATGAAGAATAAGTTTCCAGAATCACCATCGAAAGTTGCGTGGAATTGCCTGTGGATTCCACTCTCGATGCGGCAAGATTTATCAGTTGTATCAGGCTTTCTTTGGCAGTTTTCACCACTGCGGCGGCTTGTTCGCTCACATAAAGTTGCTGCGAAAAGTTGTGTTCCCACTCCTGCCTGACGTTTAGCAGCAGTGCCTGTTGCAGTTGCAGGTTGTTCATTTCGGGGCTTTGCACGCGCAAGAGTAGCGAGTTCGGTGCCGAGCGTTCGAGGAAAAGCACCAGACGCTCGTATGCCGCCAGTCGTATGGGTACAAGTTGCGAGGCGGTGGCTTTGCGGATTTCGTAGTTGCGGCGGCGGTCTTCGTTTTTCAGAAAACGGTCAATCGCAAACGCCACCGCCAATAATGACAGGACGGACGGAATGGTGAATTTTAGAATTTCAAAAAATGTTTCCATAGTTTTAATTGGTTTAATTGGTTTATCCGTCAGATAAATCTGACGGCTTGCTTAATTTATCGGCATAAGTCTAAATCCGAAAATCGGCAAATTATAATTAATAGACAGCAACAGCACCAACAGCAAAATGCCATACAAAATGCCGAATATCATTGTAAATTTGGTAACGGAAGACGCTAAACCGTAGTCCGCCGAGCGTTTGGCTTTGAAAAGCAGAAACAGAATGCAGATAAACGGTATCAGAATGGCAAAAAACAGGTTGCGCACCACGATATTGTTTTCGGCAAACCGGATTTCCTGCAACAACGAGAACGAGATAAACCCAGCCAACGCCATTGTGAGCAAAGTGATGACAGCCACAAACACTTTGGTCTTGGTAAAGCCCCACACAACGGGCATTGTTCGGCATTCCGACTCGCGGTCGCCGTACTCGTCCTGCATATCTTTGAGGATTTCGCGGATAAGCGTAGTGAGGAAAGCAAAGAGCGCGAAACCGCAAGTCCAGCCGTAAAGCATCGGCAGAATAGGCGTTTGCTTAATCAGTTCCGCCGAAAAACTGCGCAGCAAGAAGGCATTTTCAGCCACCACTACCACGAGCGGCACCAACGCCGCACAAAACGCCACAATCACGTTACCGATGAGGAACTGCCGCTTGTAACTCGCCGAGTAGAACCACAGCAAGCCCGGCACGAGGATAAAAATCAGTGCCAGCGTAAAACTCCACGCCGCGAGTGCCGTCAGCAGTCCGCAGGCAATGCCCGCGCCGGTAAGGATTTGAAAGAGCAGGCTTGCCCGTTCGCGCGGAACGCTGTTGCCTACAATGACGCGGTCGGGGCGGTTGAGCGAGTCAATTTTCGTGTCGAAATAGTCGTTAATCACGTAGCCGCCCGCCGAAATAAGCGTAACGCCCGCCGTCAGCAGCCAAAACACCCACGCCGTCACCGGCGATTCGATGCCGAAGATGCTCAACAGCGGATTAATTACCGTATACTTCATCAAAGCCATCAGTACAATGATGAAAATCAAGTTTTTATAACGAATTAAATGCAAATAATTCATAGTGTTTATCCTTTATTTTTAAGACTGCCAAAGGTAGGCATTTTTCGGCAATCGGGAAAATTAATTTTGCGTTTAGGGTAAAAAAGATGATTTTTTCTTGTCTGTTACGATTTTTGTGCGTATCTTTGTCGTCTGATTTCAAAAAGGAGTTTTTGAACATATTTTTTTGATTTTAACGTAAGCGTTTAAGATATTACTTTGCTTTAAGAATTTCGCCAAAATTTTCAGAGTCCGAACAAAGTGATAGACAGCAAACGCTCGCGTTTTTTTACTTGTATTTTTCATACAGTAAAAAGCGCGGGAACTGTTGTTTTCATTTGTTCGGTGGGTGTTTGGCGATACCTTTAAAGCAAATAAGACTTAAAAACAGTTCCCGCGCTTTTCGTATATAATAACAATTTAAAAATTAGTCTTTTGAGGGAATGAAAAGACGAATAATACAATGCATAAACCAGACTATTCAGATTATTTGGCTCATTTTACAAAAAATGAAGAGCCTTTTTGTAATGATGAGGCTAATCCTATTTTATCACACACTAAAGGCACGAAAAGTGCTTTTGAACGTTTAAAGTCTATTTTGAAAGATAAAAAAATTATAGCCTCTACAATGCCGTGGAATAAAAAAAATTGTGTGTGTTTTACAGAATGTCCTTGGACAAGTCTTATTGCTCACGCAGAAAGATATTCTTCTTTTGCTATTGGATTTAATAAAGAATTTATTTTTAAAAATAATGGCTCGCCTGTTTTTTATGTAAGAGCTGATTTTTTCAATAAACAAAAATGGGATGATTTTATGTATCATTTTGTTACACCATTTTGGCCTTCTTACAGACCGCTTAAAAAAAAGAGAGACAACAAACAAATAAAAATTTCAAAAACAGTGGATTTTACACACGAGAGAGAATGGAGAGTTGCAGAAGATTTGATTTTTGATTATTGTGATGTAGAATTTATTATTGTAGAAAAATACGAAAATATAGAACAATTAGATGCAAATATTGTAAATGCTATTGGTAAAGAAAAATTTTTAGTAATGGATAGTTACAAATTCATAGAAGAATTATGGTCTGTCCACAAAATTGACAAAAGACTACAAACAAAATAATAATTAAAATTAAATTTCAAAAACAATGAAAACATTAAAAACAATTTCATTTGGTTTGCTGCTCACAGTGGGCTTAGCAACCGTAGTATTTAATTCTTGTAAAAGCGACGAGCCGGAAAAAGAAACGCCGTTGCCTATTGACCCTAAAATCCCTGAAACGCCAAGCATTTCGCTTGACACCGCCTCGCTTGCGCTCACTATCGGCGAAAACTACACATTGACGGCAACTATTTTGCCCGCTAACTCTATCAACGAAACTGTAACTTGGACAAGCAGCGATGGAACAAAAGCCACCGTAACTAACAACGGCAAAGTAACCGCCATAGCCGAAGGAAATACTACTATTACAGCCACAGCAGGCGATAAAACTGTTACCTGTACGGTCAAAGTAAGAAATGGAATAAAAATAAATGGGGTTGTGTGGGCAAAATACAATGTGGATAATCCCAATACTTTTGCTGTCACACCGGAAAGCGCAGGTAAATTTTATCAGTGGAACAGAATAACCGCTTGGTCTACCGAAGGTAATACTATGGAAAATTTTCCCTATTTTAATGAAGGAGGTGGGGAATGGAAAAAAAATAATGACCCCAGCCCCGCAGGTTGGCGCATTCCTACTCGCAGAGAATTAGAAAAACTTTCGGATAGCGTAAAAGTAATCTTTGAACAGACAACCCAAAATAGTGTAACAGGTTGTTTAATTACAGATAAAATAAATAACAACAGCATTTTTCTACCTTATGCAGGTTACCGTACTAATATCGGAAAACTCTATGGCAGCAGAGCAACAGGTTGTTATTGGAGTAGTACAGCAGATTATAATAATACTGCTTATAGGTTAGGAATAGGTAGTTATAGCATAATAGTAGATGATTGGAATCAATTTCACAGTTATGGCTATTCTGTGCGTTGTGTAGCGGAGTAAAAAAATCAGATTATAAAAAACACGGCAGAAATAAATCTATTTCTGCCGTGTTTTTTTATTGTCTTACCACCCGAACGCCTCGTGTCCGTCAAACCATTTGCCCTGCGCTTTGAGCGTTTGCTCTATCACATCTCGGGCGCAGCCCTTGCCCCCTTCGACGGGCGAAACGTAGCACGCAATGGCTTTGATTTCCTCCGCCGCATCGCTCGGACACACCGCCACGCCGACCTCCGACATCACTTCGTAGTCGGGAATATCATCACCCATATATAACACATTTTCGGCGTTTAAATTGTGTTTCTGCAAAAAATCATTGAGGTAAGTGATTTTGTGCGAGGCTGCGAGGTAAATATCCCTCAAGCCCAGCCGCTCGTAGCGCACGCGGATATTTTCCGTTTTCGCGCCGGTGATGATTGCCAGAATGTAGCCTTTTTTCACGGCGAGTTGCATAGCGTAGCCGTCTTTGATATTGGCGGTGCGCATCGGCTCGCCGTCAGTAGAAAGCGAAATATCGTTGCGCGAAAGCACGCCATCGACATCGAAAACGAAAGCGCGGATTGTTTTTAGTTTTTCACGGAAATTCATAATGTTGTATCAAGTTTTTTCTTTCGAGCCTCATCATTGCGGTAGATTTTCCAAATCATCAACGCGCCGATGATGATAAGCAGGGGGGGCCAGACGTAGTCCCACAGGCTGCTTGTCCAGTCGTAGTGGCGGCGCGTAAAGTCCATTTCGTAGGAAAAGCGCATCAATATGCCTACGATTATCATCACAAATCCCGGACTTTTATACTGATTGAAAATCAGAAAGATGATGCCCGCAAGAATAGGGTAGTTGCGGAAATCGAATACATATTTCGGAAGGTCTATAAACATATTGCAGTAATACAATACGCCGAATACGATGAGCGTTACACCCCACGCCATACGCGAACTTTTTTTGATTTTAAATGCCATAGTTTTATTTTTTTATGCCACGATTTGTAAATTCGCGGCAATTACTGTATTTAGAATTTACCGTAATGTATCTTTTCGAGTTTCAGTTTTGTGTCATCGTGCGGATTTTTCTCGCCGTCTTTGTAGCCCACAGCGATGATGTTCAGTATTTTATATCCCTGCGGAATGTCCAACAAACTGCGGATATAATCTTCGGTGCTCAAAGTTTCGTCTTTCATACGGTCGCGCACCTGCACCCAGCAAGTACCCAAGCCTGCGCTTTCGGCTTGCAGTTGTATGTAAGCGGAGGCGATGGCAGTGTCCTCAATCCACACCGAGCCGTTGTCTTCTGCCAATACCACTATTGCCAAAGGCGCACCCGCGAGAAACTGACTGCCCTGTTCGCGGCTTTCGGAAAGGCGTTGCAGCACAGCCTTATCTTCCACCACAACGAAATGCCACGCCTGTGTGTTTTTTGACGAGGGGGACATCAGCGCGGCATTCAGTATCGTGTCAATCTTTTCTTTTTCAACCGCTTGCGCCGTGAATTTGCGGGTGCTGCGGCGGGTTTTGATTAATTGGTACAGGAAATTCGACATTGTTGCTTTGTGTTTAAATTTTTGTGCAAAGATACAAGAAAGGGGCTAATCTCGCAAATTATTTGTTCAAAACTTTTCCAACAAAACTTTTCCAAAGTTTAGAAATTTAATTTCTTCGTGTCTTCGCGCCTTTGTGTCTTCGTGTTAAGTATAAAAAGCCGCAAGCGGCAAAAATACTAAACACAAAGGCACAAAGGCGCGAAGACACGAAGAAGTAAAGGCGCGAAAAAAATAAATGCAAAACAATTTCTTAGAAGTTTAGAAAAGTTGGCAGATTGGAAAAGTTAGATTAACTTTGCAGGCTGAAAAATAAACGATTATGAATAGCAGAACAAAAATCCTCTTGCCCTTGATTATCGCCGGTTCGCTGTGCGTGGGGGTGTTTATTGGCAACATCTTTACCTTTGTTGCCACGCATCCTGTTACTATCATTAACAAACCAAAAGGCAGTTACAACAAAATCAACGCGCTGCTCGACCTCATTGACCGCGACTATGTGGATAGCGTGGATATGCGTGTGCTGATGGAAGACGCCATTCCCAATATTTTGGCGCAACTCGACCCGCACTCCGTGTATATTCCCGCGAGCGATTTGCAAGGCGTGAACGAAGGTATGGAAGGCTCGTTCAGCGGCATCGGCGTACAGTTCAACATTCAGAACGACACGGTAATGATTGTTGCCGTTATCCCGAACGGACCATCGGAAAAACTCGGCATTCAGGCGGGCGACAGGATTGTTACCGTGGCGGATACGGCGTTTGTGGGAGGGAAAATAACCAATGAGGGAGTGATGAAGACTTTGCGCGGAAAGAAGGGTACGAAGGTGAAAGTGGGTATCAAACGCACCGGCGCAAAAGACTTAATTCCTTATACCATTACGCGCGGCGACATTCCCATCAACAGTGTGGATATTGCCTATATGATAACGCCCCGAACGGGCTATATTAAAATAAATGTGTTTTCGGCACGCACTTACGACGAATTTATGGCTGCCATCAGCAAATTGAAAACAGACGGTGCCGAGCAGTTAATCATTGACCTGCGCGGCAATCCGGGCGGTGCGATGGATATTGCCATTGCGATGATAAACGAACTTTTGCCAAAAAACAGCCTTATTGTTTATACGGAAGGGAAGACGATGCCGCGCGAAGATTTCCGTGCTGACGGCAGCGGCGCGTGTCAAAAGATGAAGGTGGCGGTGCTGATTGACGAATGGAGTGCCTCGGCAAGCGAGATTTTTGCGGGTGCGATACAAGACAATGACAGAGGCGCGATTATCGGTCGCCGCTCGTTTGGCAAGGGGCTGGTGCAAACGCAGATTGCTTTCCCCGACAGCAGTGCGTTGCGCCTGACGATTGCGCGGTATTATACGCCTTCGGGTCGCAGCATTCAGAAGCATTACGACAAAGGCGATGATGCGGATTACGAAAACGACATTGCCAACCGCTACTTGCACGGCGAGTTTGACGTGAAAGACAGCATCAAGCAGGCGGACACGGTGCAATATCGCACGCGAAAGGGGCGTGTGGTGTATGGCGGCGGCGGGATTATGCCCGATTACTTTGTGCCGCGCGACACGCTGGGACAAAGCGCGTATTTCAATAAGTTGGTTAATTATTCCTATATCTACCAATTCGCCTTTGACTATGCCGACCGCAACCGCCAAACGCTGAAAGAATATCGCACGTGGCAGGAACTGATTGCCTACCTGCATACACAGAATTTAGTAAATGAAGTGGCGCAATACGCCGAGTCAAAAGGCGTAAAAAAGAATATTGTAGGCTTGCGCAAATCGGAAAAGCAAATCGAAAACCTGACTTTTGCCTACATCTCGCGCCTCGTGCTGGGCGATGAGGCGTTTTATCCGATATTGAACGAGAGGGACAAAACGGTGTTGAAGGCTTTGGAGCTGCTGAAGTGAGAATATTTCCGTTTGTAAAATAATCCAAACAAACAATCGAAGAATATTTGTTCCGGACATAACGCTCTTATGTCCGGACACGCGGAAAAAACGAAAACTGTTCGGACTAATATCCGAACAGTTTTTTTGTTTTTATCTATTTATAATGCTGCAACTGCTTGTTTTATCGTTTGTTTTGCCTTATTCCATTCAAAGGGGACATACATTTCGGGTTGCGGGTCTTCTTCGGCATCTTCAAAGTATGTCAAACTTCGGATAATATGAAAAATTGAATTTGTATCGTATTTTTGTTTGTAAAAATCAATAAGTTGCTCTAAACTAAAATATTGCAGAAGAAAAAATAAGTCAATAAAATCTTTTTTAGTCCCTCTGCCTATAATAGCCGAGATTTTCATTGCGCCAATATCTTTCAATCCTGCCAAGCATATTCCATCACTTAAAACCGCCTGCTCAAGCCAAATTACCGAAGAATAATCTACAAAATCGACCTTTATATTCTCTATTTGTGTTATTTTAATCAACTCACTTTCAGACCTTACGCTTGTTTTCAAGCCGTTCTTTTGCAGTTCGTGTTCCAATTCACCTCTCGTGAAATTCATTTTTCCGAAAAAATCCAAATCAACCGAATTTCTGTGTCCCAATTGCAAGGCAAGTGCCGTTCCGCCTACTAAACGCATCTCGCTAAAAAACGGAATTGCTTGCAATTTTTTCAGCAATAACAAGGTCGATTCTTTAACGGTAAAAGTGTGTAAAATGCTCATAATATGAAATAATTTGCATTTTTCTTATTCTTTATCTGCTCATAGCAACGGAACTGATTTTCAGGCGTATTAGTTATTGTTGCAATAAACGAAAGTGATTTTGGAAACATACTGCGAATACGCAGAGCAATTTTTTTCAACTCGTCCATTCCGTAATAACTGCGAATAGCAAGCCAATCATTCCATTCGCCATAGTCCAACACCCGCCCCACGACATACGTTTTATGTATGTCCAAATTCAAATCATTCATATCGGCGTCCCAAAACAAATTTTCCGAAAAACGGCTGTTTTTAGTTGTTATCATCTCAATACGTTTGGCGATTTATTTTGAAAACGGTTTCCGAATAATCTCAAAAGTATCCGGCACATATTTCATATCATAGTTGCTGCCCGCCGTGAGCGTACCCTGTGTAATGTTGTATTTGCCGATATTTTCGCCTGCCTCGCGGCTCAAGTAGCCTCTGATGTTGTCGCCTTCGGCTAATTTGCCTGCCGTAATGCTGTATGTATATATCGGGTCGGGGTCGTTATACATCTTTGTTTGTTTGGCATCGGCTTTTACGGTCAGGGGCGCGGGCGTAATTTCAAAATTTTCGCGCACAAAACGCACTTCGTAGTTATTGCCAGCCGAAAGAGTTCCCTGTGTAATGGCGTAGGTGCCGACATTTTCGCCCGCCATACGTCCGAGTTCGCCGTTCAGCGCACTTTTGGCGGACAGGAGTGTACCTTCTTCGATGGTGTATTTGATAACCTGGTCTTTGTCGCCATACACCTTCTTCTGGTTTGGCTCGGCTTTGATGGTTATCGGCGATTTTTGTATCACAAAATAACTTCTGCCCACCGTCAAATCGTAATTCGGACCGGCATCAAGCGTTCCCTGCGAAATGAGGTAATTGCCCACTTCTTCGCCCGCATCGCGCGTGAGCGAGCCTTTCAGCGCATCGCTGCCTTTCAGTTCGCCCGAGCCGATTTTGTAGGTCAGCACAGGGTCGGGGTAGCCATAGAATTTGCCCTGTTTGCCATCAACGGTAATCACCAATTTTGCTTTTACAATCTGAAATTCTTTGGTGATGGACTCGCTGTAATTGCTTTCTTCTTTCGGTGCCTTAATGGTAACGGTTGCTGTGCCGACATTCTTGTTGTTTCGGTATTCCAGCGTGTAATCCTTGTCTTTTACCAATAAGGTTTTGCCGTCTCTTACGGAAACCAAAGGCGTAATGTCGGAGCCGCTGTAGGTTTGCGGAGGTATCGGACTGATAACAAAACCTTGCGTGATGTTGCCTTTTTTCTGGGCTGTTGCTTCTAATGCACAAGCACCCCAAACGGCAAGCAGCAAGCCGAGAAAGAGTATTTTCTGTTTCATAAGATTTAAGATTTAGGTTGAGGTTACAAATGTATGAAGTTTTTTTATAAACTACATCAAAAAATTCCACTTTTTTTATCTCTGCCTTCAATATAAGCAATAAAAGCATTATTAATCAGTCTGTTACCGCCTGCTGTCGGATAATATCCTGAGAAATACCAGTCGCCTTTGTGGTCAGGACAAGCCTCGCGCAGCCCTTCGAGTGTCTGATAAACGATTTCTACAGGACATTTAACACTTGCCGGCGTGAGCATTTGGGCAGTTTTTCGCGAAATTTCCTCCATTGTGAAAGGCGCGTAAATTTCCCGCACATAATTGACTATCTCTTCTTTCGGCAAATGTTCCTGTGCTTTCGATTTTTTATACACTTCGTTAATCACATTGTCCATTCCGCGTTCTTTCAACAAATCTATCGCGGCGCGGAACGATGCAAATTCGCTCAACCGCGACATATCAATGCCGTAATAATCGGGATAACGCACTTGCGGCGAAGACGAAACAATCACTATTTTTTTCGGCGAAAGGCGGTTTAAAATGCCGATAATGCTTTGTTTCAGCGTAGTGCCGCGCACAATGGAGTCGTCAATGATAACGAGGTTGTCTTTCTCGGGGATAATTGAGCCGTAGGAAATATCATACACGTGTGTGGCGAGGTCGTTTCTATCATTATCCTGCGCAATGAAAGTGCGGAGTTTGATGTCCTTTATCAGTACTTTTTCGCGGCGCGGGCGTTTTTGCGTGGCTTGTTCAATGCCCTGCATCATACCGTAAAACGCCACTTCCGCCGTGTTGGGAATGTAGGAAAACACGGTATTTTCCACATCGTAATCCACAGATTTCAGAATGGGCGTTGTCAGCAATTCGCCGAGTTTTTTCCTTTCCTTATATATATCAATGTCGCTGCCGCGCGAGAAATAAATCCGTTCAAACGAGCAAGCGGCTTTTTCTTCTTCCTGTCGTATGGTTTCAAAGCGCAAATCGCCGTTTTTCTTGATAATCATTGCCTTACCGGGTGCAAGTTCGTGCACATCTTCCACCTCAACATTCATCACCGTTTGTATCACAGGTCTTTCGGAGGCAACCACCACTACTTCTTCGTCTTCATAGTAAAATGCAGGTCGGATACCCTTCGCATCGCGAAAAACAAAGGCATCGCCGTGTCCGAGCAAGCCCATAATGGCATAGCCGCCGTCCCAAGTTTTTTCGGATTTGCGAAGAATTTTGGCAATATCCAGATTTTCTTCTATCAATTGTGTGATTTCGGCATTCGTTTTGCCGGTCGTTTGTTTATAATTTTCGTATTCGCGTTCCACTTCTTTGTCGAGTTCGTGTCCGATGATTTCGAGCATCAGAAAGGTGTCCGCTTTGTCGCGCGGGTGCTGACCGGAGGCGGTCAGTTGGTCAAAAAGTTCATCAACATTCGTGAGGTTGAAATTGCCCGCCAGAAGTGCTGTGCGGTCTTTCCAATTGTGGCGGCGCAGGAAAGGATGAACGTATGAAACGCCTTTTTTGTTCTCGGTGGTGCTGTAGCGCAGGTGTCCGAAGTAGAGTTCGCCTGCAAACGGCAGGTTTTGTTTGGCATAGTTGGCATCGTTGAGCGTTTCGACACTCAGGTTTTCGTAGTGTTTATTTACCGATGCAAAAATATTTTGAATGGCGTTTTTGCCTTCGGCACGCTCGCGCCAGATATACTCTTTCCCGAGCGGCATATCGAATTTCACCATACCCAACCCCGCGCCTTCCTGCCCGCGATTGTGCTGTTTTTCCATCAACAAATACAGTTTGTTTAAACCATATTTCCACGTTCCGTACTGTCCCTGATAATATTCGAGGGGTTTCCGTAATCTGATTAAGGCTATTCCGCACATAAGTGTTGAGTTAAAAGTTTAAAATTTAAAGTTTTAGCCACGCATTGTATTCGCTAATAATCTTTTCCGCCACTTCTTCGGGGCTGATAAAAGAGGTATCCACAATAAGATTGAAATTGGATAAATCGGCGCAATTTGCGCCATAAAGTTCTTGATACCGCTTGTTTTCACTTGTTTTTCGCGCTGTGATATGGGCTGCTGCCTCTTCTATTGACGAATATTTTTCATTTTTCCGTTCCCCATCGCCCAAAATGCGGCTTGCCGACACCATTAAATCCGTTTTTAGGAAAATTTTAAAAGAGAGGGGAATGAAAAACCACGCCAACCGCGAATCTACAATAATATCCGACAAGTCGTTCAGCGATTTGAAAGTTGCATCAATTTCTGCGTCTATTTCGGGGTGCGTTTCCGCATATTTATTCAGTTCTAAAGTTGTCATTTTGTATCTTTCGGCTATTTCGCGCTGAATTTTGCCGGTGTAGATATAGTCATAACCCAACTTTTCCCGCAATATGTGGGATACGGTTGATTTCCCGCTGCCTAAATCGCCTGTTATGGAAATTAGTTTTTTCATTAGTTATAATAATGTCATTTTCGTTCTGCAAAGGTACGACTTTTTTCCGAAATAAAAAAGAGGCAAAAAGCCTCTTCACTATATTTTACTCCACCGTTACCGACTTCGCCAAGTTTCGTGGTTGGTCAACATCGCAGCCTTTTACCACCGCGATATGATACGCCAGCAGTTGCAAAGGAATTGACGCCAAGAGCGGCGAGAGGCAATCCAGCGTTTCGGGTATTTCGATGCTGTAATCCGAGAGGTCTTTCACCACGTGGTCGCCTTTGGTAATCACCGAAATAACCCTGCCTTTGCGGGCTTTTATCTCTTGGATATTGCTCACCACTTTTTCGTACATTCCCGTGTTCGGCGCGATAATCACCACCGGCATTTCGGCGTTAATCAGCGCAATGGGACCGTGTTTCATCTCGGCTGCCGGATAGCCTTCGGCGTGTATGTAGGAGATTTCTTTGAGTTTCAACGCCCCTTCGAGCGCGATGGGGAAATTGTAGCCCCTGCCCAGATAAATGAAGTTTTGTGCGTAGGTAAATACTTTTGCGAGGTCGGCTATGCAGTTGTTTTCCTGCAAAATTGTTTCAATCTTTTTCGGAATTTGCCCCAGTTCGGCAATGATTTTCAAATAATCTTCGTCTGCAATGGTTTTCCGCGCTTTGGCGATGGAGAGTGCAAGCATCAGCAGCACTGTTACTTGCGCCGTAAAGGCTTTGGTCGATGCCACGCCGATTTCGGGACCCACGTGCGTGTAGCAGCCCGAGTGCGTGTTGCGCGGAATAGACGAGCCAACCACGTTGCATATCCCGAAAATAAACGCGCCCTGCGATTTTGCCAAATCAATGGCAGCCAGCGTGTCGGCGGTTTCACCCGATTGCGAAATGGCAATCACCACATCGTTTTTGTGCACCACCGGCTTGCGGTAACGGAACTCCGACGAATATTCCACTTCCACCGGAATGCGGGCAAACTCCTCAATGGCGTACTTGCCGATTTGCGCCGCGTGCCAAGATGTGCCGCAAGCGGTAATAATAATGCGGCTCGCTTTCACAAATTTCTCTTTGTTGTCAATAAATCCGGCGAGCGAAATATTATTTGCATCTACATTCACGCGCCCTTTCATACTCGTGGCGAGCGATTCGGGCTGCTCAAAAATCTCTTTGAGCATAAAATGCGGATAACCGCCTTTCTCGAGTTGCGAAAGCGTGAGTTCAAGTTCTTTTATTGTCGGCGTTTTCTCAACGTTGGTTATCGTTTTAATTTTCAGTTCTTTGTCGCGGTTGATAATCACGATTTCTTCTTCGTCGATATACACCACTTTGTTTGTGTATTCCACAATCGGCGTAGCATCTGACGCCAAAAAATATTCCCCTTCGCCAATGCCCACCACAAGCGGACTGCCTTTGCGTGCTGCCACAATGGTGTCGGGATTGCCTTTTTCTATCACGGCGATAGCGTATGCACCGACTACCTGATTCAATGCAAGTTGTACGGCTTGCGCAAGGCACAAATTTTCCGTTTTTTTGATATGTTCGATGAATTGAATAAGCACTTCGGTGTCCGTGCTGCTGGAGAAATGGTAGCCCTGTTTGATGAGCGACTCTTTAAGTGCGGCGTAGTTTTCGATAATGCCGTTGTGTATCAACGCCAGCGTTTCCGACTCCGAGCAATGCGGGTGTGCATTTGCGTTGTTCGGCTCGCCGTGCGTAGCCCATCGCGTGTGCGCAATGCCGATGGTGCCGGTTATGTTTTTACTCTCGACAAAGGTTTCCAAATCCTGCACCTTGCCTTTGGTTTTATACACATTCAGGTTGCCCACGCTGTCAATCAACGCAATGCCTGCGCTGTCGTAACCCCTGTATTCGAGGCGATGCAGCCCTTTTATTAAAATCGGATATGCCGCTTTTTTGCCGATGTAGCCTACTATTCCACACATATAATTTAATTAAGAGTTAAGAACTAAGAGTTGAGAGTTTCCTAATTCTTTGTTAGACATATTATTTGGTTTAAGGTTTATCTTTTGAGAATAACGATACAAAAGTAATCAAAAAAAATGAAATGGGCAAATAATTATACCCATTTCCGCATTCTAACCATTGCCTCTTCCACATTCTCGCGGCTGCAAAAGCCCGAAAAGCGAAAATATCCCTCGCCGTTCAGTCCGAAACCTGAGCCGGGTGTGCCGACAATATTTGCTTCGTAAAGCAACTGCTGAAAAAACTTCCACGAGGGCATATCATTGAGCGTTTTTACCCAGATGTAAGGCGAATTGATGCCGCCGTAGAGCGTAAATCCCAAATCTTTTAACTCTTTGCGGATAATGCCCGCATTGGTCAAATAATATTCAATGAGGTCGGCAATCTGCTTTTTGCCTTTGCGCGTATAAGTCGCCTCTGCGCCGCGCTGCGCCACGTAGGAACTGCCGTTAAAATAAGTTGTTTGCCGCCGCAGCCACAGTTTGTTGAGCGGGATTTTATCGCCCATCAGCGTGTAGGCAATCAGTTCTTTGGGAACGACCGTATAAGAACAGCGCAAGCCTGTAAAACCGGCGGTTTTTGAAAAACTGCGCACTTCAATCGCCACCTTTTTTGCGCCTTTTATTTCGTAAATGCTGCGGGGGATATCCTCTTCGGTGATGTATGCCTCGTATGCGCCATCGTAAATAATAACAGCCTGATTTTCAATCGCATAATCCACCCATTGTTTCAATTCCGCTTTGGTTAAAACGGTGCCTGTCGGATTATTCGGGTAGCACAGATAAATCACATCAACCCTTTCGGCGGGCAGTTCGGGCTTAAAGCCGTTTTCGGGCGTGCAGTTGATATATACGATGTTACTCCACTTGCCTTCGTCTGTGAGCCGCCCTGCGCGACCGCTCATTATAGCGGCATTTTCGTACACCGGATACACCGGGTCGGTAATCGCAATAATGTTGTCGCGCCCCAAGATATGCCCCAAGTTGCCGGTGTCGGTTTTCGCGCCGTCACTGATAAAAATCTCGTCTGCATCAAGCGACACGCCGCGCGGTTGGTAATCGAATTTAATGATTTTGTCAATCAAAAAACGGTAGCCCTCGCCCGGACCGTAGCCGCGAAACGTTTCTTCATCGGCAAGTTCGTCAATAGCCGCGTGCATCGCAGACACTGCTTCCGATGGCAACGGGCGCGACACATCACCCACCCCGAGCCGGATAACCTTTGATTTCGGGTGAGTTACGCTAAAAGCATTAATACGTTTTTCTATTTCGGTGAAGAAATAATCTTCCGACAGTTTCAAATAATGCTCGTTTACTAATGCCATTTTTTGTGTATAGGTTGATATTAAATTTCAGACTACTAAATTACGGCTTTTTTCCGATATGTCCTAATTTTTATAAGAGAAAAATATTAATTCGCAGATATTAAGCAAAATAACTTTGTGTTCTTTGCGAACTTTGTGGTTAAATTTTACCGCAAAGAACACAAAGCAAGCGCAAAGTTCGCAAAAAAACAGAAAATCAAATTTATAACTTTTTTATTTCCCATTGTTCAATTAAAAATCTCGTCAAATTCCTCGTCAAAATCTTCATCAATATATTCGGGCGTGGTAAAGTTGTCAAGGTCGCGGCGTTCTTTTTTCGTGGGGCGACCCGTGCCTCTTTGCCGTTGCCCGATGCCGCTTATTTTGGCAAGTTCAAGCAGATGCAGTTGTTCGGCAGTGGTTACGTTTTCGAGAAAATCGGGAACGAGTTTGGCATTCATACGGTTGTGCGCCAATGCCAGAATTTTGAACGAATATATAATCGGCGGGCGTTTCACTTGCAACACATCGCCCGTTTTTACATTGCGCGAGGGTTTCATCGGAATGCCGCCCATCATAATTTTGCCCTTTTTGCAGGCTTCGGCAGCGATGCTGCGCGTTTTGAAAATGCGCACCGCCCAGAGGAATTTGTCTATTCTTACTTCGGTCATAAGATATTTTTTCTGCAAAAACAACGACAGAAACAATTAAGTTTTGTCTGTATTCAAAATAACAACATTAATATATCCGTCTAATTTTTTGAAGTCTTTATCTACTGTAATAAACATCAGCCCGTAATACTTTGCTGTTGCTGCAATTATAGCATCGGGCAGTTTCATATTGAATTGTTTTTTTATGGTGATTGTCGTGTTTTTTATTTCATCATTGAATTTCAATATCTCGCAATCATTTAACAAATCGCGTATTGCGGTTTCTTCTTGTTCGGAAATATTTTGTTTGCCGAGCAGTTCCATTTCAGACACAACTGAAACAGCAGCCGAACAGCGCATTATGCCTTTTACGGCGGGCAGTCCTTCCAAAACATAAATGACAACATTTGTGTCTATCAAAAAATCAATCCCATTCATTGCGCAATTTTTTTTGATATTCCAAACCATCAATGCCACGTTTCAATTTACCGAAATGCGTTTCAAGCGTTCTTTTCGGTTTTGGTGCAAATTGAGCAAGCAGAACGGCAATATTTTCGCTTGTTATTTCTCTTGTTTCTACAACCATATTCAGAAATTATTTATTTTTTCAACTGCAAAGATAATACATTTTTCTTTTTTATGCAACAAAAAACGGCAGAATGAATTATTCTGCCGTTTTTATTAATTTTCAAAATCAATTTTATTTTACTACTTTCACATTGCAAACAGCCTTTTTATTACCGTCTTCTGTGGTTACGGTAATTTTTGCCGTACCTGCTGTTAGTGCTAATACCAAACCGCTATTGCTTACCGCAGCCACAGCCGAATTGTCGCTACTCCAAGTAATTTTTGGATTTGAGGCATTGGCGGGCAAGACAGTTGCCGACAACAATTCTGTTTCTCCCTCTTTTATTTCAATGCTTGTTTTATTTAGTGCTACGCTCGTTATTGCCATATAAGGGGCTACGGTTATTTCGCAAGTTGCCGTCAAGCCGTTGCTGGTTGTAACTGTAATGACTGTTGTCCCTGCTTTTTTTGCCGTAAGTTTTCCGTTTATGCTATCAACAGCAACAATAGTCGTATCACTGCTTTTCCATTTAAGCGTTTTGAATGATGCCGTATCGGGCGCAATGGTGGCAGTCAGTTGCAGTCCTTTTTCCCCCACATAAGTATCTAATTCAATTTTATCCAAAATTACGCTTTCTACATCAACCACAGGAACAATCACCACACATTTTGCCGTTTTTCCGCCGTCTTTTGCCGTTACGGTAATAATTGCCGTATCGGCAGCAAGTTTTTTCGCATCAGGTGCTACGGCTTTAACCAAACCGTTGGCATCTACGGTTGCCACAGCCGTTTTGCTGCTTGCCCAAGTTACATTATTATATGATACTCTTGCGGGCGAAATGTTTGCAATAAGTTGTTGGGTCTTGCCTGCATATAAAATAATGGTATCTTGGTCTAAACTGATGTCCGCAATAGCAACGTATGGTTTGCGAACAAGACGAAAACCAACAAAATCATTACGTTCATCGAGCGCAATGCTGCTGCCACTTGTTACACGGCAAATAGAATCTGTTGAAAAAGAACTACCACCGCGTATAACGCAGGCTGTTCCACTTGCGGGACCTTTTGGATTGTTGTAAATGCTGTCTTTCTTAATTTTGCCGCCTGCAAAATCACTGCAAAATTCCCAAACATTGCCACTCATATCAAACAAGCCCAATTCATTTGCCGTTTTTTGTCCGACAAGATGAGATGCAGAAATAGACAGTTCTATGTTTTCGTTGTAGCGAACAGACGAATTATTTTTATACCAAGCAACGTTGGCAATATCATTGCTGCCGCTGTACAGATAATTTTGACTTTCCTTTCCGCCGCGTGCAGCATATTCCCATTCGGCTTCGGTAGGCAACGTATAAGCATATTCCGTTTGCGAAGTATTCAGTTTGTTGAGAAATTGCTGAACATCGTTCCAGCTGATTCTGTAAGCAGGAAAATTGTTGCCCTCTCCGAATACGGTAACCCAATACCCGTGTTCGTTGCCTTCGCCCATTACGCTTTCCCACTGCGATTGAGTGATTTCGTACTTGCTGATGGCATAATCGTCTAAAATCGCTTGGTGTTGGGTTGTCCCGCTACCCAACGCGACAGTACCGCCTTCCACTTGCACAAACTCAATGTCGAAAGGGTCTGATGTGTCAACAAACACATTTTTTGGTTTGTTTTCTTCCTCTTTGCAAGCAGTAAAAACACTGCTGACCGTTCCCATTGTTGCTATTGCAGCAACTGCTAAATAAATTTTCTTTTTCATAATAATTAAATTTAAGTTGTTATATAAATACAAATAAAAAACGTGGATTAACCTACCTGTAGCGAAGGTTTTCCACGACCTGTAACAACTAATAAGTTAAACCCACGAATAACACGTGGCATTCACTTATCCTTGTTGTTACTTAAAAAATGTGGAATTTACGCTACAAGAACAAAAAGCAATGCTTTTTTAATTATATCAAAAGAATGTCCTTCCAAAACTCAACATTTCGAGCAAAATGGAATTGGCGGCAAAGTTACAACAAAATTCATATTTTGTTGTTGTTTTCCAAAAAAAATAAATAAAAAAAAGCGATTTTTTTCGCCCTGCACAATCGGTATTTCGTTTCATTTATTATTATACCCTAAATTGGCGCAAGTATGAGCAATAATTGACGGCAGGCGTAATCGTATTATTACGCTTGCCGTCAATTGAAACGGACACCTGTGTATGTGATATATCCTGTTGAGTGTAGGGAAGTTAAGTTTTCCGTCATTGCGGGCTTGGTTACTGAGCGAAGCCGAAGTATGACCCGCAATCCCCC
>JAISJU010000050.1 GCA_031261165.1 Prevotellaceae bacterium
TGAATTGGCGACAGAAATTTGTATAATGCAACTAATTTTTTGTCGTCTTCTTTGTCGTCATTGCGTAAAATTTGGTTGTAATCGCGAATGTCAAAATGGGTGTATTCTACTTTATCTAATGCTTTTTCTATGGCAGGCGCGGCAATTTCTTTATAAAAAGTGTCTGTGGTTTTTGCAGCCGAAGTTTTATTTTCAAATTCTGTGAATTGTTTTTCCAGTTTTGTATTTCTTCCAAAAATATCTTCAAAATTTCGGGCATCAAACACAAACCATTCATAAATATTTGTAATAATCAGATACCGCAATTCAAGATTTTTGCTTGTTTTCCGCTCACGCAAATAATACAGCACCAATTCTTGAAACGATTTCACATTCAGATTTTCGCGGCTTACCATTTCGGTTTTGTTCACAGGACTTTTCACTTCAATCAGCACTCCGACAGGCGATTCGGGCGTTTTTCCGTTACAAATCACAAGGTCGGCACGACCTTTGGTGTTGATATAATGATTGTCTTTGTAATAAACCGAATTGAGAAAGTCAATCATCAAATTTTTGTGAAATTCCTCCGTTTCTTTCTCGTTGATACGGTTGAGCAAAGAGATAAACTCTTTTTTGAAAAGTTCAATTTCTTTGCGTTCCGGCTTTTGTTTGAGGAATGCGGGGTTTAGGGCTTGTTTAGCGGTAGTTATGGTCATTTTTTAATGTTTTTTCAGCCAACAAAGGTACTAACTTTTCCAAATAAAAAAACTTCCCAAAAAACAAATGTTTTCAGAAAGTTTTTTCTCGTGCGGCAGAAGGGACTCGAACCCTTACACCTCTCGGTACCAGTTCCTAAGACTGGCGCGGCTACCATTACGCCACTGCCGCAGAATGTAGGGGCGTAAAATTTTACGCCCTTACGTTGTTATTTCACAATGCTTTAATTTCGTACAACGCTGCATTGGTAGAACGAACTGCCTCTGCGCTCTTTTCAAACAGGGCTTTTTCTTCGGCATTGAGTTTGAGTTCGATGATTTTTTCAACACCGTTTTTGCCCAACACTACGGGAACGCCGATAGCGATGTCGTTTTGTCCGTATTCGCCTTCGAGCAACACGCACGAAGTAACGATTTTCTTTTGGTCGCGAAGGATAGCCTCAACCACAAACGAGCCTGCTGCGCCCGGAGCCATCCAAGCCGAAGTACCGAGCAAGCCGGTCAGTGTTGCGCCGCCCACCATTGTCGATTTTACCACTTCGTCAATTTCTTCTTTGCTCAAAAATTCGCTTACCGGAATACCTTTGTAAGTAGCCAAGCGAGCAAGGGGAATCATAGTCGTGTCGCCGTGTCCGCCGATAACGATGCCTTCCACTTCGTTGGCATTTGCACCGAGTTTCTGGCTCAAGAAATATTTGAAACGTGAACTGTCCAACGCGCCGCCCATACCGATAATGCGGTTTTTCGGCAAGCCGAGCGATTTCAGCGAGAGGTAAGTCATCGTGTCCATCGGGTTTGAAATCACCACGATAATGGCGTTGGGCGAGTATTTCAGGATATTGCCGGCTACGCTTTTCACGATGCCTGCGTTCACGCCGATAAGTTCTTCGCGCGTCATACCCGGTTTGCGGGGAATGCCCGAAGTGATAACCACTACATCGGAATTTGCTGTTTGGGCGTAGTCGTTTGTCGTTCCGGTTACAACCGTATCAAAACCAATCAACTGCGCCGTTTGCATAATATCCATTGCCTTCCCTTCGGCAACGCCTTCTTTTACGTCGAGCAAAACCACTTCGTTTGCTACTTCATTGAGTGCAAGTACGTTTGCACACGTTGCACCGACATTGCCGGCACCTACTACTGTTACTTTTGACATAATAATTTTATTTTTTAATGTTATTCTTCAGAATTTGACCGCAAAAGTAATTATTTTTTTCTACTTTCGCATACTTTTTTTTGAAGGATAAATGCAAAAAATAATAATTGACGATAAAATCCCATTTATAAAGGGTGTTTTCGACCATCTTGCCGATGTAAAATATTTGAACGGCAGCGATATTTCCGCCGAAAATGTACGCGATGCCGATGCAATGATAATCCGCACACGCACTCGTTGCGACGAAAAACTGCTCGGAGGCAGCACAGTGAAATTTATTGCCACTGCCACCATCGGTTTTGACCACATTGACACGGATTTCTGCGAAAAGCGCGGCATCTCGTGGACAAATGCACCGGGTTGCAATGCCGCCTCCGTACAACAATACATTGCTGCGGCTTTGTTATTTTTGCAAAAAAGCGGCAAAACCGACTTGTCAAAATCCACCATCGGCATTGTTGGTGTAGGAAATGTAGGGAAATTAGTTGCCGAATTTTGCGAGAATATCGGTATGCGGGTGTTGCTCAATGACCCGCCGCGACAACTTGCCGAACAGGGGATTGCGGGCGGTGCATTGAGCCTGTCGAAATGTCAAGCCCGCAATGACGAGTTCGTAGGTTTAAACGACATTGCCGAACAATGCGATATTATCACTTTCCACACGCCACTGAACGCGGAAACTTTTCATTTGGCAGATAGCACTTTTTTTGAAAAAGTAAAGAGAAAACCTTTCATTATTAATTCCGCAAGAGGTGAAATAGTTGATACAAAAGCCATTAAAACGGCAAAAAAACAGCAACAAATTTCGGGTATCGTGTTGGATTGTTGGGAAAACGAGCCGAATATCGACCTCGAACTTTTGGCTATGTGCGACCTCGCCACACCTCATATTGCAGGCTATTCTGCCGATGGAAAGGCAAATGCTACTACTGCGTGCGTGCGTTTCGTCAGTCAAAAATTGGGGTTAGGGCTTGATGAATGGTCGGTTTCCGAAATCCCCCACCCTACCCAACCGTTGATAACGGAAACTTCTTTGCAAGATGCCGTTTTGCATACTTATAATATTGAAGAGGATTTTTTGAAATTGAAAAATAGCCCTGAAAAGTTTGAGTATTTTCGCAATTATTATCCGTTGAGACGAGAATTTGGGGCTTATTTTATTGATATGTCTGATGCTTTGCTTGAGCGAATCGGTTTTAAAATAAATTCTTTTTAACCGCAAAGTTCACAAAGTAGACACAAAGAGCGCAAAGCATTATTTTATTTTGCTTTGCGCTCTTCGCGTGTCTTACTTCGTGTCCTTTGCGGTTAGTATTTAGTGTTTCTCCTTA
Source organism: Prevotellaceae bacterium (assembly GCA_031261165.1). Classification (GTDB taxonomy): domain Bacteria; phylum Bacteroidota; class Bacteroidia; order Bacteroidales; family Paludibacteraceae; genus JAISJU01. Next base: position 3,183 of record JAISJU010000050.1, read on the forward strand.
ATCAGAAACACCACCCGCCTATTTATCTTCCTGTTTGCCTCACCATCATTAGCCACTATCGGTGTCGATTCACCTTTAGAGGCAGCAACCAAGTTGTCGCCATTGAAGCCCTTGCTTATCAGGTACTCGCGAACTACCTCGGCGCGTTTCTGAGCCAAGTTCATATTGAACTCTTCGCGACCCAAGTCGCAGGTATGACCCTCGCAAATGATGATGTACTTCTCGCTGTTGTATTTCTGCAACAAACGGATTTTGTCGTCTATCATCTTTTCCATTATCGGAGATAATTTCGATTG
>JAISJU010000057.1 GCA_031261165.1 Prevotellaceae bacterium
AATTATTTAGAAAAATTCAAATTAGTTTCTTAGACTTTTAGATGTTATTTCGGACTGCAAAAGTAAGAAAAAATATTTTTATTGAAAAAAAATCGCGTTTTTATTTGCAGATAAAAAAATAAGCAGTACCTTTGCACCCACAAAAATAACGGCTCCGTGGCTCAACTGTATAGAGCATCTGACTACGGATCAGAAGGTTACAGGTTAGAATCCTGTCGGAGTCACAAGAAAGAAAAAACGTTGCAACTTGAAAAGAATTGCGGCGTTTTTTTATTATTACTCAAAGACTTATGAAAGAAAAAGAAATGATATTCGGCTTGCGCCCCGTGATAGAGGCGATAGAAGCGGGCAAGGAACTCGACCGCATTTTGATAAAAAAAGACTTGGGCAGCGACCTCGCCAAAGAACTTTTCGGTGCAATGCGCGGCACGCAAATCCCGCTGCAAAAAGTGCCGGTGGAAAAACTCAACCGCCTGACGATGAAAAACCATCAGGGCGTGGTGGCATACCTCTCTTCGGTGGAATATCAGCACATTGCGGACATTATTCCCACGCTTTACGAAGAGGCAAAAACGCCTTTCGTAGTGGTGCTTGACGGCATTACCGATGTGCGCAACTTCGGTGCCATAGCCCGCACTTGCGAGTGCACGGGCGTTGATGCCATTGTGGTGCCAACGCGGGGTGGAGCGGCTGTCAATGCCGATGCGGTGAAAACATCGGCGGGCGCGTTGCACAACATTGCGGTGTGTCGCGAAAACGTTTTGACGGACACCGTGCGTTTCCTCAAAGCCAGCGGACTGACGGTGTTTGCAGCATCGGAAAAAGCAACGAAAAATTATACGGAGGTGGATTTCACCGTGCCGGTCGCCATCGTAATGGGTGCGGAAGACACCGGCGTTTCGCCGCAAGTGTTGCGCCTTTGCGATGAAATGGTGAGCATTCCCATTTTGGGAACGATACAGTCGCTCAATGTCAGCGTAGCGGCGGGCGTGCTGATGTATGAAGTGATTAGACAGCGGCAGTAACACAAAAGACTAAAAAAATGACCATACTATACGAAGACAACCACATCATCATCGTCAATAAAACCTGCTCGGAAATTGTGCAGGCAGACAAAACAGGCGATACGCCGCTGTCGGAAACGGTAAAAAACTACATCAAAGAGAAATACAACAAGCCCGGCAACGTGTTTGTCGGTGTGCCGCACCGGTTAGACAGACCGGTGAGCGGCATTGTGGTCTTTGCGCGGACAGATAAGGCTTTGAGCCGATTGAATGAGATGTTCCGCACGCACCAAATTCGCAAAACCTATTGGGCTATCGTGAAAGACGCGCCCAACCCGCCCGCTGCCGAACTCACGCACTACCTCATTCGCAAAGAAAAAATGAACAAGTCTTTTGCCTACGACAAAGAAGTGCGGGACAGCAAAAAATCCATATTATCTTACAAAACCATTGCCCGCTCAGACAAATATTTCCTGCTCGAAATAGAACTGCAAACGGGCAGGCATCATCAAATCCGCTGCCAACTTGCCAAAATCGGCAGCCCGATAAAAGGCGATTTGAAGTACGGCGCAGCACGTTCCAATCCCGATGGCGGCATTTGCCTGCACGCCCGAAGTGTGGAGTTTATACACCCGGTTTCACAGGAAAAAATCAGTATCGTTGCGCCTTTGCCGGAAAATGATGTGCTGTGGCGTGTGCTGTCGTCATTTGTCGGAAAATGATGTGCGTTACTGTCATTGCGGGCTTGACCCGCAATCCCTTTGTACAACCTGTCATTCTAACGAAAGTCAGAATCCCCCTGAATGATTACAAATCTGTAAAATTTGCATTATTTCTGTGTTAAAAAACAAGTATCAGAAAAAAAACGCAACTTTTTCATCGAAAATTTTGCATTGTAAAAATTAATACATATATTTGCAGCCATACAAATTATCAATCAATGAAAAAAATCTTAGCAAATACCATTACACTTTTAGCAGAAATCGGTTGTTTGATTCTCTGTATTTTGTGGTATATTTTTGAGAATGGCGGTTATGAGGCAATTATTGTCGGAATTGGCCCTGCTGTTTTTATCGTTGTTTCCGTTTTTTTTAAAACAAAAAAAGACGAAAACACCAAACATATTGAATTAACAAACAGCGATAACAATATTGTTATTCAAGGTAATAACGGCAAAATACAGATAAACAAATGATAAACAAAGTACAATTAGACAATAGCAACAACAATGTAATTATACAGGAAGTTGCCGAAAATGGCAGTGTTACAATAAATACTGTGCATTGGGACGATTTTGTGAATGAATATACCATTGAACAAAGAGAACGGATTGAAGAACTTGAAAAATTATTATCAAGAAGTGAAGATTTGTTTGATAGAAACAGAATGGATTGGGCAAACGAAAAGGAAAATTTGCTCAAACAAATAACGGAAACAAAGAAACAAATCCGTTTCATTTTAGAACAAAAAGCAGAAAATCCTTCCAAACTATATGAAATTGCCTATAAATATTTTATAGAAGGCGACATAGACAAAGCCCTCGAAACACTGAACGATGCCAAACTGAACGAGCAAGCCGAGAAATTAGCCGATGAATATATTTTGAAGGCGCGATTGTTCATTATTAAAAATGACTATGCAAATGCAGAAAAATATTTTACAAGAGCAGTAGAGATATTTCCATCATTTGACAATCATCTTACGGTTGCCATCTATTTTTCTGAACAAAGAAGTTACACACAAGCCGAAACCTATTATCAGCAATGTTTGGAAAAAGCCGAAACCGAAGATGAAAAGGCAACGACTTTAAACAGTTTGGCTATTTTACATTATAATACTAACGCATTATCCCAAGCGGAAAATGAATATAATGAAGCATTAGAAATCTGCAGGACTTTGGCAAAGTCCAATCCTGCTGCCTATTTGCCTGCTGTGGCAACGACTTTAAACAATTTGGCTGTTTTACACGATAATACTAACGCCTTATCCCAAGCAGAAAATGAATATAATGAAGCATTAGAAATCCGCAGGACTTTGGCAAAGACCAATCCTGCCGCTTATTTGCCTGCTGTGGCAGGGACTTTAAACAATTTGGCTAATTTACATCGTGATACTAACGCCTTATCCCAAGCGGAAAATGAATATAATGAAGCATTAGAAATCCGCAGAACTTTGGCAAAGACCAATCCCGCTGCCTATTTACCTGATGTGGCAATGACTTTAAACAATCTGGCTAATTTACATCGTATTACTAACGCCTTATCCCAAGCGGAAAATGAATATAATGAAGCATTAGAAATTTACAGGACTTTTGCAAAGACCAATCCTGCTGCCTATTTGCCTGATGTGGCAATGACTTTAAACAATTTGGCTGTTTTACATCGTAACACTAACGCCTTCTCCCAAGCGGAAAAAGAATATAATGAAGCATTAAAAATCCGCAGGACTTTGGCAAAGACCAATCCTGCCGCCTATTTGTCTGATGTGGCAACGACTTTAAACAATTTGGCTAATTTACATCGTGATACTAACGCCTTCTCCCAAGCGGAAAATGAATATAATGAAGCATTAGAAACTTACAGGACTTTGGCAAATACCAATCCTGCCGCCTATTTGCCTGGTGTGGCAACGACTTTAAATAATTTGGCTATTTTACATTATAATACTAACGCCTTATCCCAAGCGGAAAATGAATATAATGAAGCATTAGAAATCCGCAGGACTTTGGCAAATACCAATCCTGCTGCCTATTTGCCTGATGTAGCAGTGACTTTAAACAATTTGGCTTTGTTTTATCTTCAAGATAAAAAAGATAAAACTCTTTCACTCAAATATGTAGATGAATTTCTACCGATAGGGAATGAATTTAATTATATTCCCAGAGTTCAAAAATGTTGTAAAAAGATTATTTTGGTATTGGAACAATGGGGTATAAATGCGGAAGAGTATATAGAGAATTATTTTTGCAAACAATAGAGTATACAATGAAAATACCTGTCATTCCCGCGCAGGCGGGAATCCCTTACTGCAATGTACAAATGGGATTCCCGCCTGCGCGGGAATGACACCTGTTTTTTATGTATTTGTACAAAAATGGGGCGGAAAATCAAATTCCCGCCCCATTTTTCATTTTTCATTCTACATTTTACATTAGAATTACATCATTCCGCCCATTCCGCCGCCCATTGGCATTTGCGGTGCGGGATTTTCTTCTTTCTTGTCCACAATCACGCATTCGGTGGTGAGGAACATTCCTGCGATTGAGGCGGCATTTTCGAGGGCTACGCGAGCCACTTTTGACGGGTCTACTACGCCTGCTGCAAA
>JAISJU010000108.1 GCA_031261165.1 Prevotellaceae bacterium
ACGAAGAAATGCAAAGAATGCGGCAAAGGTACAATAATTATTTTATTTATTTCAAATAAAAATTGTACCTTTGCATTCGCAAAAATGAGTAATAATTTAAAACATTAATAGTATGAGCAAAAAAGCATTATTGGTAATCCTTGATGGCTGGGGCATCGGCAAGCACGACCACAGCAACGCCATTTACAGCACTCCCACGCCCTATTGGAACAGCCTTTTGGCAAACTATCCCAACTCGCAACTGCAAGCCTCCGGCGAAAACGTAGGCTTACCCGATGGACAAATGGGCAACTCCGAAGTAGGACACCTCAACATCGGCGCAGGCAAAATCGTCTATCAAGACCTTGTAAAAATCAACATCGCCTGTCGCGACAACAGCATTCTGCAAAACCCCGAAATCGTCAATGCCTACACTTATGCCAAACAAAACGGCAAAAGCGTGCATCTGATGGGCTTGGTGTCAGACGGCGGCGTGCATAGCAGCATCGACCACCTCTTCAAACTCTGCGACATCTCGCGCGAATACGGCATTGACAACACCTTTGTGCATTGCTTTATGGACGGACGCGACACCGACCCCCGCAGCGGAAAAGGATTTATCGAAGAAGTATATGCCCACAATGCGAAAATCGCCTCCGTCATCGGTCGCTACTACGCAATGGACAGGGACAACCGCTGGGAACGTGTGAAAGAGGCGTATGACCTGCTCGTTGAGGGCAAGGGCGAGGCTTTCAAATGCGCCGTTGAAGGCGTGCAAGCCTCTTACGACAAAGACGTTACCGATGAGTTTATCAAACCCATCGTGATTGTTGATGACAACAACCAAGCCATCGGCACGATTAAAGAGGGCGATGTGGTGATTTTCTTTAATTATAGAAATGACCGCGCCAAAGAAATAACCATCGCATTGACGCAAAAAGATATGCCCGAAAACGGTATGCACACCATTCCGTTGTACTACTGCACAATGACACCTTATGATGCCAAATTTACAGGTTTGCACATCTTGTTTGACAAAGAAAACGTGCATAACACACTCGGCGAAACCATCTCAAAAGCAGGCAAAAAACAGTTGCACATCGCCGAAACAGAAAAGTACGCACACGTTACCTTTTTCTTCAACGGCGGACAGGAAACGCCCTACGAAGGCGAAGACCGCATTCTCGTACCCTCGCCCAAAGTGGCTACTTACGACCTGAAACCCGAAATGAGTGCCTACGAAGTAAAAGACAAACTCGTGGAAGCAATCAATTCGCAGAAATACGATTTCATCGTGGTCAATTATGCCAACGGCGATATGGTGGGACACACCGGCATATATGATGCCATCGAAAAGGCGGTGATAGCCATTGACGCTTGTGCGAAGGACACCATTGAGGCAGCAAAGGCAAACGGCTACGAGGCAATCATCATCGCCGACCACGGCAACGCCGACAATGCCGTAAATGCAGACGGCTCGCCCAACACGGCGCACTCGCTCAACCCCGTTCCCTTTGTGTATGTAACCGAAAACAAAAACGCCAAAGTGTCAAACGGCATTTTGGCAGACGTGGCACCGTCAATACTCGGCATTTTGGGCATTGCACAACCTGCGGAAATGAGCGGGAAGAATTTGATTGATTAAATTTGTCCGTCAGTTAAAACTGACGGCAATTGATATAAACAAGTCGGTTGAAACCGACTGCATAATACTACTGTGCAGTCGGTTTCAACCAACTTGTTTATATCAATTGCCAACGGACAACCCATAAGAAAACTCGCATCCGCAATAAGTCTGATTATAAAACCCGTTTTCAATCAAAAGCACATTTCTGCGTTCCTGCAAGCCGTCTTTGCGCCAATTCTTATTGAAGAATGCAACATCGTTTGTTTGATTGGCAGCCCACTCGCCGGCGGCATTAATCTGTTCGAGGTTTTTCCTCCGCGAAGAGGCAAGCGTGGTGGCAATATGCGAACAACCGCGTTCCGCCGCCAGCCGCGCCGTTGCCAAAAGCCGCATTTTAAAGCATTGCAGGCAACGTGTGCCGCGTTCAGGTTCATTCTCAAAGCCTTTTATTTCTTGCAGCCAGTCGTTATGATTGTAATCGCCGTCAATGATTTCAACTTTTCCAATCTTTTCTACATAGCGTGTCAGTTCGGATTTGCGCTTTTCGTATTCTTCTTGCGGAAAAATATTCGGATTATAATAATATAATGTAGGGCAAATATCATTATGCAGCAGCCACTCAATAACGGCTGCCGAGCAGGGAGCGCAACAGGTATGCAAAAGAAGTTTCATAGCGTTTCCTTATCAATACCGAATTTCTCATTTTCGCTGCAAGCCCCGCGCGGCTCCACGTGAATGATAATGTCATACACATTTTCCACCGTTTGGCGAATGTTGTTTTCCACCGTCTCGGCGATGTCGTGCGCTGCTTTTAGCGTGATGTCGGGGTTTGCCTCTATGTCGAGCGCAATCTGGTACAGCCCGCCGATTTGGCGCGAGCGTACACGGTGAGGATTGGCAGCACCCTGCGTTTTATCCACCGCCTCGAATATTTTTTGATATACGCCCTCGTCTTGTACGCCGTCCATCAGTTCCACGTTGGAATCCATAAAAATAGAAATAGACGATTTCAGAATGAAGAAACTGACAACCAAGCCTGTAACGGAGTCCAGAATCGGCAATTCAAGAATGAAAGTGAATGCCAAACCGACCAGTACGCTCGCGGAAATCAATACGTCATTGCGCATATTCACGGCGTTGGCGGTAAGCATCGTACTATTGATTTTCTTGCCCTGCCGATATTGATACCACGCCAAAGCGAGTTTGCCGAAAATGGAAAACACGGTAACATAAATGGCAATGCGCTCGGGCAGCACTTTTTCTCCGGCAGAGAAAAAACTTTGCACAGACGACACAAGCATTTGTACGCCTGCATAGAAAATGATAAGCGAAAGTATCTTGGTGGCAATGCCTTCCGCCTTTTCGTAGCCATACACATATTTGCGGTTTGGCGGGCGATTCATAATGCGGGCGGTGAAAATCATCACAATCGAAATCAGCACATCGGTAGCCGAGTCGATGCCATCGCCCAGCACGGCGAGGCTGCCTGCGGTAATGCCGATGGCGATTTTGGCGGCAGAAAGTATGGCGTTGCCCACTGCGCTGATGTTCGAGGTACGGATTAGGATTTTTTCTCGGGTCATTTTGTTTTGGAATAAAAACACAGCATTTTAATTTGGGGACAAAATTAGATGTTTTTTTTCATTTTTGCGCATAGATATGAAAATAAATAATTACTTTTGTCCTTTCTAAAAAAATAATTGCCTATGAAATAAAACAGCGTAAATTGATACACACATTTTAGTAGAAAAAACGTTATAGTATTTATTCTTTGTTATCAGAAAATCGCCAATTTTTCAAAACGTAACAAGAATAAGTTAAAGACAGTCACGGAATTCGTGGACTTAACTTATTCGTTGCGTTGGGCGTTTGGCGATGCCTCTGATACAGATAAGGTTATTAGTCCCACGTTTTTTTATGTGTGTATTTGAAATAATTTCAGGACTATAATCCACGCAAGTGGGATAATTATTAACTATTTATTTTCAATTATGGGTAAAAATACAAGAAAAATAATTAATTTTGCCCGGAAAAATTCAAATTAATGGTCTGCAAAAAGGACAGACGTAAAACAAAAAAGAAATGAAGAAATTTTTGTTGTGCATAATGTTATTATGCGTAGGAAGTGCAGCATTTGCACAAAACAGCGAACGCGCAAACAAGAAATTTTATATTGGACCCGGTATAGGGTTTGATTACGGCGGTTTAGGCGGAAAAGTTGAGTTTTTGCCCATCAAATATGTCGGCGTATTTGCCGGTGCGGGCTATAATTTATTGTCCGTAGGTTGGAACGTAGGCGGAACAGTTAAAATTTTGCCCGATAAAGTCGTTTCGCCCAATATAGTGGTAATGTATGGCTACAACGCCGCTTTGACAGGTTTAGACTCCTATGCCAAACAATACAATATGACCTCGTATGGCGTAACCGCAGGTATAAATCTTGATATTAAAGTAGGGAAAAAAGGTCATAAAATCAGTCCCGGAGTATTCCTCCCTTTCCGTTCAGAAAAATTTAAAGAAAATTACAAGAAAGCGGAAGACGACCCAAATATGACTGTCAGTTTTTTAATGCCAATCACTTTTAGCGTTGGTTTTAATTTTGCATTGTTTTAGGAAGTGTGTTTTAGACATTCCATTTTTCAAAAAAATGGAATGTCTTTTTTTAAAAAAAACACTTATTCTTTTGTGTGAATAAAAAATTATATCTACCTTTGCATTGTAATTCAGAAAAATGTGTACCCAAATGACTTTTGAATGGGATGAATATAAAAATAAGGAAAATCAAGAGAAACATAATGTGTCATTTGAAGAGGCACAAGATGCTTTTTTTGACCCTGATTTGGTAATGATTGAAGATACTATGCATTCTTCTGTTGAGGAAAGGTATTTTTGTATTGGGAAAACTGAAAACGGAATATTAACCGTAAGATATACAATAAGAAAAAACAATATCCGTATTATTGGTGCGGGTTATTGGAGAAAGGAGAAAAAAATATATGAAACGAGAAATAATTTATACTGATGCGCCTCCCGAAATAGAAGAGGCAATAGCAAACGGCAGAATAATAGAAAATTTTTTGCCCGCGCCCGAGTTTCTTGTACGCAGAAAAAGTAAAGAACAAATTGTTGTTTTATCGAATAGCAGCGATTTAACTTTCAGAGCACATACACACGCTCGCTCGTCTGCCCGCAAGTTTGCAACGGCAGGTGCATAAAATTTGTATGAATAAAAACCTTTTTTAGACATTCCATTTTTTTGAAAAATGGAATGTCTTTTTTTTAAAAACTAAACGAACTCAAATTTGTAGAAATTGAGATATGATAAGACAGATTGCTCGGATTATATTTGGCGATGGCGAAACCGAGATTAAACTTGTAGAGTTTCAGTCCGATGCCGCCGGTGAAGCCATTCAATGATTTGTTGTCAAGCACTTTTAACTCTTGTTGGCGGCGACAGTTGTAGCCGATGGCGATGTAAAACTTGTCTGACGGCACAAAATCTATGCCGAAAATGAAATGCCGTATCAGGTTTTCGCCGAAATTCAATTTGTTTTCTTCGCTGCTTTGTTGCGCAAAACTCATATCCCAACGCTGCAAATTGTGCGCCGTAACAGAAAATTGGAAAGGCGCGTGTGCCAAGCGTTTGGTGATGCCCGCCTGAATTTCAAAGGGAAACGGCTCAATATGCCGCTTGCCTTCGGTGGAATAGTAGCCGTCTAACTGCCTGCCGATGTTTTTCAGCACCAAGCCGCCCGAAAATTTGCTTCCCGCGTTGAAATACGACAAACCCAAATCCACAGCGATGCCGAAACTCGAATATTGTTCATAGATAGAAAAAATCGGCTTCAAAGTCGCGCCCAAAGTCCATTTTTCTGACAACTTCCTGCCGTACATAATATGCAGTGCCACATCGTTTGCCGAAAATTCGCCGAGTTTTTCGCCGTACTCGTTGCGCTCATCAAATTTGCCGTAATTGACATACAGCACACCCGCCGACAGAAAATTCACACTGTCCAAAGCATAAGAATACGCCGCCGAGCCGAAATTAATATCCGCAAAATAATGCGTACCGTTCAATGCAATCTGGTTGTGCATATTTGTGGTAACAAGCGCGGGATTTTGCAGCGTGAGGCTCAAATCGTTGTCGTGCAACGATACGTTTGTACCGCCCAAAGCCGCCACGTGCGATGACGGCGGCAAGCCCAAGAAACTGAAAACACCATCGCCTGCCTGCGCGTTAGTTATTTGCACAAGCGATATATGTAATAATGTAAGAATAACGATTTTCTTCATCAGCCTGAAATTTTTACGCCCCAAAGATACTGCTTTTTATTCAATAATAAAAAAACAACTTGTCTGCCATTTTGGCATAATTTCCGCCAAATCCGACTTTGGCACAAAATATGCTACCTATTGAACGAAAAAACAAAAAATATATTGTTAAACTAATAATTTTAATTCATTATGAGTATCAAACCATTAGCAGACAGGGTTTTAGTAAAGCCCGCCGAAGCAGAACTGAAAACAGCAAGCGGAATTATCATTCCCGATTCAGCCAAAGAAAAGCCGCTTAAAGGCGAAGTGCTTGCCACAGGCAACGGCACAAAAGACGAACAAATCGTTGTAAAACAAGGCGATACCGTTCTTTATGGCAAATACGCCGGTACGGAAATCGAAATTGACGGCGAAAAACTTCTTATTATGCGCCAGAGTGATATTTTGGGAATCATTGATTAATTAAAATCTAAAATCGTAAATCTAAAATCGTAAATAAAGTTATGGCAAAAGAAATCAAATTTGATATTGAAGCCCGCGACCTGCTGAAAAAAGGGGTTGATGAATTGGCTAACGCAGTGAAAGTTACGCTCGGACCGAAAGGACGCAACGTGATTATCGAAAAGAAATTCGGCGCACCGTACATCACCAAAGACGGCGTAACGGTGGCAAAAGAAATAGAATTGTCAGACCCGTATCAAAATATGGGCGCACAGTTGGTAAAAGAAGTAGCCTCGAAAACCGGCGACCAGGCAGGCGATGGCACTACAACCGCCACCGTTCTTGCACAATCTATCGTGAGCGTGGGCTTGAAAAACGTGGCTGCGGGTGCAAATCCGATGGATTTGAAACGCGGTATTGACAAAGCCGTTCTGAAAGTGGTGGAAAGCCTCAAATCGCAATCGCAACAAGTGGGCGATGATTACAGCAAAATCGAACAGGTTGCCACCATTTCCGCCAACAACGACAGCGAAATCGGCAAACTGATTGCCGATGCTATGGCTCGCGTGAAAAAAGAAGGCGTTATCACCGTAGAAGAGGCTAAAGGCACTGAAACAGAGGTGAAAGTGGTAGAAGGTATGCAGTTCGACAGAGGTTATTTGTCGGCATATTTCGTTACCAACACCGAAAAAATGGAAGTGGAAATGGAAAATCCCTACGTTCTTATCCACGACAAAAAGATTTCCAACCTCAAAGAAATTCTGCCCGTACTCGAAGCCGTTGTACAAACCGGTCGCCCGCTCTTGATTATCGCCGAAGATATGGACGGTGAGGCATTGGCAACGCTGGTAGTCAATCGTTTGCGTGCCGGACTGAAAATTGCTGCCGTAAAAGCCCCCGGCTTTGGCGACCGCCGCAAAGAAATGCTCGAAGATATTGCCGTTTTGACAGGCGGCGTGGTCATCAGCGAAGAAAAAGGCTTGAAACTTGATGCCACCACCATTGATATGCTCGGTAATGCCGAAAAAATCACCATCAACAAAGACAACACAACGGTTGTGAACGGTGCAGGCGACAAAGCAGCAATCAGCAGCCGCGTCAATCAAATAAAATCGCAAATCGCTACCACGACTTCGGACTACGACCGCGAAAAATTGCAGGAACGTCTTGCAAAATTGGCAGGCGGCGTGGCAGTGCTTTATGTGGGCGCACCTTCGGAAGTGGAAATGAAAGAAAAGAAAGACCGCGTAGATGACGCTCTGAGTGCCACCCGCGCGGCAATCGAAGAAGGTATCGTACCCGGTGGCGGTGTGGCATACATTCGTGCCATCGAAACGCTCGAAGGTTTGAAAGGCATAAATGAAGACGAAACAACAGGTATCGAAATCGTGAAACGCGCCATCGAAGAGCCCTTGCGCCAAATCGTGTTCAACTCGGGAAAAGAAGGTGCGGTTATCGTGCAAAAAGTGCGCGAAGGCAAAGGCGACTTTGGCTACAACGCCCGCACAGACGTGTTTGAAAACTTCTTTGCCGCAGGCGTTATCGACCCTGCCAAAGTAGCCCGCGTAGCGTTGGAAAATGCAGCCTCCATTGCTGGAATGTTGCTGACCACCGAAAGCGTGATTGCTGAAAAGAAAGAAGACAATCCCGCGCCCGCAATGCCCCCGATGGGCGGCGGAATGGGCGGTATGATGTAAGAAATATCTCTCAATAAAAAAATCCCTTCAAAAAAACGAAGGGATTTTTTTGTATATTCAAATAAAAAACCCTACCTTTGCGCCGCTTTTTTTGGAAAAGAAAAAGTGTGATGGGAAATCGGACAACCATACATTAAATAAAATAAAGAAACAGTCCGAATTTTGAGTAACACAATTCATTAAAAATGAAAACATTAGAAATCAAAGCCGCTTTGCGTGGCGAACTTGGCAAAAAAGATGCCAAAGCAGTAAGAAAATCGGACAGTGTGCCGGGCGTGTTGTACGGCGGAACAGAAACCGTTCATTTTCAGACAACTAACAGCGAACTCCGCCACTTGGTTTATTCGCCCGAAATTTTCCTTGTCAATCTTGACATAGACGGAAAAACAACCAAAGCCATTTTGAAAGACATTCAATTTCACCCTGTGAAAGACACGATTTTACACGTGGATTTCTATGAAGTGAATGAAAAGAAACCCATCGTAATTGACGTGCCGGTTAAACTTGAAGGTTTGGCAGAAGGTGTGAAAGCCGGTGGTAAATTGAGCCTCGAAATGCGTAAAATTCGCGTAAAAGGCTTGTATTCTGATGTTCCGGAAAACTTGGTTATCAATGTGGAAAATCTTGGACTTGGCAAAACCATTCAAATCGGCGCGTTGAGTTTCGACAAACTCGAAATTCAAAATCCGAAAGAAGCAGTTGTTGTAGCAGTGAAACTGACAAGAGCCGCTCGTGGTGCAGCCGCCGCAGCGAAAAAATAACATTAGACACCAGATGTAAGACACAAGAGCCAAGACCGTTGAAAAGTCTTGACTCTTGGCTCTTGAATCTAAAATCTAAAAAAATGAAATATTTAATCGTTGGACTTGGTAATATTGGCGATGAATATAAAAACACGCGCCATAATATAGGGTTTAAAATATTGGACACTTTTGCCGAAGTGTCCAATATTGTTTTTGCGGAACAGCGTTACGGCAGTGTTGCCGAATGCCGACTGAAAGGGCAAACGCTCATTTTGCTCAAGCCTTCCACGTTTATGAATTTGAGCGGAAATGCCCTGCGCTATTGGCTGCAAAAAGAAAATATCGCGCTCGAAAACCTGCTTGTGCTGGTTGATGACCTCGCTTTGCCTTTCGGCACATTGCGCCTGAAAGGCAACGGCAGCGATGCGGGACACAACGGCTTGAAAAATATTCAGGAAATACTCGGACACAACAATTACGCCCGCTTGCGTTTCGGTATCGGCAGCAATTTTTCGCGCGGCAGGCAAATAGACTACGTGCTTGGCGAATGGACTGCGGAAGAATGCGAAAAATTGCCGGAACGTATTGACGTTGCTGTGGAAATGGTCAAAACTTTTTGTTTGGCGGGGATACAGACGGCTATGAATTTGTATAATAATGCGAATCGCGGGCTGCGTTCCGAAAGGGGGCAAGTTTAAAACTTGCTTTTAGCACGGACGTAGGTAGAACCTACGCCCAACGGGGTGATAATCCAACAGATTAAAAATATTTATGAATAAACAATTTTATTATTTTAGACACCAATGGAAAAAAGGCAGAATATTAATTCAGCCAACAACAGAGTTTGATACTTTAAAACTCCTTGGTGTTAAAACTCCGTTAAAAAACAATCCTTTTTTTGAAGTAAAAAAGGGGAACAAATTATTTGATATTGCGGATTTTAATAATAGTTCCAACTTTGCTATTTCTGAGAAATTTAAAAATCTACTTGAAATAAATAATTTTTCAGGGTGGGAATGTTTTCCTATTGAAATCAATAGTATTGCTGAAAAATACTATGCTTTTCAAAACATTTCAGAAGCAGGAGGGATTTTAAATAAAATCAACAAAACAGAAGATGATGGGGTAATCAAATTCGATATTTCTACTTGGGAGGGGGCTGATATATTTCACTTAAAAGGCACACTATTGAATATATGTACAGAAAAAGTAAAAAATGTATTAGAAACAAATAAAGTATCCAATATAGAATTTATTCATTGTTTAGGCATAACACTATGAACTCCTCCGCTCGCGCCGATTTGCAATCGGCGTGTCGGTAAAACATTATAGAATTATGAGTAAAATACGGTGTATTAGAGAGTTACAACGCGCCGATTGCAAATCGGCGCG
>JAISJU010000160.1 GCA_031261165.1 Prevotellaceae bacterium
ATATTTATTGTTTTTTTTAAATTTGATTTTTTACCCAAGGCGTTGCCATTGGGCTGAATTAGGCAGGGCTTTCAGCCCGAAAACAATCTTCCGAACACGCGTGTATTGCATACGCCTTCAATAAAAAATGCGAGAATGCGGGCGTATGCAATACGCCCCTACCCCACTTACACCAATTCGCTATTGGCACGAACGGAACGCAAAAAACGCAAATTCTCGCAAATCTGTTTTATCATTTTGCGGAAATTTGCGTTTTTTGCGTCATTTGCGTTCCGTTATTGTATCTGCTGTATCATTTTCACCACATCTTCTTTCGGCAAAGCCCCTTCCAATACTTGGGGCGTACCGCTTAAAGGAATGAAAAACAGCGTGGGAATACTCCGAATACCAAAGGCGGCTGACAATTCCTGTTCTTTATCCACATCTATTTTGTAAAAATAAATGCTGTCGGCATATTGCACCGACAATTCGTCGAGAATGGGCGACATCACTTTGCAGGGACCGCACCAAATGGCGTAGAAATCTATCACGGCAGGTTTGTCGCCGAGATATTTCCATTCGGTCGCGGTTTCGTAGTTAAACACTTTGGTGATGAAATCGGCTTTGGTCAGGTGAATAACCTTAGTTGTTTGTTCTTCTGCCTGTGGGGCGGCTGTTTCGGCAGGGCGGTTTCCGCAGGCTGCAAAGAGCAGCAGGGCGAGGGTGATGAGGGATATGTGTTTCATTGTGTTATAATTTTTGGAGGCGCAAAGATAATCATTATTATTTTTCAATGCAAAAGTTAAAACTTTTTCTCGAAAACTCAATGATAATTATTATCTTTGCAAAAAAAATCAATAGATTGACGATAATCATTATGAATAATTTTGATGAATACATAAGACAAAGAGAGCCGGAGCAACAAGAAAAAGGATATATCTGGCAAATTGCTATCGGACTGCAAGAAGTAGACGGCTTAACACCGTCTGCCTATCTTATTGAAACCGCCAAGCAAAACATTGAAGGCGATATTACTTTTGACGAAGTAAAAAGCCGTATTGACAGGTATTATAAAACGCTGTCCGGCAGACAAGTAAATACCGATGACAGAACGGAGGAAGCCGATAAGGTTTCTGCTGCCATAGCCGAAATATTGTCGGAAAAAACATTTTCGTTTTCGCCTGCCGAATATCTGAACATTCACAGGCGGCTTTTTAGCGGAATTTACAAGTTTGCGGGACAAATACGCGATTACAATATCACAAAATCCGAATGGGTGTTGAACGGCGAAACCGTATTGTATGCAAGTGCCTTAAATTTAAGAGAAACGCTTGAATATGATTTTAAAGAAGAAAAAGCATTTGATTACAAAGGATTAAGCAACCAACAGATTATAGAACACATAGCGCGTTTTGTTGCGTACCTGTGGCAAATCCATATTTTCGGAGAGGGCAACACAAGAACAACAGCGGTATTTTTAATTAAATATCTTCGCAAACTCGGCTTTAAGGATATAAACAATGATTTGTTTGCCGAGCATTCGTGGTATTTTAGAAATGCGCTTGTTCGTGCCAACTATGAAGATATAACACAGGGCATTCATAAAACCGATAAATATCTTATCCGCTTTCTTTCAAACTTACTTCTCAAAGAAAATAATATTTTGAAAAACAGGGAGTTGAATGTTAGTTTTGTTGCGCCTGTAAATGCAAGTGCTAAGTTGGGTGTAAATGACAAAAAGTTGGGTGTAAAGTTGGGTGTAAATCAATCAAAGATAATTGATATTATTCAGTCAAGTTCTAATGTTACAATCGTAGAAATTGCACAACTTCTTAATATATCTACAACAGCAACAGAAAATAATATCAAAAAACTCAAATCACTCGGCATTCTTTCCCGCGAAGGCGCAGACAAAAACGGACACTGGATAATAAATAATGCGAATCACGAGTTGAATTAGTCCGTTAGGACTTGCATATCATTAGAATAATAATTTCTCTTTGTGTCTTTGTGTCTTTGCGCCTTTGCGCCTTTGCGTTCAGTATTTTTGCCGCCGCGCGGCTCTTTTATACTAAACGCAAAGACGCGAAGACGCAAAGTTTAGAAATGTTATAATGATTAGCGGTTAATGATAAATGATTACTGCCAAAAACAAAAAATAACCTATTAAGGGTATTGCGCAGCCTGCAAAACTGCCCTAACTTTGCACCGTGAATTAAAAATGAATAAATCTTTTTTCCGTAAATTTAGTTAGTACGCAAGAAAAAACCCCAAAGAGTTGGGGTTTTCTTGTTTTTATTGCACACTTTCTTGCTTTTTGAGGGAATGAGTTACAATGAAAATGATTATCTTTGCAAACAAAAATTCTCAAAGCAATGAACAGCCCCATATTTACACCCGAAATGAAAACGGCAGACCTCGTACAACAAAACTACCGCCTGCTTTTTGTGCTTAACCGCGTGGGCATTCCGCTCGGTTTCGGCGAAAAAACCGTTAAGCAGGTTTGCGCCGAGCGCAGCGTTGATACTACTACCTTCCTCGCCCTGTGTCGCCTGCACACCTCGCCCGAAAACATAGAAAAACACGACTGGGACTGCCTCTCGGCGGAAATGATTGTCAATTATCTGCGAAATTCGCACGTTTATTTTCTCAAACAACGCCTGCCCGATATTTGCGCTAAACTGAATGTTGCCCTCGCCAAAAGTGCCTCGCACGAATTGATTTTGCGCTTTTTCGAGGAATACGAAAACGAAGTGGCAGAGCATATGGACTACGAAAATGATGTGTTTTTCCCCTACGTTTTGCAACTGCTGAAAGGCGAGAAAGCCCCCGATTATTCGGCAGACGACTACCGCAAACGCCACAATGATATTGAGGAAAAACTTGCCGACCTTTCTAATTTATTGTTGAAATATTTGCCCGATGATGCAGACAATTACCTTATTTCCAACGTATTGATAGACCTCAATGCCTGCGACGAAGACCTGAAAACGCACACCTTTATCGAAGACGAAGTCTTGTTGCCGAAAATCATTAAAATGGAAAAAGATTTCTCGCACAAAACAGACAATGACGATTTTGAAGACGAAAACAAAGATTTGAGCGACCGCGAAAAAGAAATTTTGGTAAGCATCGTCAAAGGCTTGTTGAACAAAGAGATAGCCGACCGGCACAACATTTCCATCAACACCGTCATCACCCACCGCCGCAATATCAGCCGCAAACTCGGCATTCGCGGTCCCGCCGGCTTGACGGTCTATGCCATACTCAACAAACTCGTCAATATCAACGAATTGCAACTCGACCGCGTATGAAAACAGGCATTTACAGCGGCTCGTTCAACCCCATTCATCGCGGGCATACGGCATTAGCCGACTATCTGCTGCGACATACGGACTTAGACGAAATTTGGCTGGTCGTTTCTCCGCAAAACCCGCTGAAAGACGAGGTTTCCGCCGACAACGACCGCCTGACGATGGCACGCCTTGCCGCCGAAGATTTCCCGCAACTGCAAGTGTCCGACATAGAATTTTCTTTGCCCAAGCCCTCTTATACCATTGATACGCTGCATTTTTTAAATGAGAAATACCCCGAAAATGAATTTGTGCTGATTATCGGCGCGGACAATTTGGCAGTTTTTCATTTGTGGAAAGATTTTGCCGAATTGCTTGACAACTACCGCATTATTGTTTATCCGCGCAAAGGTTTTGAGGCGGATTTAGAGAAATATCCGCAAGTGGAATTTGCAGCCGATGCGCCGCTTTTCGATGTTTCTTCTACCGAAATACGCCGAAAAGTAAAAGCAGGCGAAGATGTGTCGGAATTTCTTACGCCAAAGGTTTATAAATACATAAAAATCAATCATTTATACTGTTGATTTGTTTTCTTTCGCACTTAACTTTTTTTACACGCGAAAAACAAACAAATACAAAAAAGAAATGTATTTTTGCGGCACTAATTTAAGCGTTATGCCACACACACTTCTTATCAGAGACCTTACCCTCAGAGACGGGCAGCAATCGGCTTTTGCCACCCGAATGACACAATCGCAAATAGACCGCGTTTTACCGTTTTACAAAGCCGCCGGATTTTACGCAATGGAAGTGTGGGGCGGTGCCGTACCCGACTCCATTATGCGCTATTTGGGCGAAAATCCTTGGGACAGACTCGAAAAAATACACGCCGCAGTAGGCAATGTGTCCAAACTGACCGCCCTTTCGCGCGGGCGAAACCTCTTCGGCTATGCGCCTTACCCCGACAATATTATCGAAGGTTTTTGTAAAAATGCCATCGAAAGCGGCTTGGGCATTATGCGTATTTTTGACGCGCTGAACGACATAGATAATGTAAAATCGACCATAAAATATGTGAAACAATACGGCGGCATTGCCGATTGCGCCGTGTGTTACACCATTGACCCGCATTTTCCTTTTTCGGAAAGATTGAAAGCCTTTTTCAAAGGCAAACCGCTGCCGAAAAAAGTCTTTACCAATGATTATTTCCTGCAAAAAGCCCTCGCGATGGAGGCATTGGGCGCGGATATGATTTCCATTAAAGATATGAGCGGGCTGATTGAGCCGAGCCACGTTGCCGAAATGATTACGCTGTTCAAAAAACACCTGAAAATTCCGGTGGATTTTCATACGCATTGCACGCCCGGTTATGGCTTGGCGGCGGTGCTGTCCGCAATTATCAGCGGCGTGGATATTGTCGATGCCGTGATTTGGAACTTTTCGGGCGGTCCCGCTGCGCCTGCGGTGGAACTGATTTACGTTTTCTGTAAAAAACTCGGCATTGACTTTGATGTGGATATGGAGGCGGTTGCCAAAATCAACGCGGAACTGCTCAATATCCGCAAAGAATTGGATAAATTTGACGCCGTCAAGCAATTTCCCAATCCTTTTAATCCGCTGACGGACACGCTGCCTGCAGAAATCGACCGTGAATTTGACAACGCCATCGCCGCCGCCAAAATCGGCAACGAAGAGGCTCTGTTAAAGGCTTGCCACGCCATTGAGGCATATTTTAACTTCCCCGCGCCCAACGAGTTGGTGAAAAACGCCGAAATTCCGGGCGGAATGTACACCAATATGGTGGCGCAGTTGAAAGAACTCGGCTCAATGGACATTATCGAAGACGCGATGAAGTTAATACCGACCGTGCGACTGGCTGCGGGGCTGCCGCCGCTGGTTACGCCCACGAGCCAGATTGTCGGCGCACAAGCGGTGAATTGCGCCACCAGCCTGAAAAACGGCAAAGCGATGTACAGCAACATTTCCAACCAGTTTGTTGCCCTCGTCAAAGGCGAGTACGGCAAAACGCCCGTGCCAATAGATGCCGATTTTCGCGAAAAAATCACCGGCTCGCGCGAAGAAATACCTTACGACACCTCGAAACACAAGATGCAGGCAAACCCGCTTTTGCCGCAATTCGACAACGTGCCCTTAGCCGAAAACGAGAAAGAGATTTTGCTGCTGGAACTCTTCCCTGCGGTTGCAGCCGGATTTCTGACGAAAGAAAAGGGCAAACGCTATCTTGCCGAACACCCGCCCGTACCCGTTGAGCCTACGGAAGAGGAATTATTGGCGGAACGGCTGTTTGCGGCATTGGGGTAAATAATGTTTTGTCATTGCGGGTTGGTTACTGAGCGAAGTCGAAGTATGACCCG
>JAISJU010000161.1 GCA_031261165.1 Prevotellaceae bacterium
TTAACCGCCACAAGTGGCGATAAATACATTTTGATTGTGTCGGCAATGTCTTTTGTCGAAAACGGCGTAAATGCCGATATAAACCAAATTGAAGCAGGGTTTGCCCTGCAAAATAAAATCACAATCCAATGAAAAAGACAGTTATTTTTTGCGCTATTACGCTAATATTTTGCGCCTGCGGCACAACTAAATATGTGCCAATCGAAACCGTAAAAACAGAATATCGGGACAAAATTGTCCGCGATTCTGTTTTTCGTTACGATTCTGTTTATATCAAACAGACCGCCGACACGGTATTTTTCGAGAGATACCGGTATTTATATAAAGACAAAATCATTCGGGACAGTATTTTCAAATGCGATACAATCCGTGTTCCGTACCCTGTTGAAGTAATCAAACAAGTAAAAGCCCCGCTTACAAGTTGGCAGAATTTTCAAGTGTGGTGCGGCAGAATTTTACTTGCAGTCGCTTTGCTTGTTGGTTTGTACTTTGTTCTAAATCTCAAAAAAATACTGCCTTAAAAGCCGCCGCAAGCGGCTTTTTCCCCTGCTTTGGCTTGCGCCAAGCACTCAAAAACGGCATTAAAACGCCGTTTTTTTGTTGTTTAATAGTTATTTATCGAAAAGAAATTATAATGCTGTATATCAACATATTACACCTTATTTTTATTTATATTTTATTTGTACCATAAAATAAACACAATGCTGTATATTATTGTATATCAATAGTATAAAGATTTTCGCTCTTATTCTTTTACTGAAAATCGCCAAATTTTAAGTCTTACGAGAATAAGTAGTGAAGGTTCACGTCGCAAGGCGTGAACTGTTTCACGCTTATTGTAAGACGGGCGTTTGGCGATGCCACAGTAAAATAAGCAAATCTACAAAAAAGGAACAGTTCTCGCTTTTTTGTTTGCGTAAAGTTTAAGAGTTGAAAGTTCGCAACTTCTAAACAAAATATGGCACAACAAAAATCCCTAATCGAACTGCTTCCCGAAGTAGTAAAAAACGGCAAACGCGAAGTAGAAAAAATACTTTCGCGCCTCGAAAGCGGCAACCGTATGACGCTGCAAACCAACGAATATGTGCTGCCAAGCAAAGACCAAAGCGGCATTTTTCGCGGACAAATGAAACAGACAGACGGCGGCGAGTGGCTCAACCGCCTCTGCTATGGCGATAATCTGTTTGTGATGCAGGCATTGCTTGCGGGCGACGAGGCAACGGGATTGCCCTCACTGCGCGGCGGCATTGACCTGATTTACATTGACCCGCCTTTCGACAGCAAAGCCGACTATCGCACCAAAATTACCCTGCCCGGCGGCGACATTGAGCAAAAACCCACTGTGCTTGAACAGTTTGCCTATTCCGACACTTGGAAAGACGGCACGATTTCTTACCTCGAAATGATGTATCCGCGCCTTGCTTTGATGCGCGAACTGCTGAACGAGCAGGGCAGTATTTATGTGCATATTGATTGGCATATCGGGCATTATGTGAAAATTTTGTTGGACGATATTTTTGGAAAAGAGAATTTTACAAATGAAATTGTTTGGCAAGGAGCAATCGGGGATACTTCAAACAAAAACAAAAAATTCATAAAATCTCACGACACTATCTTTTTTTATCGAAAAAATATAGGTGGTGTTATTTGGAATGATGTATTTCAAGAATATGGAGAAACCAGTTTATCTCTTTATAAATATACTGACAGTAAAGGAAAATATAGATTAGCACCAATTGATAATCCCGGTGGTGGAGGATATGTTTATGATTTAGGATTTGGAGAAAAAATGCCAAAAAATGGTTATAGAATGCCAATAGAAACGGCACAGCAATGGTTAAAAGAAGGGATTTTGATAGCGGAAAAAGATAAAGTACCCCAAAGGAAACAATATATAGGCGAAGGAGTAAGGTGCAGAGATGTGTGGACAGATTTAAATTCCTTACAAGGAAATGAAAATATTGGTTATGGGACACAAAAACCGGAAAAGTTTCTCGAACGTATTATCAAAGCCTCTTCCAACGAAAACTCCCTTGTCGCCGATTTCTTCGGTGGTAGCGGCACAACAGCAAGCGTTGCCGAAAAACTCGGCAGGCGTTGGCTCACAAGTGATATTGGTAAACCCGCCTGTATGGTTATGCGCAAACGATTGATAGACAATGAAGTGAAACCTTTTCTTTATCACGCTATCGGCGATTATCAGCGCGAAGCGTTTCAAAGCAGCGAATATAAAAAGATTGGCGATTTGTCGCAAGTGGTTTTGAATTTGTACGGTGCAAAATCGTTTTCGCAACCCGAAAATACGCAAAGCAATATCGGTTATACGGGCAATAATCTTGTTGTTGTCGATTCGCCCAACAACATTACCAACGCCGCTTTTGTGTACCGCGCCCTGAAAAACCGCGAAAATTATCTCGGCAGGGAATGGAACAAAGTCATTTTGCTCGGTTGGAATTTTTCGTTTGATATTAGCGCGGCATTGCAGCAGGCAGACAAAACGAAAATCGAAGTCATTGTTATTCCGCCCGATTTGTTGGATTTGCTGAAAAAGAAAAATTACCGCGATTTGGTAGAAAGCGGGCAGGTGCGGTTTTCTTCATTGCAATACCTTACTATTAAACCGCTTATAAAGGAAAAAGGCAACAGCGAAGCGGAAGAGCGCATAACCGTAGAACTTGAAAATTATGTATTGTTATCGCCCGACACCATTCCGCTCGACGACAAAAACAAGGCGGCGGTGCAGCGAGTTATCAATTCCAACCCGCTCGATTTGCTCGAATATTGGAGTATTGACCCCGATTATGATGGCGCGACTTTCCGCTCACTCTGGCAGGATTACCGCGAAAACACCGCCAACGACAGCGACAATTTGCGTGTGGTGCGGCGGACAACGCTCAATGTGCCGCGCAAGTTGTACGGCAACCGCAAAGTGTGCGTAAAAGCGGTAGATGTGTTTGGTTTTGAAAGTATGGTGGTAGAAGAAATTTAGAAAAATGGCAAAGAAAAATAACAACACAGGGAATTATACCCCGCTCGAAATGGCAAAACGCCTTTCGCAAATCGTAAATAATGCGTGGGAAAGCGGCGAAATGCTGCAAGCGGTTACGCCCGTTACGGCGGACTTACTCAATTATTGGTTTTCGGAAAATTTTGTTTCCGAACGCGCAAAGAATTTTCATTTGGGGCAACGGCAGGCGATTTTGAACGCCATTTATTGCCACGAAATATTGAAAATCGGGTCTGTAGCAGATATTTACGCCGCCGTTTCGGAAATGTCAGAAACGGCGTTTGTCGGCAGCGATTTTATGCTGCAACTTGCGCAAAACAAAAACGCCTACCTGAAATATTGTATCAAAATGGCGACAGGCACAGGCAAAACTTGGGTGCTGAATGCTTTGCTGATTTGGCAATATTTGAATGCAAAGTTTAACTGTCATTCCCGCGAAAGCGGGAATCCCCTCACACAACAGGGGATTGCGGGTCAAGCCCGCAATGACAGCGAGGCGGGTGGTTATACAAAGAATTTCCTTCTCGTTGCGCCCGGACTTATCGTTTATGAACGCCTGCTTGACGCTTTCAAAGGCAAAATCACGGAAAACGGCTCGCGCAATTTTAACACTTCCGATTTGAAACAAAATGAAGAACTTTTTATTCCCGACCAATATCGCCAATCTATTTACGGTTTTGTGCAAAACAGCGTGGTAGAAAAACAGGAAATCGGGCGCAAAACCACCGGCGAAGGTATGATTGCTATTACAAATTGGCATTTATTGAATGATGATGACGAAACGGTAATCGAAAATTCCGTACAAACCGCCGCATTTTCTTTCGACCAAACGCAAAAACTGATTAACGATTTGTTGCCTGTGTCGCCCGGCGTGGCGGCAGGCAATGCCCTTGATACGCTTGATGCGCGTTTTTTGCGCGGCGGCGAGTTGGATTTTTTGGCAAACTTGCCCAATATTTGCGTTTTCAACGACGAGGCACACCATATTCACGAGATAAAAACCGCAAACGAAACCGCCGAAGTAGAATGGCAAAAGGCGTTAAACAAAATTTCGGCGGGCAAAGGGCAAAACTTTTTGCAAATCGACTTTTCCGCCACGCCCTACAATACGCAAGGCAGCGGACAAACAAAGGCAAAACATTATTTTCCACATATCATTGTCGATTTCGACCTCACAACCGCAATGCACGCAGGTTTGGTAAAATCGTTCGTGCTGGACAAACGCAAGGAAATTGCCGCTTTAAGCAACGAGGAACTTGAATTTAAGGCAATTCGCAACGAGCAAAACAAAGCGATTGCGCTTTCCGAAGGGCAGCGAATTATGTTGCGGGCTGGCTTGTCGAAACTCAAAATTTTAGAAGAGAATTTTAAAGCAGATGGCAAACCGCCCAAAATGCTTGTCGTTTGCGAAGATACAACGGTTTCGCCGCTTGTGGTCGATTTTTTGAAAACCGAAGGACTTGCCGAAAACGATGTAATGCAGATTGACAGCGACCGCAAAGGCAGTATTCCCGCTGCCGAATGGGACACGATTAAGCAAAAACTTTTCAATATTGATAAATACACGCAACCGAAAGTGATTGTTTCGGTGCTGATGTTGCGCGAGGGTTTTGATGTGTCGAATGTTTGCGTGATTGTGCCGTTGCGTTCTTCGCAAGCCCCGATTTTGCTGGAACAGGTTTTGGGGCGCGGCTTGCGCTTGATGTGGCGCGAGGCGGAATACGAAGAAATAAAGGCGCAAAACCGCGAAAATCTGTACAAACGCAAAACTTCGCCCGCCTCGATGCACGACTTACTTTATGTAGTGGAACACCCTGCTTTTGAGGATTTTTACAAAGAAAATTTGGAAGATTTGTATGCTTACGATGAGCGCGAGGAAGAACTTTTTACTTCAAAAAATATTCTCGGCGATATGATTACGGTCGGATTGAAAGAAAATTACGCCGATTACGATATGTTTATTCCGCTGATTATCAAAGATAAAGAAGAAACATTACAAGATACGGAACTTTCGGTTAATAAATTGGAATCGTCTGTTTTTTCGCTCGAACAACTAAAAAGAATGATTCCAAATGACAATGCAGAGCATTTTATTTCCGAAGAACCTAAAATTAAAACGCAATTTGGCGAATACCGCGTGAAAGGCGATATTTTTACGGCAAATTCCTACAACGAATATCTGCAACGAATGTTGAACATTATTACCGTCAATATCGGCTCATACAACAAACAACT
>JAISJU010000055.1 GCA_031261165.1 Prevotellaceae bacterium
CACCGTCATTGCGAGCGAAGCGAAGCAATCCAGAAAAATTAAATTATCTTATTAAATTATCTCTTTTTCCCTTTCTTTTGTGCCTCCAACTGTTTCCGTTGCGCCTCTTCGAGCCGTGCCAAAAAGCCTTTTTTCTTTGCCGGTTTCTTGCGGTTTTCGTTCAACTGCGCGAGGAGTTTATCCTCATCAACCGTGGCGCGTATGGCGTAAGTTTGTCCGATGGTTATCAGTGTGGAAATCAAATAGTAATAACTCAAACCTGATGCGTAACTGTTGAAGAAAAAGAGGAACATTACCGGCATCAGATACATTATATATTTCATTCCCGGTATTTGCTGGTTGCCCATATCTTGCGTTGCCATATTGATGTGGGTGTAAATCACGTTCACAATGCTCATCAAAAGGCAGAACAGGCTGACGTGTGCGCCGTAGAAGGGAATGTTGAAGGGCAAATTCAGTATCGAGTCGTAAGTTGAGAGGTCTGGCGCCCAAAGGAAACTTTGCTGCCGGAGTTCAATGGCTGCGGGGAAGAACGAGAACATCGCTATCAGTATCGGCATCTGCAAAAGCATCGGCAGGCAGCCGCCCATCGGACTGACCCCTACTTTCCCGTAGAGTTCCATAGTCGCTTTTTGGCGGTCTTGCGGTTTGTTGGCTGGGATTCTTTCGTTGATTTTTTCGATTTCGGGTTTTAGCACGCGCATTTTTGCCGATGACATATAAGATTTGTAGGTGAGCGGGAAAAGCAGCAGTTTGATAACGATGGTCATTAATAGAATAACGATACCGAAATTCCAGCCGAAACCGCCGAAGAAGTTAAACATCGGAATAACGAGTACGCGGTTTATCCAGCGGAAAAGTGTCCAGCCGAGCGGCACAAGTTTCTGCAAATCGAGTTGTTGGTCGCTGTTCAAACCTTTGTCATAATCGTTGAGCGTTTTGAAATGATTGGGACCGAAATAGAAACGGAAACCTGTTTTATCGCCGTCTTGCGTCTTAAACGGCACTGTCATTTTGCTAACGGAATATTCTTTCAGATATTTGTCGTTCAGGATATTGCTTTCCAAATTCGGCGAAGAAAATTTATCATCGGCTATCAAGATGGAAGAGAAAAACTGGTCTTTGAATGCAATCCATTTCAGACCGGTTTCAATTTTTTTGCTGTCCGGCTTGCTCTCGCTGAGGTTTTCCACTTCTTTTCCCCAAAATTTGTAGTACAAGCCCGAATATCTGCCCTCGAAATCGCGCCCTTTTTCCTGTTGGCGGACTTTTCCGTGCCAAAACATTTCCAAACCGCGTATGTCCTGCATACCGGCAGACACAATGTCGAATTTCAACATATAATTGTCGTTTGGAATGGTATAAACGAAGTCCAGATGCGAGTTTTCATTGACCGCGAGGCGCATTGTAATGATTTGCGCCGTGTCGTTTTTAACAAGTGGCAACGCCTCGAAAAACAAATCCGAGGTATTGATGCTGCGGTTATTAATATTGATGTAAAAGCCGTAGTCGTTTTCCTCTTCGCCGCTGAAAAGAACGAGGGGCAGAGAGTCGTGCGTGCGGTATTTTTTCAGTTCCACTGCCGAGATTTTCCCGCCTTTGTTGGAAAAATCTATTTTGAGCAGGTCGGTTTCTACCGTTTCCGTTTTGTTTTCGCCAAGGCTTGCCTGTGCAAAAACGCCAAATTTTCCTTCGCGGTCGGCTGCTATTTTCGCAGTATCCAAAGTCAAGGCGTCCGGCTGCACAACCGTTTGTTGCTGCATTTCTGCTGCCGCTTGCGCCTCGATGCGCTGTTGTTCCGCTAACTTGCGTTGCTCTTCCGTAGGCTTGTTGAGCCAGTAAAAGCCTACGAAAAGTAATCCGATAAGGGCAAATGCCGTAAGTGTGTTTTTATCCATTTTTTGAACGATTTATTTACTGTTTAAAAATTTGAGGGCAAAGGTAGGAAAAATAATTGTAGAATAAAAAAAAACATTCTATAATATCTTCGATATATGGAATGTCTTGTTGGCATTACGTTGCAGGGGGCTGTTTTTTGAACGCAATACTTGTTCCGACTTGTCGGAATTACGCAAATTTACGCAAAACGTATCCTGTTGTTTATCAACAAAATATATTTTGCGTAAATTTGCGTAATTTGCGTTCTTGTTATTTCACAAATTTCTTAGCCGTGCCGTTATCATACAATATAATGTATATTCCGCTTTCCGGCTCTTTGGGCAGTTTTTGCCCCAAGATGCTGTAACAAGCGACAGTTCGACTGCGCTCACCGACCGGTGAAACTACGCCTGTGTTGCTCTGCTCGCCGGTGGTGGTGAAACTGCCCGATTGGCTCGAAAGCAGCGCATTGCTTGCCCCAAGCGTTTGGAGTGTATAATAATAAGTAGTGCCGCTCAACAGATGTTCTACCGTAGCGGTGAAACTTGGCGAGACGGTTTGCTGCGCAGTTCTGGCGCGGTGCAGGATGGTGTTGAACAGTTGCCCCGCGCTGTCGTATTCCAGCGTGCAGACAAGTTCCGTATGTGCCTCGTTGGCATAAATAAGCAATTTGTAGCCCTCTGCGTTATCGTATGGCTGCCACACAAGCAATACGCTTGTGTCTGACGGCACTACCGATACGTCGGATACATCGGGAAGTTCTACCACATTAAACAGTTTCCATATATGCGCCTCTCTGTATGCTGCACCCGAGCCGAAAGGAACATACAAAGTACGTTCATTTGAAAAAGACTGTTCTCTACAAGTAAAAACGCAATCAATTTCTATCGGATTTGGATTGTGGTTTATTACCGTAGTAAGATTATCGCAATAAAAAAAACTATCGCCGCCAATCTCAGTTAGCGTACTTGGAAGAGAAAGGGTAGTAAGTTCGCGTTTGTAATTAGCAAAAACATATCCAATTTTGGTAACGCCCTCAGGAATAGTCAGGGACGTAAGAGCGGATACATCAAAATTGAGTACAGCACTCCCAATACTTGTTAATGTTTTGGGTAAAACAATAGAAGTAAAATAAGGTAGCCTGAAAGAATTTTCAGGCAATTCATTTGCAGAATACAATCTGCTATTCCACCAACCTACGATACCCTCGTAAGCAACAATGTTGGCATCGCCTAAATCTAATTCTATGAGATGAGACAAACTATCCAGAAAATATATATCGCGGGCATCAATATTGCCGGTTATGGTTAGTTTGGTTATTTTCAACTTATCATCTTCAAGAATATAATTTCTAAGCGTGCCGGGTGTGGTTACATTAATTGTTTCGGCTCTTTCCTGCAATGCCTCGCGGGTTACCACAAGCGTGTAAGTTTTTTGCGTTACACTGTCTTCGGCGGTAACTATGAAAGTAATGATATTTTCGCCTACTTGCAGTGTTTTATAAAATTGGAATGAAGTGCCACCTGTATTGTTAATAGAAGAACTATTAATAGTGGCTTTGCTGTCGGCGATGTAGCCATATCCACCAATGGAAGAATTAAAATATGATACATTTACCGTGTAGTTGGTAATGTTTGCATCAAAAGCAGGTGTCAATTCTACATCACCATCAAAAAAAGTATCATAAAAGAAAAGCGATAACCCTTGCAGGTTGGCGTTGGAAGATTGGGCAACTGTTTGCGCCGTTGCAGCAATGGCAAGTGTCATTAATAATAAAGTAATCTTTTTCATTGTCATTAAAATTTTGATTTATAAAAAATAAGTTTCGTTTTTTATTTAACTGTATATCAACAAACTCAGTACTGAACTTCACAAAACGCAGTGCTGCATTTAAGGGGCGCGAGTACTTGCACCTCTACTCCACTCGTTTTCTGTGTTTTTGCGCCTGCAAAGGTAGGGATAATTTTTTATAATGAAAGGTTTTGGCGTTTATTTTTGTTTTTTTTTGTGTCCGAAACAATCCGGAATAAAAAACAAAATGAAATTTGAATTTTTATTTGGTATTATTAAATTGATATAGAGATTATGTTGTTAAGCAAAGTTCTCAATAATCTTTCTTTCTGGATTGCTTCGGAAATACCTCGCAATGACGCACAACCATTGGGTTTCGCGTCATTGCGAGGTACTCCGAAGCAATCCAGAAAAAGTATTTATCTATACTTATTTAACAATACCTTTTATTTTATGCCCGTCAGTTAAAACTGACGGCAATGAATACAAACAAGTCGCTTAAGCCGACTTCGGAAAACCAATTGCCGTCAGTTTTAACTGACGGAGTATAAAATAAAAATTCAAAACAGTTTCTAAAAATATATGGCATATTTTTTGTACTTTTGCCTCTTCAAAAAAACATATAAAAGATATGGACACTAATTTTTCACCGAAAGTAAATGAAATCATCGGTTACAGCCGCGAGGAAGCCGAGCGTTTGGGCAATGGCTATATTGGACCCGAACACCTGCTGTTGGGCATTTTGCGCGATGGAAAAAATACGGCTTTCGACTTTCTATGCAGCACTCGCACCGATTTAATCCGCGTGAAACAAGCCATCGAATCGGATATTCGCACCAATAATATTGTTACTGCCAGCAGCCTGCCTTTCCTCAAATCGACCGAAAAAGTGCTGAAACTGTTGCAGTTGGAGGCTCGTTCGCTCGGCACAAGCGACCAACCCGACTCCGAACATCTCCTGCTCGCCATACTGAAAGACAAAGAAAATCTGGCAACAAAAACGCTTGAAAAAGAAAGCATCAGTTACGAAACGATACTTGATTACATCAACAATAACAGAGTAACGGCAGGTTTTGACGATGATGACGACGAGGACACCATTCCGATGAAAAAAAGCGGCGGTGCAAAAAAATCGGCGGACAGCACTACACAGCAGCAAACCGGCGATAAAAAAACGACCGACACCAACACGCCCACACTCAACAACTTCGGCACGGACATCACCAAAGCCGCGCAGGAAGGCATTCTCGACCCTGTTGTGGGGCGCGACAAAGAGATAGAACGCCTGGCGCAAATCCTCAGCCGCAGGAAGAAAAACAATCCTGTGCTGATAGGCGAGCCGGGTGTGGGAAAATCCGCCATTGTGGAGGGTTTGGCGTTGCGTATTGTGCAGCGAAAAGTGTCGCGCGTGCTGTTTGGCAAGCGCGTGGTGTCGCTGGACGTGGCGTCAATCGTTGCGGGCACAAAATATCGCGGACAATTTGAAGAACGCATCAAAGCCATTCTCAACGAGTTGCAAAAAAACCCCGAAGTAATCCTTTTCATTGACGAAATCCATACCATTGTCGGCGCAGGCGGCGCGAGCGGTGCGCTTGATGCTGCCAATATGCTGAAACCGGCTTTGGCGCGGGGCGAAATACAATGTATCGGCGCAACAACGCTCAACGAATTTCGCAAAAGCATTGAGTCTGACGGCGCACTGGAACGGCGTTTTCAAAAAATCATCGTCAATCCGACCACGCCCGAAGAAACGCTGCAAATCCTAAAAAACATCAAAAGCCGCTACGAAGAACACCACAACGTGCGCTACACCGAAGACGCCCTGAAAGCCTGCGTGAAACTGACGGAACGCTACATCAGCGACCGCTGTTTCCCCGACAAAGCCATTGATGCGCTCGACGAAAGCGGCTCGCGCGTACATATCGCCAACATTACGATACCCGAAGTAATGGAAGAAATTGAGAAGAAAATCGCTGAAAACAACCGCGAAAAAGACGTTGCCGTTGCCGAACAGAACTTTGAATATGCGGCAAACCTGCGCGACAGTTACAAAAAACTGATGGAAGAACTCAATGCCGCCAAATTGAAATGGGACAAAGATGCGGACAACTATCGCCAAACCGTTGACGCTGACAAAGTGGCAGAGGTAGTGGCAATGATGTCAGGCATACCCATTCAGCGCGTGGCACAGGCAGAAACGGCAAAACTGCTGAATATGAAAGACGATTTGAAAAAATTTGTCATCGGACAAAGCGAGGCGGTGGAAAAAGTCGTCAAAGCCATTCACCGCAACCGCGTAGGCTTGAAAGACCCAAACAAACCCATCGGCACCTTTATCTTTTTGGGACCCACCGGCGTTGGCAAAACGCACTTAGCCAAAGAATTGGCGCGTTTGATGTTCGACAGTGTCGATTCCCTTATCCGCATTGATATGAGCGAATATATGGAAAAATTCAGCGTGTCGCGCCTCATCGGTGCGCCTCCGGGCTACGTGGGCTACGAAGAAGGCGGGCAACTGACCGAGAAAGTGCGCCGCAAACCCTACTCTATCCTACTGCTCGACGAAATCGAAAAGGCGCACCCGGACGTGTTTAACCTCCTCTTGCAGGTACTTGACGAAGGGCGTTTGACGGACAGCCTCGGCAGGCAAATAGACTTCAAAAACACGGTTATTATTATGACTTCCAACATCGGCACCCGCCAACTCAAAGATTTCGGGCGGGGCGTGGGCTTTGTGGTCAATAACAATGTTTCCGAAGACAGGGAATTTTCGCGTTCCGTCATACAAAAGGCTCTGAACAAGGCATTTGCACCCGAGTTTCTCAACCGTCTTGACGATGTAATAATGTTCGACCAACTCAACAAAGAGGCAATACTCCAAATCATCGACCTCGAACTCAAAGGCTTGTACAAACGCATTGAGGCGTTGGGCTACAAACTCGAACTGACCGATGAAGCAAAGGCGCACATCGCCTCCAAAGGCTACGATGTGCAGTTCGGCGCACGACCGCTCAAACGCGCCATACAGAAATACCTCGAAGACGAGATTTCGGAACTTATCATTAAATCTTCCGTCAATGAGGGGGATACTATTCGGGTCGGCTTTGATGACGAAAAGAAGGAAGTGGCTTTGGAAGTGATTAGGGAAGAGGTAAAGGAAGAGGTTTTGGAAGAAGTGATTTAATAATAATGCCTATTACGAGTTAAATTAGTCCGTTAGGACTTACATATCAATAGAATAACGATATCTGCCTTTACCTAAAATGTCCGTAGGACATTCACAATCGTTATTTTTGTGTATCCCCTACGGGGAAAAAGACAAAATACAGCATTTTTTTTCTATTGATATGAATGCCCTATCGGGCAAAAAATACATTTTCAACCCGTGATTCGCATTAATAATATAATTTTTGATAAATATGAGCACCCAAGAACGCCAAGATATGATGCAACTGATGGAAGATAATTTCGACTATCAGGAAGAACCTAAATTAGGTATCTTTTGGTATGACGAAAAAGAAGATGTCTTGTTTGGCGTTGTCAAATCCGATGCGCGAGATGTGGCGTATGCGGGGAATATGGCGCGTAAAACAGTCAGCAGTTTGCACAAAAGTTGGTGGACTAAACAAAAAATGCGCTATCGTGCAGGAAAAGAAAAGAACGATGTTTACGAAACAGACTACACCAAAATCCCGCGAGGCAGAATTTTTCAACGCAAAGCCGACAATGTTTTTGAAGTAATGTGCGGTAGTTGGATTACAGCGCATATTATAGAATTGATTATCGAAGAATTTGACCTGCAAGACCAAACCGTAGAAACAGTGATAGACGAACATTGGGAATTAGGACACGGTTGGGGCGGAGATTTACATTAATATTTTTGCTTATGCTCAACATCTACCGCGCCTCTGCTGGCTCCGGCAAGACCTACACCATCGCCCTGCAATACATCGCGCAACTGCTGCGGGGAACGGCGCACCGGCATATTTTGGCGGTTACCTTCACCAAAGACGCGACCGAAGAAATGAAAGCACGTATCCTGACGGAACTCTACGGATTGGCAAACCGCCTTGACAACGGGTTTTTGCAGTCGTTGCAGCGAGAACTACCCGCAATGAGCGAAGACGACATCAGCCGAAAAGCCGCCGCCGCGCTTACCAATATCCTGCACGATTACAGCCGTTTCCACGTTACCACCATCGACAGTTTTTTTCAACAAGTCGTGCGCAATCTGGCAAAAGAACTCGGTGTCGGTTCGCAATTCAACATCGAACTTGACACCGAAATACCCATCAAAGATGCCGTAAAAGCCGTCTTGCAAGAGGCATCGGAAAACGCGGACACCCTCCAACGCATTACCGCTTTCGTAGAACATAAACTCGAAGACGGGCGGTGGTCAATCGAAAAAGATTTATTGCAATTCGGGCAAAATATTTTTAAAGAATCCTTCCAAGAGCAGGAAAAACGGCTGCGCGAACAACTGCACGAAAATCCAAACAAAATAAAGGAAACCATCGCCGAATGCAAAAAGATAAAAAAGATTTTTGAGAACGCGATGGCGCAATATGCAGGCGGTTTTTCCGAAAATAATTTTGATTTTCATTATAGCGCAAAAGGTATTCCTGGTTATTTTAAAAAAATCAGAAATAAAAAATACGAAGAGCCGAACATTTATGTAAATGCCGTATTGTCAGGCGACAAAGGCAAAGACGGCGACCTGCATTTTTTGCCATTATTGCAAGAAACGGAAAATTACCGCAACAAAAACATTCAAAAATACAATTCCGCCTGCCTGTTACTGAAATATGTACATCAGTTGGAATTAATCGAAAAAATTTCCGAAAAAATAGACGAGCAAAACGCCGAGCAAAACCGTTTTATGCTGGCGAAAACAGCGCAACTGCTCAGCGAAATGGTCGGCGAGAGCGATGCAAGTTTTGTGTACGAGAAAATCGGCGCGGAAATACGCCACGTGGTCATTGACGAGTTTCAGGACACTTCCACATTGCAATGGCAGAATTTTCAGGCATTGATTTCGGAAATGATTGCGGGCAGGCGTTTCGGAATGTTGGTGGGCGATGTGAAACAGAGCATTTACCGATGGCGCAACGGAAATTGGCGCATTCTGAACGATATTGAAAACACGCTCGGCGAACAGGCGGATTACAGAACGCTCGACACGAATTACCGCAGCGAGAAAGCGGTCGTGGATTTCAACAATCATTTGTTTAAAAACGCGGTGACGGGATTGAGCGGCTCGCTGAAAAAAGCCTACGAAAGCGTTGAGCAAAAGTCCATTGACAAAAGCAACGCGGGCTATGTGTCGGTGGATTTTGTGGATAAAGACGAGGAACGCGATTACAACGAGGTGGCGATTGACACGATTGCCGAAAAAGTGCAAAAATTGTTGGAAAACGGCGTGTCGGTGTCGGATATTTGCATTCTTTGCCGGAAAAACCAACAAATCAGGGATATTGCCGCCGAACTGCCGAAACGCATTAAGGTGAAAATCATCTCCGAAGAGGCGTATCAACTCGGCTCATCTCACGCGTTGCGAATTATTACGGCTGCGTTGCGCAGCATTGCCGAGCCGGAAAATCTTGTGCCAAAGGCAGAACTGTCTTTTCTGTTAAATCAAAATGATTTTCAATTTTCAATTCACAATTCACAATTACCTTTGTATGATTTAATCCAGGAAATTGTCCGGCAATTCAAACTGAATATTGGTGGCGAATCGGCTTTCCTCTACGCATTTATGGACAAAACCGCTGATTATTTGTCGCGCAACACTGCCGATATTCGCGCGTTTTTGGAGTATTGGGACACAAGATTGTGCAACGAGTCCGTGCCGCTGCCCACCGGCAAAGACAGCAACCGAGACGGCATTTTGGCGATGAGCATTCACAAGTCAAAAGGCTTGCAGTTTCACACGGTCATTGTGCCGTTTGCAGATTGGGATATGGCACCGAAATCTTCGCTCTACAAGCAGAATTTGCTGTGGTGTGGTTCGACTTCGCTCACCAACCCGGTCGTTGAGCGTAGTCGAAACGCACTCACCAACCCGGTCGTTGAGCGAAGTCGAAACGCACTCACCAGCCCGTTTGACCTCTCGCTTTTGCCCATCGAGTACAACGAACAAATGGAAAATTCGCTTTTCAAACCGGCATTTGACAGCGAAACCGAGATGCTGGAAATGGACAGCCTCAATGTGTTGTATGTGGCACTCACGCGGGCGGAAAAAAACCTGATGCTCATTGCAAAAACGCCG
This sequence comes from Prevotellaceae bacterium, assembly GCA_031261165.1. Classification (GTDB taxonomy): domain Bacteria; phylum Bacteroidota; class Bacteroidia; order Bacteroidales; family Paludibacteraceae; genus JAISJU01. Next base: position 9,938 of record JAISJU010000055.1, read on the forward strand.
GCAAAAAAAAGTGAAACGCCGAAAATCCAGAATATACTCGAAAATGTTTTGAAAGGAAATATGGAAAGCGGGACAATCGTAAAAAGCGAGGACAAAAAAGAGGATAAAACCGAAAATGTTTTCAAAAACACCGATGCGCGGCAGGAAGAAATCACTTTTAACCCCATTCTAACCGAAGTGAAATACAAACAAACCACGCAGGCACAGCGTTTTGTAAAGGGCGAAGAGGGTTGGGAAGACCGAAACGAGTACGTCAAAGAGGGCAATGTCATACACCGCCTGTTTGAATATGTCAAAATGCCCGCCGATGTGGAAAATGCAGTGAGTTCATTGATAGAAAAGGGCGTTATCAATCTTTCGGACAAAGAAAAATATGCAGAAAAAATAAAAAAACACATTATCCAAAAGCCCGAATGGTTTTCGGAAAACTACAAAGTTATCAACGAATGCATCATTTTGACAGCAGACGGCACTTTCCGTTGCGACCGCGTGATGCTTGACGAACAGGACAAAGCCATTGTCGTAGATTACAAAACCGGTGCCGTGCAAAATACGCACAAAAAACAGGTACAAGAATATATGCAACTGCTGCAAAAAATGGGATTTTCGCAAACGGAGGGCTATATTTGGTATTTGAATGAAAATAAAATTATAGAAGTCGAATGAACAAAAACGCTTTTTTATACGCCGTAGCCGAAGATTTGTACGCCAAATTCGGCAGCAATATGTCTGACGTAGTGATTGTTACGCCCTCTCGGCGCACGCGGCTTTTTATGGAGAAATACCTGCCTGCGGTGTCAAACGGCAAACCGGTTTGGACACCGCAATACACAAATATCATCGGGCTTTGCAGCCGCGCAAGCGACCTCACACTGCCAGACGACACCGCCGAACACATCGAAATGGTGTATCTATTATATAATGTATATAAAGAGGTGTGCAAAGCAGAAGAAACTTTTGATGAGTTTTACTTTTTCGGCGAAACGCTGCTCAACGATTTCAACGACATAGACCTCTACCTCGTGTCTGCCGACCAATTGCTCGGAAATCTTCACGATTTGGAAGATTTCAAAGATTTTTCCTACCTCACAGACGAACAAAAAGAGGTTATCAAGCGTTTTTTCAACCACGATACCGACCTGAAAAATCACTTTTTCTCTGTGTGGGACAATTTGAAAACGGTTTATTATGAATTTAAAAAACGTCTGTTTGCGCAGGGAAAAGCATACGAGGGTATGCTGATTAGAAATCTTGTAGAGGGGTGCCCGTCAGTTAAAACTGACGGTAATTCTCATACAAGTCCCTTTAAAGGGACTTCCGGCAGTGTATTGCCGTCAGTTTTAACTGACGGACAAGTAAAATACGTTTTCGTAGGATACAGCCACCTGACAACGGCAGAATTTACTTTACTCCGCCAATTAAAAAACGAGTCATTTTTTTATTGGGATTCGGACAAATATTATTTGGAACAGGAGGCGGGGAAATTTTTGAAACGATACATCAGTTTTTTCGGCAATGAATTGAAACTTGACAACGATAATTTTTTAAAACCGAAAAAGATTCAATTTGTAGAATCAAGCAACGCATTGGCGCAAACCGGTTATATTTCCAAATGGTTGGAAACGCTGAAAAATCCCGATTTTGACGATGCCGCCACCGCCATTGTGCTATGCGATGAAAAACTGCTGCCTGCCACTTTGTCCGCATTACCCCTGTCGCCCGACAATGCGAAACCAAACATTGCCATTCTTTACAATTTGATGCAATCTTCTGCCGCAAGTTTGCTGCTTTTGCTGCTGGATTTGCAGACAAAAGGACTGCGCCGCAATGCCTTCAATATCACTTATTTGCAACCGGTCTTGCGGCACGCCTACATTCAAAATATTTATCCGAAAGCGCAAACAGACGAAAAGAAAATTTTAAAATCCAAGCGTTTTTATATTACACCTGATTGTCATTGCGGGCTAAACCCGCAATCCCCCAAAATATTAACCAACAAAACCCTTTTCGACACCAAAGAAAAAAACGCCCAAGAACTATTGATGTATTTGCAAAATGTTATCAGCGAGGCGGGCAAAACAATCGGTGATGATGTGCTTGAAACAGAGGCAATTTTCAAAATTTATCAACTGCTCAATCATTTACGGAACATTGCCGACAAACTTGAAAAGCCGACCTTAATCCGTTTGCTGAAACGGCTTTTGTCGGCGGGCAGGGTGCCATATTACGGCGAGCCGGCGCGGGGCATACAGATAATGGCAATGTCCGACACCCGCAATATGGATTTCCGAAATGTGCTGTTGCTCTCTGTCAATGAGGGCATTATGCCGAAAATAGAGCCGGAAACATCATTTATTCCGCCTTTCATTCGCCGCCATTTCGAGATGAACACCATCGAAGAACAAGACTCGCAAACGGCGTACAATTTTTTCCGTTTGCTTGGGCGTGCCGAAAACATTGCGCTGTGCTACAACACCGGAAAACAATCGACAGGCAAAGGCGAAATGAGCCGTTATATGCTGCAAATGCTCACCGAAACGCCCTTTAAAATTGAACGCATCACGCTTAAAACAGATATTCAAAACACCAACAAAACACCCGCGATTAACATTCAAAAAACACCCGAAATTTTCAAAAAACTCAACGAAAAATACAATTCGCAATTATTGTCGCCCTCAGCCTTCAACGCCTACATCGACTGTCCGCTGCAATTCTATTTTAAAGTTGCCAACATCAAAAAACCCAATGAACTGTCCGATGAACTTGACAACGCCCTTTTGGGCAGTATTTTTCATCGAAGTATGGAATTGATTTACAATGACTGCAAAGAAATTACAGCCGATTTTTTCGATACCTGTCTGAAAAACGGACAACTAACACCGGCAAGCCTCGACATTATACAAAAAGCCTTTGTAGAAGAATATTTCCAAACCGATACGCGGCTCGAAGATTACAACGGCGTGCAGCATATTTATTTCAAAGTTCTTGCCCGAATGCTGAAAAACACCCTTTTGCTTGACAAAAAAAACACGCCTTTTGAAATATTGGAATTGGAAAAATCGCACGGGTACAGCATTTTTATCAACGATAATGCAAGCATCAAAGTCGGCGGCATTATTGACCGAATAGACCGCAGCAACGGCATCGTGCGCGTGGTCGATTACAAAACCGGCTCTGCGCCCCAAACCGGCGATTATTCAAAAAATATAGCCGACATTGTGGAACAAAACCGAAAATCGAAGGACAAATACCGTTTTCAAACATTCCTGTATGCTTATGTTTTGCAGCAAGAAGGCTTTTGCGCGGAACTGCCAACGCCCGCTTTGCTTTTCCCTTTGGCAGCCGATGACGAGGCTTATTCGCCCGAATTGAAGTTTGACGATAATGATTTGAGCGATTTCGCAAACGCATTTATTGCAAAATTGCAGGAACTTTTTGATAAAAATACGCCCTTCTCGCAATGCAAAAAAGCCGATGCCTGCAAGTATTGCGATTATAAAAGCATCTGCGGGCGATAAAAAATTCAAAAAAACGTCTTTTTTATTTTGATTTTTTTGTAACTTTGCAACTTTCCGTTGGTGCGGATTTGCAATCTGTGTCAAGCATTTGATAATTAACATAATATAAGGCACGGATTGCAAATTCGCACCGACTGGAATAGAATTAATTTGAAAATTTCATAAAAATGAATAGGTTTTTTAAAATCGGAATTACGTTAATAACTGTATTAGTTTTTGCAGATAAATTAACGGCTCAAGACACAGTAAAACTTACTTGGTTAGCTGACAGATTTCCTGGAAAATCTTATCTTCAGCAACCATATAAAAGCATAATTCTTCAATCTACAAATGGTAAAGAGTTTACAATAAATTGGGGCGATGGTGCCATTGAAACAAAAACAAGCGACAATGATAAGTCTATTTATAAGGCTACGGAACTTAATCATACCTATGATAAAGCAGGAGAATATACAGTAATTATTGCATCCAATGATACTAATTGCAGGTTTACTTATTTTGATTGCTCCAACAAGAAATTAATAAATTTAGATTTAACAGGTTGTTCGGCATTAACAATATTATGGTGTGACAACAACCAATTAACAAACTTAAATTTAACAGAATGTTCAGCTTTAACAGAGTTAAATTGCAGATATAATCACTTAACAAATTTAGATTTAAGCGATTGCTCGGCTTTAAAAGAATTAGATTGCAGTGATAATCACTTAACAAATTTAGACTTAAACGCTTATTCGTCATTGACAAGTTTAGAGTGCAACAACAATCAGTTAACAAATTTAAACTTATCCGGCTGCATATCTTTAGAACATTTACAATGCTATTCTAATCAACTTCTATTGTCCGAAATATTTGCAGCAAATTTATTGATAAACAATGAAGATGTTCAACATTTTGATTTAAGAAAACAAAACTTAGATACGCGAACAGTAATGCGTGGAGAAGAACTTTTCGCTGAACAGTCTATATTTAATGGAATATTCACAAGTTACGTAGTAATCAAAGATGAAGATTACGATACTTATTTTGATTATGACTACCCTCCCGATGACAATGAATCTGAAAACGATTATACTGTAATTGATGGAAAAATTACATTTAATAATCTTGGAAAATACAGCGTGACTATGTCCAATGAAGCAATAATGTCTGTGTATTATTATAGTGACTATCCCGAAACAATAAAAGTAAGGGTAGAGATTATTGTGGAAGATATAAATGAAGATTAATGATATTAAAAAAAACAAATAAAATAATTGAGAGCGATTGATACATACAGTTGTGTCACGATGCCCCATTGGGCATAGGCTCTGCCTATGTCCGTGCTAAAAGCAAGTTTCCAACTTGCCAATCTTCGTTACACAATAAATATTTTTAGATAAAAATAACAAGTTGCAAAAAACATCCACATTGCGCATAATTTATTTATTATCAAGTATTTATATATATATATACACAAAAAAGATAAAACTATTTTGAGTAAAAAATAGTTTTTTAGACGATTGTAAAAGATTTTTTCGTATCTTTGCAGCGTCAAAATAGAAACGTCTGATGATAAACAGAATTTTACTTCGCAGAAAAATAGTGCAAATCATTTTTGCATTTTACAAAAACGAGCAAAAAACGGAAAAAGCCGTTGAGAACGAGTTGTTTTTGAGCATTGAGCAAACTTACAACCTCTATCATTTGTTCTTTTTGCTCGCCGTTGATGTAACCGAGTACGCGCTGCAACGCATTGAAAAAAACAAGCGCAAACTTCGCCCCACACCCGAAGAGAAAAATCCGAATATGCGTTTTGTGGAAAATGCTTTCGCCAAACAGGTGGCTGCCAATCTGCAACTGCGGAAATACGCCGAAGAAAACGAGTTGTCGTGGTCGGCACAGCCCGAAGTGGTAAAAAACATTTACGAAACGCTCGTACAAACGGATTATTACGCCGAATATATGACCGCGCCAGCCTCGTATAAAACGGACAAAGACCTTTGGATAAAAATCTTCAAAAAACTGATACCTGCCAACGCCGATTTTGAGGCTACTTTGGAAGATATGAACCTGTATTGGAATGACGATTTGGATATTGTAACAAGTTTCGTGCAAAAAACCATCAAGCAGTTTGCACAGGAAAATGCTGAAAAACAGCCGCTTTTGCCATTGTTCAAAGACGAAGAAGACCGCGATTTTGCCCGCAACCTCTTGCTCGAAACATTGCGCGGCGAGAAAAACTTCCGCAAACTGATAGACGAACACACCAAAAATTGGGAACTTGACCGCATCGCTTTTACCGACATCGTTATTATGCAAATCGCCCTCGCGGAAATTTTCAATTTTCCCGCCATTCCAATTAACGTAACCCTCAACGAATACATCGAAATCGCCAAAGAATACAGTACCGACAAAAGCGGCACTTTTGTGAATGGCGTGCTGGACAATGTTGTGGAAAAGTTAAGAAATGAGAATAAGATTACTAAAATTGCACAATACTTGGCGGAAAACAAATAATTCTTTGTACTTTTGCAAAATCAAATATTTTAAAAACAAATAAACTATGACATTAAACATTTTATTGCAAGAAGCAGTCCAGAGCGGACAACAAGGCGGATTTTTAGGCGGTGGCTGGCAAAATATTGCTTTTCTCGTTCTCATCTTCGTGGTGTTTTACTTCTTCCTCATTCGTCCGCAGCAGAAAAAACAAAAAGACATTCAGAAAGCCCGTGAGGCAATCAAAACAGGCGACAAAGTCGTTCTCGGCGGCGGTATCTACGGCAAAGTACGCGAAATAAAAGACACCACATTTATTGTGGAAATCGCAGAAAACGTGCGCGTAAAAGTAGAGAAAACTTCTGTTTTCGCAAGCGCGGAAGGTGCAGAGTAAATTGAAAATCAGGAATTAAGAATTAAAAGATTATGAATCTGAATAAAATTCTTCATTCTACATTCTTCATTCTTTATTCAAAAAGGATAAAGGCATTTTTTTCAAGCAAAGATGTCTTTGTCTTTTTGTCTTTTCTTGTGCTTTCATTTCTGTTTTGGTATATGCTCAATTTGCGGCGGGTATATGAGGAAACAATATCTATACCAATCACTTACACTCACACACCTATTGACAAAATCAACGAAAGCGACCTGCCCTGCCAAGTGCGGATAACAGTCAAAGAGCAGGGATTTTATCTGTTAATGTATAAAATCAACAAAATAGACCCTGTTGTTATCAACCTGCGCGAAGATGCTACCGGCAACAAAGGAACACTCAATATTTCCAATTTGCTGCTGCGCGCACGGATAAAAGAAGAATTGCGCCACTCGACCGAAATTTTCAGGATACTGCCCGAAGAAATTACCGTTCCTGTTGTGAATAAGGCGCACAAAACCCTGCCTGTGAAGTTTGCAGGCAAAGTCGGTTTCGCGCAGCAATACAACTTGAGCGGTACTATAAATATTGTACCGAAAAGCATCAATGTGTTCGGCGAAAAAAAGATGTTGGACACAATGACAGCCGTTTATACAGAGGCAATAAAATTCAGAAACTTGAATGACACTGTGCGCAAAACCCTTTCAATTGTCCAAAATGCAGACCTGCGCTACGAAACGGAAAAAGTGAATGTGCTTATTCCGATAGACAAATTTACCGAAAAAACGGTGGAAATTCCCGTTACAGGCAAGAATTTCCCCAAAAATATGGAAGTCCGCTTTTTCCCCTCAACGGTAACAGCAAACTTCTTCGTTACATTCAGCAAATTCAACAGTGTGAATGCCAACAACTTTGAGGCAATTATCGACTATAAAAACATCAACAAAAACGAACGGCAACGGCTACAAATCACAACCAACAGCCCCTTTGTTTTTGAACTCCGCACCACACCTGCGGAAGTGGAATATTTAATCGAAATGAAACAATGACTATCAACGAGAAACAAGACGAAATCATCGCCGAGTTCGACTTCGTAGAGGACTGGCTCGACCGCTACCAACTGATAATCGACAAAAGCCAATCCGCGCCCGGTGTCGAAACAAAATACAAAACCGATGACAACCTCATTGAAGGTTGTCAAAGCAAAGTATGGGTAACGGCGGAAATGCGCGATGGGAAAGTCTATTATCAGGGCGAAAGCAACACCGACATCGCGGGCGGCATCGTGGCAATGCTTGTGGAAATCCTCAACGGACACACGCCGGCGGAAATCCTCAACGCCGACCTGTATTTTATCGACCGCATCGGGCTGAAAGAACACTTATCGCCCACGCGCTCCAACGGTATGTTGGCTATGATTAAGCAAATGCGGCTGTTTGCGCTGGCATTTCAGAGTAAAGCATAGGGTTAGCGAAGTCGAAATATAAGCATCTGCGTGCTAAAAAAATTATTTTCTCAACACATACATAGCGGCAAACTCGCCTGCAATCACATTACCTTCGGCATCAAGTTGCGTAAGTGTGCTGTCGCCAACGAGATACTGCGTATTGAAACCGTTGTATTTTGCATTGTCAAGCACCAGCACATCTTCATTCAGCGTAAATTTACCCACATAATTATTAATTTCTTCCGACTTGCCGAGATATTGTGTTTCAAGTATATAACTGCTGTCGGCTTGTAATTCAAGCATTGTTTTTATGCCTTCGCAATCGGCGCAGGGCAAAACGCCGTTATACACGCCTGCAACTTCCACTTGCTTTTTTTGTCCGCAGGCAAGCAATAAGGCTGCCACGCCGATGACTAACAAAATCTTTTTCATAGGTTTATGTTCTTATTATTTTATGCTGCAAAAATATAATAAATATTTTATTGGGGAATAGAAATAATTGCTTTTATAACCCTCTCAATGGTTAAAGTTTAATAAAAACACGCTAAAAATCACAAGAAAGTTTGTTTGTAAGAAATATTACAATTAATTTTGCCAACAACCTTAATAATGTTATTTTTTATGGAAAGAACGCTCATCATTTTAAAACCAAGTGCTGTACAAAGAAACCTCATTGGGGCGGTTATCAGCCGTTTCGAGCAAAAAGGTTTGCAACTTGTCGGCATTAAAATGATGCAACTTTCCGATGAAATTCTTGCCGAACACTATGCTCATCTTGTCCAAAAGCCATTTTTCCCGCTTTTGACTACATCAATGAAAGCAAGCCCTGTGATTGTGGCGTGCCTCGAAGGTGTTGATTGTGTGCAAGTGCTGCGTACCATAACCGGTGCCACCAATGGGCGGAACGCGCTGCCCGGCACCATTCGCGGCGATTTCAGCGTGAGCGGACAGGAAAACATCATTCACGCTTCGGACACAACGGAAAATGCGCAAATAGAAATCAAGCGGTTTTTCAAACCCGAAGAAATTTTTAATTATACGAAGTCTAACATCAATTTTA
>JAISJU010000128.1 GCA_031261165.1 Prevotellaceae bacterium
TTTGCCATCGTGAAAAACAAACAGCCTTATTTTGTGGATTATTTGAATATAAATAACGCAGCATAATTTTTAACTTATTATTAATATATTTTCTTTGGATTGAAACATAGAATTCCGTATGTTTCTCGAAAATATATTTATCCTTTTACGCAACAAAGTGGTTCTAACCGGCGGCAGGTTAGACCAGACGAAAATTATTTGGTTTTACCCCGCAAGTATGGATACCGGACGTTGCGATGACTTCAATATGATTTGGCAGGAACTGTACAAAGAATATTTTGGCGAAAACGCGGACAACAATCTGTTCAGCATTTCAGAATCGGCTGCACCCTATAATTATTACCGCAAGAAAAGAGGTGCGAAAAGCGATGTGGTAACTATTGACATTGGCGGTGGAACAACAGACGTCTATATAGTAGAAAATGACAAACCGCAAATGCTGCTGTCCTTTGTCTTTGCTTCCAATGCTATTTTTGGCGATGCCTTACGTTGGGATTCGGACAGCAACGGCTTTGTGCAACTTTATTTTCAACAGTTTCAGGAAGTTCTCAACTCAAACGGATTGCAGGAATTGGAAAGCACGCTCAAAGAAATCGAAAGCCGCAAGAACTCCTCGGATATTGTCGCTTTCCTCTTCTCGCTCATAACCAACAAACAAGTGAACAAAAATCAGGCTTTGGACTTTTTGCTGAAATTGTCACAAAACAAGAAAATGAAATACATTTTTATCATTTTCTACGGTGCTATTCTTTACTATATCGCTAAATCAATGAAAGCAAAAGGTCTGAAACGTCCTTTGACTTTGGCATTCAGCGGAAACGGCTCGAAAACCCTGCGCATTCTCTCGCCCAACAACGCTACTATCGGCGAGTTTGCCCGATTGATTTTCGACAGCGTTTATGGCAGCGAAGGAAATCGTTTGGACGTTATTTATGAAGAAGAACCCAAAAAAGCCACCTGCAAAGGCGGTATTCTGCAACCCGTGAAACAAACGCCAAACGATATTAAACCGATAAAATTCACTCTAATAGGCGACAATCTGGAAGAAATACCGGATAAAAAAGTCAAATTTGAAGAACTGATAGAAGAAAGCAAAGAAAGCATTGTTAATTCGGTACTTGAATTTATCGACTTCCTGTTTAAACTGCACGATGACAATGACGAATTCCTTACACGCAGTTTAGGTGCAGACGAAAACATTATTGACAAAGTGAAAGAGTTTGCAAAGGACAAAACCGAATTGTCGCAATCGCTGCAATCGGCATTGAAAGGCAAAAAAGGCAGCAAGAATATAGAAGAAACTTTGTTTTTCTATCCTTTGGTCGGCATTTTGCACGAATTGGCACAAGCCATCAGCAAAGAATAACATTATTAACCAAAGACTTAACAGGTTTACCGAAAACCTGTTAAGTCCTCATTTAAAAATAAATCAAATTTAACTAAAATGAAAAAAATAATCATTATTTTATCGGCTATATGGCTGGGTTGCGGAATTTGTTATGCCGGTGTCGGCGATACTATTAAAGTAACAAAAATAACTCTATTAAATACTGCTTTGTCATTAGAAAAAGATAAGACAATAGAAATTAAAGTAAAAAAAATAGAGCCTGATTCAGCAAGTAATAAAGATGTAACTTGGATTTCAAGTGAGATAACAAAAGCAACAGTAAATAATACGGGTAAAGTTACAGCCAAAGCAGTAGGAACAACTACTATTACTGCAACTGCAAAAGATGGGAGTGGTATAAAAGCGACTTGTACTGTAACAGTTACGGCAGCCGCTGTTCTAGTAGAAAGTGTAACTATAGATGATACTGTACGCTTAACAGCAAGCAATACGAAAATACTTACAGAAACAGTATCGCCTCCTGGTGCAATTAATAAAAAGGTAACTTGGCGTTCAACTCAGGAGACAGTGGCAACAGTGAAAGATGGAAAAGTTACTGCTATATCGGAAGGAACGGCTGAAATTATAGTAACAACAAACGATGGAAAAAAAACAGATACTTGTATTGTGATTGTCAGTCCCATTGTTTCTTTACTTGATGATAATAAAATAAGTGCGCCGGATAGCATATTAATTTTGCAAGACAACATACGCACTTTAAAAGACGAAAATGCTGAATTGAAAGCAAATCAAAACCCCATTCCCGCTTTTGTTTCATACATTCTTGCCGGTTTGTTGCTTGTATTAATTGTATTTCTGGTTATTATATTGAAAAAACACAAAAAAGAACTGGCTAAACAAAAAGAAAATGCCGAAGAGGCACTGAATATAAGCGATGAAGAGGAGAAAAAGAAAAAAGATGAATTGGAAAAACTCAATAAGGGATTAAACGATAAAATAAAGGATTTGGAGTTTGAAAACAAAAATTTACGGGCAGACTTGAACAGCAAACCTGCACAAACCCCAACCACGTTTGTATCTGCGCCCGTTTCAAATTCCGTATCCCTTTCCAAGTCGCTTTATGCCGATGCTATTAATGAACAAAACGGTCTGTTCAACCGCGTTACGGAATCGCCAAACGAAGACACCGTGTTTGAATTGAAACTCAACAACGCAGCCGACAAAACGGCAAAGTTCACGATTTACGAGCGTGCATGCCCCCGCGTGCTGAAAAACAATGACTTCGCCGCCGGCTGCGAAATGCAAAAAATCACTTCGTCTCCTTCGCGTTTAGACGTAGAACAAGGCACTGTCGAATTGCAAGACAACGGAAAATGGAAAATAACTGCAAAAGCAAAAGTTAAATTTGTATGATAACAGTAGCAAAAAGAATTTTGTTTATATTATGTGAAATTATTCTGTGCGGTACGGTAAGTGCTGCACAGAATAAAAGTGCGGAATACGAAAAGTTGGTGGATTATGTAAATTGTTATTATACAGAAAAATATATTAGCAATAAAATAGCAGACATTAATGATAAAGATAAACCGAATTTTGAAAAATACAAAAGAGTTTTCACAAATGATGTAAAATCATATTCAGATATTAATGTTAGCATAGATAAATCCGTTCCAAAGGCTATCTCTGTATATAATGCGTTTAAAAAATTTGCAGGATATTATCCAAAACCAGGAGCATTATGGCAATACATTGATGATAAAAAAAATCAGTTTGATGAAAATTGGACAAAAACCAAAATGATAGATTTTCTGATTGATTTACCTGAAGACAAAATCAATTTTAAATCATATCTTAAAAATGCAACCAATTTATTAAAAACGGAATTACAAAAACAAATTCCTGATAGTCTTTTTGATGAAGAACCGAAAGAAAATCCTGATGTAGGGGGAAGCGGAAAAACAAACGGAAACGGTGGTGGAGGAAATGATATAAATTGGGTTAAAATCTTGTGCTTTATCATTATTGCAGGCTTGTTTATCTTGGATATTTGGAAAAACAAAGCAAGAGTTACAAAATATTTGTGGGCAAAACTAAAACTGCTTTTAGCAAAACTGGTTTCTCTATTACTGTTATTGTTTCAAAAGATAAAACAAAAAAACACGAAAACAGTTCCAGTAACTCCGGCAGAGACATCTGATTATAAAGGGCTTGCTGCTGAAAACGAACGCCTTTTACTAACTGCTAAACAATGGGAAACAAACTATGCAAAACTGCATACCGAAAATCAGCAACTGCGTCAAAAAATTCGAGAATTGGAACGACAGCCAAAACCGCAAGTTGTTGCAACACAGCCAGTATATGAAATTACGCAGCCTGTACATGAGGTTGTTTTGGAAATAAAAAACGATAATTTGGAAGTTGCGATACGGTTTTATTCCGATGCTATTCTTCAGAATGAAACTTTTAATCGCATAAGTTTGCAGCCAAATGATGATACCGTGTTTGAAGTAACACGCAACAATGTCGGCGACAAGTATGCAAAATATACCGTGTATGACGGTGCGTACAGGCGTGTGTTGAAAAATCCCGATTTTGCCGAAGGCTGCGAAAAGCAAAAAATCAGTGTCAATCCGTCTAATTTGGAGATTGAGCAGGGCGAGGTGCATCTCGAAGACACCGGCAAATGGAAAGTAATACGAAAAGCAAAAATCAAATTTGTATAATGATATGAAGATTTGTTCTAAATGTGAAAAAGAAAATCCGCATAGTGCCAACTGCTGTATGTTTTGCGGGGCTGTTTTATCCGAAGAAACTTTGGACGAAGCCGCCCGCCTGCAAAGGGAACTGAATGAACAGAAAGAAACGGCGCGTTTGTACAGGCAACGAGTGGAAGAGTTGGAAAGAAAACTGTCTGAACAGGTAAACCAACCTGCGCCACTACCCATAAATGAAAGAATGGAAGAAAGTGCGGTGGTGCAAGAAGAAACAGAAACACCAGATACGGAAGAAAAATTGACCGTAACAGACAATACATTCCAATCGCCTCAGCCACCCAAGCCAAAATTTTGGTTTGAAGAGCGAAACGTAACAGACAATACATTCCAATCGCCTCAGCCACCCCAAAAAATGTTTTCAGCACCATTTTCTTTTGAGGGGCGAATCAGGAGGCTCGAATACGGGATTAGTTTTATTATTTATTTTGTTGTTTATCTGCTTGCCGAAATGCTTTATCCTTTGATTGGGTGGTTGTTGTTTATACTTGTTTTTTTGTTCTTGCTTGCACAAGGCGCAAAACGCTGTCACGACTTGGGCAAATCAGGCTGGTGGCAAATCATACCTTTGTATTTCTGCTGGCTGATTTTTGCTGAAGGCAACATACATAGAAATGAATATGGCGATAGTCCCAAATAATCATTCATAATACCGAAATAATTATGAAAATATGTCCTAAATGTGAAACAGAAAATGCAAGTGCTGCAAACTTTTGTGTGAAATGCGGTGCTATTTTGTCCGAAGAAGATTTGGATGAAATAACATTGTTGCAAAGAGAACTGAACAATGCAAACGATACGATTTCCAATCTGAACAAACAGATAAAAACAGCCGAAGAGCAAGAAAAGAAATATAAAGAAAGTCAAAAAGAAATACAGTCGTTGAAGTTTGGAATGCAATCGCTGAAAACAGAACACGCCAAATGCGGACAAATCATCGCAGAAAAAGACAGGCAAAATGTAGCATTAGTACAGCAAAATGCTGATTTGGTGAAACGAAGCAAAAAAGGAGGCAACAACAATTTGATGTCATTATTTGCAGCCCTTTTTATTTTGGCGACAATAATGGCAATCGTATATTATGTAGATAATGGAAAACAACAGAAAAAAAATTCAAAACTTGAAATCGAAATACGAGATTTGACACAAAAAAAAGAAAATACGGTAAGTCAAGAGGAATATTCGTTGCTGCAACAGCAAAACAGCGACTTGAAGAAAAAAAATGACGTATTATCAGAAACGGTAAAAAAAATGAAATACAGTTCGCCGGCACCAAAACCTTCGCCTCGTTATACAGCCATTTCAAGTCCTTATTTTAGTTATAAAGATTGTGCAGGCAACTTTATAACTTTTACTTGCCGTCCTTCTTATGGCGAAATACTTACTGTTTATACACAAGAAAAGGGCTATGGTTTAACATCGAAAGGTTGGATTGAAATGTCGTCTTTAACAAAACAATAATTTGAATATGAAAAAATACTATTTTATCATTTTAAGCATCTTGGCAACGGCGTTTTTTGCCTGTTCAAATCCCGAAGCAGACGGCAAAAAAGCCGCCACAGCCTATATGGATTGCTATGAAGAATATGTGGATCAAACCCAAAAAGCATATTCCGATTTTATTAGCGAGTTCAAGCAAAATCATTTTTCTTCGCGCATAGAGGCAAGAGAAAAATTAGAAAAATTGCTGTTGAATGCGCAGCAAGATTTTGATGTATGCCGACACACAGCCGAGATAGAAAAGCAAAAACTTGAACAGAAATATTTGACAAATTACGAAAAAGCGGCAAAGTTTCAATATGCTTATTCGGCTGTCAGCAACTCGCATAAACCAAGCAATGCCGATTTTCAGACTTATCAAAACAATGTTGATAATTTGATACAAAACATTATCCCGTCTAAACCCGATGCGGAAAAAATAAAAGCGGATTTGGTCGGACATAAAATTATCGAAGGCAAAGACGGTTATCGCCAGCAAGGTTGGTATTGGAAAGTAGCAGACAATGAGATAAAAGAATTGAAAATCAACAATATAAAAGACAATGGGAAAGATTATGTGCTTGATTTGCATTTGTTTTTGGAAAGCGAAACAAGTGCTTACGAAACAGATATTATCGTAACATACGTTTTACGTCAAAGCGATGATTGGACAGTAGATTTCATCGAAACAAAAGCGATGAGCATCGTCAAAACAGGCAAATATAATAATTGCATAACATCAGAAAGAAAGCAAACCGGATATACCGAATACGAACTGGAATTTACCAATCATTGCGATGTGGCACTTCTTGTGGGCGGTACCGCCTTAAATGCTTGGGGCGATAAGCAGTGGCACAAGTTCTCAACAGTAGTGGAAGGCAACAGCAAGAAAAGAATAGGCGGCTTATTTTCCGTTAGTGTGCTGGATTACAATATTCATTTTATTGAACGACCATAATTTTTACATAAATGATGAAGAAATATTTACTTATTGTCGGTACTGTATTGTTTATTTTTACTGCCTTTACGGATTGCAGGCGCAGAGGTCCTCGCACTTCTAAAAACAAAAAAGAAAAGGTAGTAACACCGAAAATAATTCCGGAAGAAAAACGAGATACAGTTTATTTTATTGTGCCAACAGAACCAGATGTTGCTCCCACAGAGCCAAATGCTCAATCAGACGAGCAGGATTTTATTGTTGTGCCTACGATAAAAAAATTAAAACCGATAGAGCATACTGCTAATTTGCCGACACCGCCGAAAATTATTTTCCAACACCCAACAGGCAGCCATACACGTCAAGACTACATTAATCAATACAATATTACAGGCGATATGAAAGAACTTATTATTGCCTGCAACTACGACAATAAAACAGTCCGAAATAATGCGCTTGCTTTGGTTAGTATGTCGCCGGGTGAATTTAATTTGGGGCAAATTTGCGATATTTTTGACTTTTGCTATCAGAATTGGAGTTATGTAAACGACCCGGTTACAATTGATTATTATGCAAAAGCGTCAGAAACATTACGCAATGGTTTGAACGGCGACTGTGATGATTTCGCCATTCTGCTTTGTTCTATGATTTTGTCCATTGGCGGCGAAGCACGTATAAATTTTGCCTACGATGCAACAAGCGGACACGCTTTTACCGAAGTCAATATCGGAACAACCAATCAATCAAACGTTCAGAACTATTTAAGAGCGAGATACAGCAATGCCGATATGTGGCATCGTGCGGACAGTAGTGGTAACGTGTGGCTGAATATGGATTGGCAGGCGCAATATCCGGGTGGGCGGTATTGGAAATATAATAACGGTACGAGTTTTAATATTATTCGAAATATTTACGAAAACTTATAATCTGATATGAAAACCTGTCTAAATCCCAAATGCGGCAAAGAAAATCCAAGTGCAGCAAATTTTTGTTCAGTTTGCGGTGCATCTTTGGCAAACGGTGAATTGCCCTTATTTAAAGAATTAGAAGATATAAAAAAAAACTTTCAACATTATAAAGAAGAATTGGATAAATCCGATAACAAAATTAAGAAACAAGATTCTGAAATTGAAAAGTGGCGAAATGAAACTGTATCGGCAAAGCAGGAAACACAACAAGCCATTGCCGAAAAAAATGCTGTTTTAAACCAACAAAAAAGCCTGCGCCACACCATAGCAGGACATCGTGCGACTTGGATTATATTTTTGATAGTGAGCATTATTTTGAGCGGTGTTTTGATAGTTAATTTCAAAGACCTTGAATTTAATAACAATGAAAAAAGGGATTTGGAACGCAACGTATCTTCGCTTGAAGAAAAAAATCAATCATTGCAAAATCAAATAAATATTTTGCAAGAAAATGTAAATGATTTTCAGATAAGTATAACAACGCTGTCAAGAGAAAAAGACAGCATTCGGTTAAAATGTGACACGCTTATGCGTTTGGCAAATTATTCGCGCTATCGGGTAAATACGGATAAAACCTACTTTTATAATCAATCTGCATTTTTGATAAGCGGTGATATTGTTTTTGTGCAGATGTTTGACAGTAGTAGGGAATGGGGGCGGGTAGAATATACTTGGAATGAAACAGTTACCAAAGGCTGGATAAAAATGGAAGATTTGGTAAAATACGAATAAACATTTATATCACAATAAATTAATTGTCCGGAATAAGGAACGGACGTAATGAATAGTATTTTATTTGAGTTAATTAAAACACTAAAAATAAGTTTATGACAGGAATAATTATCAAAGTATTATTGGGGCTTTTCGTTTGGTTAGTTTTGCCCCGCTTGATTTACAAAAAACGTAAGTACAAGAAAAACACAGCGCAGTATTTTGCCAATATCGCCTGCAAAATCGTTGGTATTGCAATGCTTGTTTTTGCAGGTATTGATTTGGTGCGCTTATTGTTGAATTATCATTAAAATTATCTACTAAAAACAAAGTATTATGACTAAATTAACAACAAACAGGGGCTTTTGGCTCGCATTGTTACTCTCTATTGTAACGCTCGGCATTTATGGTTTGTATCTAATTCACGCCTTTGCCAAAGAAACCAACACCGCTTGCGCCGAAGACGGCAAGCATACACACGGATTACTGGTCTATATTTTACTTTCCATCATCACGTTTGGCATTTATGCTATTGTGTGGGAATGTGTGCTTATCAATCGTCGCAACAATTACCTTGCGCGGCACGGTAAGCAGGAAGGACTGCAATTAGCCACTTATTTGCTAACCGTATTTCTGTTTGGTTGGCTTACGTTGGGTATTATGTATATTGTTGTTTTTTGCAAAGATTTGTATCTGCAAAACGCAGTAAACAGAGCCTACAATGAATTGAATAATTTGTAGAAAGATTATGAAAATCGACAAACATAAACTTCAGAACAGCAAGATAACCAAGGTAGCAAAGTTTATATTGACTTCTGCGCCATTTGCACTTTTGTTGTCAATTGCATTTTTTTGGTATGAAATGTACGAAAACGACAAGGAAAATGATAAAATGATTTCGGAACTGAAAAACATCGAACAGTCGCTTTCAACGCGCTATATAGGTATTTTTCCAAACTATTTGCCACAAATCAATCAATTGCTGCTCAATGCAAATCCTGAAAAGCCGATTATTATCTTCGAGGACGTTTTGTATTACGGAATTGTCAGCACGCCAAACGAATTTAAAAAAATGATTAACCATTTGCTCGAATTATCGAAAGAATGTAAAATAACCATTGTTTATTATGACACTAATCAACGAATTTATCGCCGTTATATTCGAGAGTCAAAAATCAACCCGCAATTTTATACAGAAATAGCAAATGAAACTACAAAATTACGACAACAATATCAGCATCGTCAATTTCCAAAAGGACAAAATGCTTACTCCTTTGCCGATTCCATTGTTAGTGAAAAATATTTTGCCCTCTCAAAAGACCAAAACTTTGAGAAAACGATAAAAAAATACTTGACACCGCTTTATAATCCTGCTACTGATAGGGATTCGTTGTTTTGGCGAATAGACCAAGCCAAAACAGCCCCAATAAAAAAACCAATGGATAAAATTACTTTCTATGACTATTTATCCATGTATAGAGGCATAACAAAAGAATTGGAAAATGCTTTCAGACAACACAATATAGAACTTATTCCGATAAATGAATACCTTGTTATGAGTTGTTGGTATAATGACAATAAAGCCGTTCTTGCTTTCCCGAGCAAATATTCAACAGACGAAATCGGTTTCTATTCACAAGACCATATTTTTGCTAAATATATTGAGAAAATGTTAGATGGTGTAAAAAATCAAGTTCGAGAAAATTAATTTACATATTTTTTTAAAGCCGATTTTTACTAATCTGTTTTCAATATCTTTGTTGTTTTCCAAAAAAAGAATTACATTTGCCCGCTCAAAACAAATCAAATACATTTTACTATGAAAAAAACAGACTTTCTCGTTATTCTGATTGTGGTAGCAGTGTTGCTGCCTTTCTTTCGGTTCGACGGCGTGTATAAGGGTTACACCGATTTCAACGCTGCTTACCCGCTCGTGTTGGCGTTCCTTAAATTTGCCGTGCTGGCTACTTTCGGCGAGATGCTCGGCTTGCGTATCAAAACAGGCAAGTACAACGCGCCCTCTTATGGATTGCTGCCGCGCTTGGTTGTTTGGGGGCTTTTCGGCGTGTGGATAGCCATTGCGATGGGCGTTTTCAGCAAGGGCATACCTGCTTATCTCGACCGTTTTACGCTCTTCAACGGCGTAAAAGATGCGATGGGCGGCGGCTTTACGGGCTTGAAACTGCTCGGCGCATTCTGCATCAGCGTGATGATGAACACCGCTTTTGCGCCTGTGTTTATGACCCTGCACAAAGTTACAGACACACACATTATCAGTAATGGCGGCAAATTCAGTTCGCTGTTCAAACCGATACCCATCGGCAGCATTCTCGGCAAACTGAATTGGCAGGTGCAATGGGGCTTTGTCTTCAAAAAGACCCTTCCCCTGTTCTGGATTCCGGCGCACACGCTTACTTTTATTCTGCCGCAGGAATTTCAAGTGCTTTTCGCAGCATTTTGCAGCATTATTCTCGGTTTGATACTTGCCATTGCTGCCATTATGGGCGAAAAAAAATAACGTAAATGATAAAGCAAGAAGACTTATATCCCATCGGGCAAATCGGGAAACCGCACGGCGTTAAGGGGGAACTCGCGTTCTCCTTTAACACTGCTGTTTTCGACCGCGAAGGTTGCCGTTTTTTCGTTCTCGAAATGGAACGAATCTTTGTGCCGTTTTTCATTGAGAAATACCGTCTCAGCACTCGCAACGCCGGTTTCGTGAAGTTCGAGGACATCGACACCGAAGAGGAGGCACGCGATTTGCAGGGCAAACCGATTTATGTCAATAAACGCCTGATAGAAGAAGAAACTGACGAAGATGTAGCCGATATACGTTATTTTATTGGTTTCAATGTGATTGCCGACAGCCGCAGCATCGGCAAAATCACCGCCGTGAATGACGACACGGCAAATATTCTTTTTGAACTCAACAACGACTTACTCATACCTTTTTCCGAAGAATATATTACCGAAATTGACCACAAAAAAAGGGAAATTCTGATGAATATCCCTGAGGGGTTGCTGGAGTTATAGTAAGAAATTAACCACTCCTGCAAGCATTTTATCCCATTTTTTAAATCGCGGCGCAGTGTTTTTCTGTTTTTCCGACTTTGTCATTTCTATGGCTTGTGCAGAACAGTGTTTGGCACATTTTCCGCAGCCCGAACATCTTTCGGGATACATCAGTTTGGCGCAAACAGAATATTTTTCGTAAGCAAGTCCGATGGCGTTGCGTTGGCAAGCGAGTTGGCAACGACCGCAAGCGGTACATTTTTCTGCCGAGATATTGGGTGTTGTTTTTTTTCCTAACATTTTGTTTTTGAAATTTGATGATACACTTTGTTTATTTCAAAAAGACGTCTTTCTATTATTGAAGACAAATGAGAGGAAAAAATATTTTACATTTAACTGCAAAGTTCGCAAAGATCTTTCGCAAAGGGCGCAAAGTGATAAAATTCCACTTTGCGCCCTTTGCGGTTAAATGAAACAGTTTAATCATTCCACATACAAAACCAGCCCTTTCAGATACTCCCCTTCGGGGTGATAAATATTTATCGGGTGGTCGGCGGGTTGCGAGAGTTGGTGCAGAATGCGCACGTTGCGCCCCGATTGCGCCGCCGCGCTGAACACTGCCAAACGAAATTGCTCTTTACTCACCGCCTGCGAACACGAGAAAGTAAATAAAATTCCTCCTGCGCGTATCTGCTCAA
Source organism: Prevotellaceae bacterium (assembly GCA_031261165.1). GTDB lineage: Bacteria > Bacteroidota > Bacteroidia > Bacteroidales > Paludibacteraceae > JAISJU01. The sequence goes on from JAISJU010000128.1 coordinate 11,925, forward strand.
AGGCTTTCGCGTTCAAGCGTTTGTAGCCCTGCAAAGCGTTCCGCAAAGCATCGCGGTGCTTGGCAAAAGCGGGCGGGTCGAGAACGATTAAATCGTATTTATCATTGATACTACCCAAAAACTTGAACGCATCAACGGCATAAGAGGTGTGGCGCGTATCATAGGGGAAATTGAGCGCAATGTTGCGGTCGGTTATCTCCATCGCCTTTGCCGAACTGTCCACCGAATCCACCGACACAGCCCCGCCCCGCATTGCGTAGCACGAGAAACCGCCGGTGTAGCAAAACATATTCAGCACGCGCCGCCCTTTGGCGTATTTTTCGAGCAGGGCGCGGTTTTCGCGTTGGTCGATGAAAAAACCTGTTTTCTGTCCGCGTTCCCAGTCAATAAAGAATTTCAAGCCGTTTTCTACGGCATAATTTTCAATTTCCAATTTTCCGGTTTCAATTAAATAACCGTCTTCTTTCTCGTCTAATTCTGCCTTAAACAGTAGCGTTGTTTCCGATTTGTAGTACACGTTTTTCAATCCCGCCACTACCTTAACAAGCGTTTCGGCTATCGTTTTCCGCGCCAAGTGCATACCCGCGCTGTGCGCCTGCACAATCGCCGTGTCGCCGTAAATATCCACAATCAGAGCGGGCAATCCATCGCCCTCGCCGTGAATGAGGCGAAAAGTGTTGTTTGTTTCGTTTTTCAAACCCAACGCCAAGCGCATTTCATAAGCCTTACGGATTTTGTTTTCCCAAAACTGTGTGTCTGTTTTTTCATCTGCAAAGGACAGCATACGCACGGTGATACTGCCGATTTGGTAATGTCCGATGCCGAGATGATTGCTGTTACAGTCAAGCACCTCAACGGTTTCGCCCTCATTGGGTTTTCCGGCTATTTTCTGAATTGCCCCCGAAAACACCCAAGGGTGAAAGCGTTTCAGGCTTTCTTCTTTGCCTTTTTTTAATATGATTTGCATTAACAAAATCTACTAATAAATTATAATTCATCACAATTTTGCGTTCTTTGCGGTTTTTCTTTGCGTTCTTTGCGGTTTCGTATTTTTTAAACCGCAAAGGGCGCAAAGGTTTTCGCAAAGGGCGCAAAGATTTTTTTCACACAACTATACTCCCAGCGATTTCCTCACCGCCTCAATTTTTTCGTCAGCCTTTTTCACAGCCGTGTCGTAATCCTCTTTTGCTTTCAGTTCGCCCAGGACTTCGACATAAAACTTGATTTTCGGCTCCGTTCCCGAAGGGCGCACGGACACCTTTGAGCCGTCTTCGGTGAAATATTGCAGCACATCGGAAGTTACCGGCATTTCGAGTTTTGAGGTTTTGCCTGTCAGCGGCTCGGTTGCCGTCAGCGTGCCGAAATCTTTGATTAGCACGATGCGCGAGCCTGCCAATTCTTTGGGCGGATTGGCGCGGAAATCCACCATCATTTGCTTGATTTCGTCTGCGCCGGACTTGCCTTTTTTGGTTACGGAAATGCCTTTTTCTTTGGAGTAGCCGTATTCGAGGTAGATGCTTTGCAGCAACTCAAACACTGTCAGCCCGTTGTCCTTTGCCCAAGCCGCCATTTCGGCGATGACGGCGCAGGCGGATACGGCGTCTTTGTCGCGCACAAAGTCTTGCGCGAGGTAGCCGTAACTTTCTTCGCCGCCGCCGATGTATTGGCGTTTGCCTTCTTCTTTTTTAATGATGTCGGCTATCCATTTGAAACCGGTATAGACATCGAAAATCGCTACGCCGTTGCGCTCTGCAAGGGTTTTTATCAGTTCCGTTGTAACGATGGTTTTCACCACAAATTCTTTGCCCGTTACCTTGCCGAGTTCTTTCCAGCGGCGAATCAGATAGTAGGTGAGCATCAATGCCGTTTGCTGCCCGTTCACGAGTATCCACTCGCCTTTGTCGTCTTTCACGGCGATGCCCACGCGGTCGGCATCGGGGTCTGACGCCATTACGATGTCGGCATTGGTTTCTTTGGCTTTTTGCACGGCGAGGCTCAATGCCGCCGGTTCTTCGGGGTTGGGCGACACTACGGTTGGGAAGTCGCCGCTCACCACGTCTTGTTCCGGTACGTGGATTATGTTTTTGAAACCAAACGCCTTCAAGGTGCGCGGAATGAGGCGTACGCCCGTGCCGTGAATGGGGGTGTAAACGATTTTCATATCGCTGTTTCGGGCGATGCTTTTCGGCGAGAGGGCGATGGTTTTGATTTGGTCGATGTATAATTGGTCGATGTTGTCGCCGATGATTTCAATCAAATCGGGGTTGCCTTTGTAGCGGATTTCGTTGACAGATTTAATGTTTTCCACCTCCAAAATCACGTTTTCATCGTGCGGCGGCACCATTTGCGCACCGTCATTCCAATAGGCTTTGTAGCCGTTGTACTCCTTCGGGTTGTGGCTTGCGGTGATGATAATGCCGCTTTGGCAGCCGAGCGTGCGGATAGCAAAGGACACTTCGGGCGTTGGGCGCAGGTTGTTAAAAAGATACACTTTGATGCCGTTTGCGGAGAAGATATTGGCAGAAATTTCGGCAAATCGGCGGCTGTTGTTTCGGCAGTCGTGTCCGATGACAACGGAAATTTTCGGAATGTCGGCAAACTGCTTTTTCAGGTAATTTGCCAAGCCCTGCGTTGCCGCGCCAACGGTGTAGATGTTCATACGGTTGCTGCCCACGCCCATAATGCCGCGCAAGCCGCCCGTTCCGAACTCCAAATCTTTGTAAAATGCCTCGATAAGTTCGGTTTTGTCTTCGGCATCAAGCATACGTTTTACGGCTGCTTTTGTTTCGGCATCGTAATTGCCGTTGAGCCACGCTTGGGCTTTTTGGGTTACTTCGTCCATATTGAATAATTGAATATTTGAATAAATGAATAACTGAATAATTGAAAGTGCAAACTTACGGCAAAGTTTTTATATTTACAAGAAAAAATATATGATAATTCGCAAAACTACATTCTACACAAAAAAAATAATTTCTTTTTCTTTGATTGCAAATATTTTTTTGTACTTTTACCACGTTTTTTTTAGAGCAATAAAAGTCAAAACAAAAACAATAACCAAACTAAATCTAATTAATTCACTATGAGTACAAAAACTTACTTCCCAACAGTGGGAAAAATTAAATTCGAGGGAAAAGAAAGCAAAAATCCCTTAGCATTTCGCTACTATGATGCCGAAAAAACGGTTTACGGCAAGAAAATGAAGGACTGGTTTAAGTTCTCAATGGCGTGGTGGCACACCCTTTGTGCAGACGGCGGCGACCCATTCGGACCCGGCACAAAATCGTTTGAATGGGCGCAAGGCTCATCGGCATTGGAAATTGCCAAACAAAAACTTGATGCAGGCTTTGAGTTTATGCAGAAAATCGGCATCGAATATTATTGTTTCCACGACATAGACCTGATTGCCGAAGGCGATTCGATAGAAGAATACGAGGCAAATGTGAAAGCCATCGTTGCTTACGCCAAACAAAAACAAGCCGAAACGGGCATTAAACTCTTGTGGGGAACGGCTAACGTTTTCAGCCACAGACGTTATACCAATGGCGCGGCTACCAACCCCGACTTTGACGTTGTAGCCCGCGCTGCCGTGCAAATCAAAAACGCTATTGATGCCACCATCGAATTGGGCGGACAAAATTATGTGTTCTGGGGCGGTCGCGAAGGTTATTATTCGCTGCTCAACACCAATATGAAACGCGAAAAAGACCATTTGGCAAAAATGCTGACCGCCGCCCGCGACTATGCCCGCTCAAAAGGTTTCAAAGGCACTTTCCTCATCGAGCCAAAACCGATGGAGCCGACCAAACATCAGTATGATGTTGATACGGAAACCGTTATCGGATTTTTGCGCCACTATGGTTTGGACAAAGATTTCAAAGTAAATATTGAAGTAAATCACGCCACTTTGGCAGGTCATACCTTTGAACACGAATTGCAGTGCGCTGCCGATGCAGGTTTTCTCGGCTCTATTGATGCCAACCGCGGCGACTACCAAAACGGCTGGGATACAGACCAATTCCCCATCGACATTAACGAATTGACACAGGCGATGCTGGTTATCCTGCAAGCCGGTGGTTTGGGCAACGGCGGTACGAACTTCGATGCAAAAACCCGCCGCAGTTCCACCGATTTAGATGATATTTTCATCGCTCACATTTCCGGTATGGACACCTTTGCCCGCGCTTTGGAAACGGCTGCGGCTATTTTGGAACAATCTCCCTACAAAAAATTGCTTACCGACCGCTACGCTTCTTTTGACGCCGGCGAAGGCAAGAAATTTGAAGAAGGCAAAGCATCTCTCGAAGACTTGGTTGCTTACGCCAAAAAGAACGGCGAGCCGAAACAAATCAGCGGAAAACAGGAGTTGTATGAAGCAATAGTAAATATGTATATCTAAAATCAGACACAAGATGCAAGACACAAGAGCCAAGACCTGAAAATCTTGGTTCTTGATTCTTGGTTCTTGGCTCTAAAATCTAAATATTATGAGTTCTGATAAAGGAAGTAAATCATACATTTTCGGCATCACGCTGGTGGCAACCATCGGCGGTTTGCTGTTTGGATACGATACGGCTGTTATCTCAGGAGCCGTAGATTCTCTGAAAACATTTTTTCATCTCAACGAAACAACTTTTGGCGATACGGCTTCTTTTCTGCACGGCGCAACGGTTTCGAGTGCGTTGCTCGGCTGTATTATCGGTAGTGCCGTTTCGGGCGTTTTTGCCTCGAAACTCGGACGTAGAAACACGCTGTTTGTTGCCGCTCTGATGTTTTTTTTATCGGCTATCGGTGCGGCGTTCCCCGAAATCCTTTTCTTTGAAAAAGGCGATGGCTCGTTGTCGGTGCTGATTGCATTCAACATTTACCGCATTATCGGCGGCATCGGCGTAGGTTTGGCATCGGCTATTTGTCCGATGTATATTGCCGAAATTGCCCCTGCGGACATTCGCGGAAAACTCGTTTCGTGGAATCAGTTTGCCATTATTTTCGGTATGTTGGTGGTCTATTTCGTCAATTATTTCATTGCTTACGGACAACCGCAAGCGTGGATTGACGAAACCGGCTGGCGTTATATGTTCCTCTCGAATGCTGCTCCGGCGGCGTTGTTTGGCGTGTTGTTGCTCTTTGTACCCGAAACGCCGCGCCATTTGGCGCTTGTCGGCAAAGAAGAAAAAGCATTGCACATTCTGTCAAAAATCAACGGCATAAGCAAAGCCGCTCAAATTCTGGCGGAAATAAAAGAAACGGCTCACGAAAAAATCGAAAAAGTATTGGCTTATGGCTGGAAAGTGTTGGTTGTGGGCATTCTACTGTCGGTATTCCAACAAGTTGTCGGGATAAACGTAGTGCTTTATTATGCTCCGACCATTTTCAAAGGGCTTGGCTTTGGCAACGATGCCGCGATGTGGCAAACCGTGATTATGGGCTTTGTAAATATCGTCTTTACGCTTGTTGCCATTTTCACAGTAGATAAATTCGGGCGCAAACCCTTGTTAATCATTGGATCTATCGGTATGGCAGTCGGAATGTTTGCCATCGGCACGCTCGCCTATCTGGACATTATCGGCATCAGCACATTGATATTTATTGTTATCTACACCGCATCGTTTATGATGTCGTGGGGACCCATTTGCTGGGTAATGATTTCGGAAATTTTCCCGAACACCATTCGCGGAAAAGCCGTAGCCATAGCCGTTGCCGCGCAGTGGATAACAAACTTTTTGGTATCAGCCACCTTCCCCTCGCTCTCGGCGTTCAACATTACCTTTACATATTGTTTGTACGGTGTGATGTCGGTACTTTCCGCACTCTTTGTTTGGAAAATGGTACCCGAAACAAAAGGCAAAACTTTGGAAGAAATGGTGAAAGTTTGGAAGAAATAATAAACTTATTCTTGAAAATAAAAGCGCAAATCTGTTGTGGGTTTGCGCTTTTTTATTGCACACACACTATTCCAACCGTATTTTCCATTTGACCTTTTTTTTGACCACAAATATTTACGGCACTCTGTGCCTTTGTGGTAATTACAAAAGTGTTTATATAGAATAAGACATTTTTGATTTTCTGGATTGCTTCGGAAATACCTCGCAATGACGCGAAACCCAATGGCAGTACGTCATTGCGAGGTATTTCCGAAGCAATCCAGAAAAAAATAAAATTCAACAAACTGCTTAATCTGTATAAACTCTAAGAATAATTATAAATCTGCACAAATCAGCAAAACCTGTGTTATTTCAATGTTAAAGAACAAGTATCAGAAAAAAAATGCAACTTTTTAATCGAAAAAATTGTATTGTAAAAATTAATACCTATATTTGCAGCGACAAAATTAACGAAAAAGAAAGATGCCTCAATATCAAGAAATATTCGCTAACTGCTGCAAATTTAACACTTTAAATTTGTTCGTTTCGGTATTTTTCTCTCTCTCTAGGCGCGCAGGCGTATCTCACGCGCGTAATATACAGAAAAATAATTTATTACAAAATAAATCCTCATTGTTTTTTTACAAAAAATGCAGGGCGGTGTCCTACGCAGAATTAATGGGTTTTCAGCCCATCAACGCCTTAAAAAGGCAAATTAATTCAGCGTATGGCATCGCCCTGTGAAATTTAATAGAGTTTATATCGAATAATATGTAAATACGCCATTTCTATTTTCTGGATTGCTTCGGAAGTACCTCGCAATGACGCGAAACCCAAGAGCAATACGTCATTGCGAGGTATTTCCGAAGCAATCCAGAAAATAAAAATTCAAAACAGTTTTTTAAAATAAACATTCTCAAAAAACAGTATATATAATTTTAAAAAATTACGCTTATGTCAATCTTTTACAACAAAGTAGAGCGCGGAAATCCGCAGGACAAAACGGCTGCCAAGAAATGGTATCCGAGTCTTAAATCAGTTCGCTTGGTGGGCGAAAAAGAAGTTGCCAAACTTGTGGCAGACGAAACCACCCTCAACCGCAAAGAAGTGGAAATGGCGCTTGACCAATTCCAAAAAATCCTCCTCCGCCTGCTGCTCGACAGCAACAGTGTGAAACTCGGTGATTGGGGCACTTTCCGCCTCACCTGCACCGGCGAAGGCGCAACCACAGCACCGGAACTGACCGCCAAAAACATTAAAGACTTGCACCTGCGATTTACGCCCGGTGCGGAAATACGCAATACGCTGTTGGGAGCAACATTTTTGCCTGCCGAGTCGGTGCTTAGCGGGAAGAAGTAATGATGAAATGCTGACTTTGGTTTTGTCGAAATGCGTATTTTGTAGATGGCGAAGTGCGTATTTCGGCAAGAATGAAGTATGGATTTTAAAGACTGTCAAACGCAAACTTTATGGGCAATGAAATATATGTAATGTATAAATATGATTATTCACAAAAAACAAACAAAATAAAATAATGACTTTTTTTAGAAAAATATTACGGACAATTATATTATTGGTTTTCTTTTTTTTATTTAGTTGTAGTAATAATGATGATGACAATATTGTTATTCTGATTTCCAACAAAATAAATAATAATGAGATATTGTCTGATAATGACTTTATCTATTCAGAATATAATTTAAAGAATGTGTTTTATCCTGATACATTACATACTACTTTATATCGCTTGAATTTGCAAAATACAGATACGATAAAAGATTTTATATGTGGTTTGCAAAATATAATAATATCAGATACAATTTTATTTTCTGATATTAATTCATATCATATATTTTTTAAAATAGCAGACAATCATATTCAATACTCGCAAAAAGATACTACGCAAATCAAATATGATGTAAGTGCTTTTGGGTATGGTATATTATCGTGTTTAGCACATTCAATAGAAAATAACCAGATTCAAATAGGTTCTGTTTTATTTAAAGAGTTTGAGGAATATGGCTATATTATTCCGCCACCGAAACCTTCTGATTGGGAAAAATTGTGGCGCAATGTAAAAGAAGGAGATTGGGAATATATATTCAAAAGAATTTCTCAACAAATTCAAAGAAACTAAATCAAATTTTAATCATTCTAATATTTATTACTTTATGAAAACATTAAAAAAAATCACATTGTTTTTAAGTTGTGGTTTATTAGTCACACAAATTTCTTTTGCTCAAATTAGACAAGAGCTCTTAAAATCTATCCATAGTGATAGAGTGTCTCTTTTTACAGTATGGGATGGAAACAGAAAACTTGGTTCCTCTTTATGGATAAACAGAACTGAAAACTCGGAAATAAAAGCACAATATTTTGCTGATAAAATGGTATATAGTTCTATTTATGACAGATATAATTCTTGGAAAAACGGTAAAAAAATAATTGCTTTATGTAGCGGCGCATTTACGGATGATTATACCAAACCGAAAGGGATTACCATTGATTATGGTACTATAATCAATCGGAACATAGACATAAAAATGAATGGTTTAGTTATTGTATATCCAACAGGAGGAATTGTTGTGTCAGATATATCAAAAGGAGATTTAAAGATTGGTAATAACAATAGTTCTCTCAACATTAGAAATGAGTATGATAAACAAAAATTTCTAACATTTGCTCAAAATGAAAAATTAACTGCTTTTCAAACACAATTATTGGTATTCAATAACGTTTTACAATGTAAAGCAAACAAAGAATTGAGAGAACGAAGATTTTTAGTTATAGCAAAGGGTAAAAATAATGAGATATTGCATATCATATTTGATATTCCGGAAAGTGTTTATCTTCTTGACACAGCACAAAAAATATTGGACTTCTTCAAAAATTCAGGGAGGACTATTATCGGAATGTTGAATTTGGATACAGGTTCTTATAATATGATAAATGTATATGATGCTGCCGGAAAGAAAGTACCGGAGTTTAAAGGCAGCTATGATATATTAGGAGCAATTAATTTAGTTACCTATTATTACTAAAAGATATGAAAAACTATATTTGCATAATTTTATTTGCTATTTCTTGTGCTTTTAGTGCGTGTATTTCAGCGCAAAGTATTCAACAAAAGAACAACGAAATATTACTATTAAAAAGCCGAATAGAGGGATTGGAAATAGATTCTATTCTTCAATTTGGTATGATAAAACATAAAGATAGTATTATAAATCATCAAGATAGCATTGTAAAACATTATCAGGATAGCCTCGTTGATAGTAAGCGACAGATAATGGAGAGGGATAAACTATTGCAAAACAATACATCAAAAAAAGAAATTACAGCATTAAAAAATAAAAATGCAACATTGGAAAAAGAAATTACAGCATTAAAAGATAAAAATGCAACATTGGAAAAAGAGATTGCAACATTGGAAAAAGAAATTATAGCATTAAAAAAGAAATTAGAACCAACAATTAGTTCGATTAAATCAGAGCGTATATCATATAAAGGTTGTTTTTTTGATGTTTGTATTGTAGATACAAAAGAAAAACAAATTACTTTTTTTTGGAAAGATGAAAAGAATCAGCGTTTTCAGTCATTTGAGAAATTAAATCAATATAAACGATTGTTGTTTGCCACAAATGCAGGTATTTTTACCCCAGAATACACTCCACAAGGTCTATTTGTTGAAAATGGGAAAGAAAAAAATCCCATAGATTTAAAATTAGGCAATGGTAATTTTTATTTGCAGTTTGGAAAGGAAGACAAGTCTAATGGTATTTTTATTATAAGTAAAAATAATGAAGTACAGATTATTAAAACAAAAGAATATGAGAAATATAAAAATAATACTCAATTTGCAACACAGTCAGGTCCTTTACTGCTATATAATGGACAAATAAATTCCACATTCACAGACGGTTCTACAAATAAAACTATTCGTAGTGGTGTAGGTTATATAAATTCACATAAAGTTGTATTTGCAATTTCAAATGTCCCTGTTAATTTTTTTGATTTTGCAAATATGTTTAAAGAAAAATATCAGTGTTCGGAGGCATTGTATTTAGATGGTGCTATATCTAAAATGTATTTACCCGGATTAAATCGGACAGATTATGGAGGCAATTTTTCGGGGATTATTGGGATTACAGAATAAATTCTATTTCGGCGGCTTTGTAATCCGCCGTTTCTTTTTGTTTAATCTCGCCTGTTCCGTTGTCGTATCAGAACTTTGGAAAAGTTTAGTCGTTGATAGATGTAAAAAGGGGATTGCGGGTTATACTCCGACTTCGCTCAGTAACCAAGCCCGCAATGACAGCAGGGCTGTTAAGTTCTTTGTAAAACGTACCGAACAATGTAAGTTTTGTCATTGCGGGCTTGACCCGCAATCCCCTGAAAAAGGGCTTCTGACTTTCTTCA
>JAISJU010000131.1 GCA_031261165.1 Prevotellaceae bacterium
AAGTCTGTTGGTCAAAATCGCTGTCCTTCACATTAGCGTGTTCCGGTTCGGTTGCGTCAAGCCACCAGCCATCTATGCCCGGCGAAAACAGGTTTTTGTCGATGGCATTCCAGTAAATATTGCGTGCCTCAGGATTGAAAGCGTCATACACCCGCACGCTGTCCTGCGCGGGGAAGGATTCCATTCCGTAAAGCATATTTTTTTCTTTAAATATCTGATAAATTGCCGTTTTTGGTCCAAACGAGGGCCACACGGAAATAATGATGTGCGCATTCAGATTATGCACTTCATCAATCATCGTTTTTGGGTCGGAGAAAAGCGGATTACCCCATTCAACAGCGTTCCAATAGGCATTATCGGTACTCCAATATTGCCAATCCTGCACAATGCCGTCAAGCGGAACGCCCAACTCGCGGTATTTTTTTACCACATCAACCAACTCCTGTTGACTTGTATAGCGTTCCCGCGACTGCCAATAGCCCAAAGTCCAAAGCGGAAACATCGGCACTTGTCCTGTCAGTTGGCGCATTTGTGCCACCACACCGTCAGTCGTTTTGCCGTACAGCACATAATAGTCGGTACGCGAGCCGGTCGATTCAAAGGACATTCCGTCTGCATTGTCCTCAAAAAGGGTGGGGGAGTAGTTGTCCCAAAACAAGCCGTAGCCCTTTGACGACTGAATGAAAGGAATGCAAATTTTCATATTTTCCTGCCTGAGCAGGATTTTCTCACCGCGTTGGTTGAGTTTGCCGTTTTGCTGCTGCCCTAAACCGTAAATAGCCTCGTCAGTGGAAAGTTTGAAAACTTGTTTGACGGTATAATTCTCTTTTTCGTTTTCTTTTTGCAGAGAAATATCCGTTTGATTATCAATTAACAGGGTGTCATTGTCGGCATTCAAAAAAACAATTTTCCCGTCTTGTAAAACTACCTCTAAATTCGCAGTTCTCACGGAAATAACGCCGTCTTTCTCCTGTACGGAAAAATCAAGTTTCTCGGGCTTTTGAATGACGGAAAAACTTGTGTCCGCATTAATTTGCGGGGCTTTGATAACCCGCACTACATCATCAGCAAAAAACTGAATCTCAATATTTTGCGTTTTTATGCCGTAAGATGTTTTTTCGTAACTTTTGGCACAAGAGCCAAACAGAAAAAGACAGCACAAAACAAAAGCCGGATAAAATTGATTTTTTGACATAATTAATTAATTACTAATTTCTTCACCACATTAAATTCATCTGAAACCACATTGACCAAATACAAGCCTGCCGATAAGCCGCTGATGTTGATATTGGTTTCGGTTTGATTTATTTGTTTTTGCAATACTATCTTTCCCTGTAAATCAGAGATTTGAATGTCTGCATTACCGCTGTTTTCAATAGTTACCGTAACAATGTTTTCTGCCGGATTAGGGTATAATGAAACTTTTGAATCATTGGTATTTATGTCGGTAATATGATTGGATACAGTGGTTTTGTCGTACCACGTAAATGTTTCCCAACTGTCGAAACTATCGCTTTTTGCCTGCATCGGACGATTAGGCTTGTCGTTGTTGTCAATCCAAACGACTTTGTTTGTGTTGGCACTTTTGATGGAAAAAGTTCTGTAAGTGTCTTCCATAAAGCACCACACAAATTTATTGTTAGTCGCCGGTGTAAAACTGATGCAACTCATATCGCCGGTGTTAGCACCGATATAGAATTTATTTTCCACACTTTTAAAAGCCACCAAATCATCGCCCCCATCTACCACAACAAATTTTTCCGTGTCTTCGGCAGGTGTTCTGTTACTCCTGTTGCAACGCAACATATCAGAAGTGGTTAATGTAACATAATAAGAGCCTTGTTGAATAACAATTGTTTTTCCGATGGGCGGCAAACTGTCCAAAGTAAACATCAGGTAATTCAGGTTAAAGCCTCCGCTGTCTATTGCTATTTTCAATGTTTGATTGTTGCTCGATTGACATTCTATACCGTGAATAAAAACAGACTTCCATTTGTTCAATCCGCCTGTATTCGGTACTTCAACAGTGGCAATCGTTGTGCCGTCTATTTCCACGCGGAATTTTCCGCCATCGATATTTGATGCTACCCTTGCCTCCAATCGATACACATTGCTGTATTTAATTTCGGTATCGTATGCCAACCACTCGCCGCCGCGTGTATCGGTAACATACAGTCCTTCGCTCGAATTGGCAATATCTACGGCGGTAGATAAACGATAGTTAGAGCCGCCGGTATTGACATCATCGCTGTCGTGGTAGCCTACGCCTTCACCGCCGTTCTTAAAATTTTCCGCTTGAATAACACCGGTAATTTTTTGTGTTTCGATTTTGCGGTCTTCGCCTGTTTGTATGACAGGCAAAATACTGTCGCCATCAAAAAATAATTTATCTACACAAATAGAACGTAGATTGCCTTGCCCTTTTGAGAGCCAATTATTATGATAAAAAGCGTACCATTGTCCGTTAAATTCCACTACCGAGCCGTGCGAAGTATCGCAACCTTCGGGTGACAGATACGAGCCTTTGAATGTCCAAGGTCCCAGCGGACTGTCGGAAACGGCATAGAGCAGTTGGTCTTGTCCATTGATGTAATTAGGCAAACTTGCATTATTGCCCGGATAGGTCATATAATAAATGCCGTTGCGTTTAAATACCCACGCGCCTTCGTGAAAGTATTTAAGATTTTGATACGTGCCGCCTACTTGTATGTCCATTTCTTGCAGACTTCCATCTATTTCAAGCATATTGTCTTTTAATTTTCCGCCGAAACATCTCTGACTACCGCCGTAATAAAAATAGTATTGTCCATCATCATCTTTAAAGATATGGGGGTCAATGTAACCCATTGTCGGTAATCCGAGCAGTGTGGTATCCTGTATTTTAAAATCGCGGTCGGGATAGTCGCTGATGGCAATGCCGATGCGCCAGTTATCCCAGCCTTCTCGGTCGGCATAGCCGTAAGGGTGAGGGAAATAGTAATAATATTTACCATCTTTCTCAGCACAGTCGGGTGCCCACATAAACTTGGCATTACGCCCGCCGTTTCTTACGGTATAGCCCCAAGGCACACTGTCGGCATTGAAAATTTCACCGTGGTCTGTCCAATCCACCATATTGTCGGTGGAAAAAACGTGGTATCTATCCATCATATCGCAGCCATAGGCAGGTTCCATATCGTGCGATGGATAAACATACAAACGCCCGTTAAAAACACGTGCCGAAGGGTCGGCAGTATAGAGGGGCTGTCCCTTTGTAAATTTGACAGGGTCAAGTATGTAAGACGTAGAGTCTATGCGGATAAAAGGATTTACCGGCATATCTTGAGCCGATAGGCTGATAGAAAACAGTGCTAATAAGCAAGAATAAAATATTTTTTTCATATTTGAGTTTTTTGATTTTATGGTAATTAACGACTTGAAAAGTCGGATTTTCATAACCGCAGGTCAGCGACCTGCGGGATAAAGACATACGTTTCATTTTTGTCCGCAGGTCGCTGACCCGCGGTTATGAAAATATGACTTTTTAAGTCAGAAGTCAATATGTTATCAATAAACAAAATTACGCAAATTCACGCAACGTTTTAAATTATTTGCGTCAATTCGCGTAATTTGTGTAATTTGCGTTTAAAGAATCAATAAAATTCTTATTTTACCACTTTAATCGATTTACCATTAGAATATCTCACAATAAACAAACCGCTTGCAGGCTCTTTGTCCAATTTTTGACCGAGAATAGTGTAATAACCTATTGCTGTAGCACCATCTGTTGAAATTTCGTAAATGCCGGTGTTAAGGTCGTATGGGTTATAGTTAGGATTTTCGGGCGCAAGTACAGGTTTTACCAAAGTTGATGCTTCGCTTTCGAGTATTTGCACTGCTCCGGCATAAATAGTTGCAGCGTCCATAGGTCTGGAATTTTGATATTGGTCATCGTCTTCATTAACCAAAGCCAAGTAATTGGGTTTTCCGATGGTGGTAGCCACAGCACTTGCTTGCAGCGGAAAACAAGTTTTCTCCATACCATTTGTTGTGATGCCGGATACATTTTTATTGGGCTCGCCGGCTGGGTCATCAGCAGGGTCGGCTTTTGGAAGCGGGTCGTAACTGTATGAAAGATATGAGTTGTCTGTCGAAGTGATGTTGTCGGGGTTGGCTGCACGGCTTGAACCGACTACCGAACCTTCAACCGTTACTGTTGTTTCTGCTTTTACAAAATAAACGTCTGACCAGTTGTTGTCTGCCATCGTGTAGTTTCTTTCGATAATGGAGTTGTAAATATTTACAGCCGTGTTGTCCGTAAATTTGAAACCGCCGCAGTGGTCAATATTACCATAAGTATAGTTACCGGTAACAGTTGAGTTAATCATCGTAAATTCATTGCCTCCGAAAGCCAATACACCACCTACGGCATCGTTTTTTGCATAGTTGTTGGCAATAGTGGTGTTGATGATAAGCAAACGGTTGCCACCGCCGAAGAATACGCCGCCGTGATTGTCGCCAGCACCTGTTTGTGTTTCCAAATTGTATTGTTCGCCGGAGTGATTGCCGTAGATGGCAGAATGGTTAATGGTGGTATTGCTCGTTCCGCCCAAGAAGAACACACCACCGCCTGCGCTTGAATAATTTCCTTTAAAGTCGCAGAAATTGAAATTTAATGTTGCATCGCTGCCATAGAAAAGACCGCCGCGTGCTTCTACATCAGCGTAAACTGTGCTGTTGTTCCAGAAAAAGCAATATTCCGCTTTCAAGGTAGCACCATTTACAGCCAAAGCACCGCCACGGAATCCAGTATTACCGTTAAATGTAACATTCCACAGATTAACAGTTGCAGCACTTACGGCTCTGATAGCACCCCCATAAGCGTTGAATGTGTCCGAACCCCCTGCTGCCACATTGTTTATAAAACCGCAATTACCCACATCAACGGTTGCAGCATCTACCGTAATAGCCGAGCCGCCGCCGGTTGTCGTTTTTGCGTTTTGGAAAGTAAGGTGCGCAAATTTTACGGTTGCGTTGTTGGTAATGTTAAATAATTTAGTAACACCGCCGCCATCAATGATAGAGTTACCGGAAGCACTGTAATCAATGTCATCAATGGTGCTGTAACCAATAATATCCACTGCAATATTATCAATATTGATGGGAGTAGATAAAATATGTGTGCCGGGCAGTACAATAATTTTGTCGCCATCGGCAAGAATTCCTTCTGCGCCTTCGTCGCCATTCAGCATTGCATTGTCAAGCACGGCAGGTTTGGTTTGCGTACCGGCATCAGCGTCCCAACTTCCGCCGTTGGCTTCCGATGCTACGAATATGTCTTTTGCAGACATTGTTGTTGCACAGAGCAGTAATGTAATGCCCAGTGCCATTTTCTGTAATAGTGAACTTTTTTTCATAGTAATTTAATTTTTAAAGATGAATAATTTTATGATTTTTGCTACAACAAATGTAGTGATATTAATTTGAATATTAGTATTAATTTTTCTTAAAATATTTTCGTGTAAATTCCAGATAACTATCGCGGTATTCCGTAGTCGGTTCTAATCCGCTGCCTTGTCTATAGTTATTCCACGAATTTATTAGTATAATTCTGTTTTTACCTGCATTTTTTTTGCCTACATTGGCGTAGGTATCGTAAAGTGAGCCATTTGTTTCGCGTTGCAACAAGCGTGTTTTTGTGCCCGGCAGTCGAAGAAGATTGCTTGTCGTGTCGTTTTTGCTGTTATCAAAAGCAGGCATTACTGATGGTATAAATTCTATATTATAATCGCTTTCCATTTTTTGTTTCCAATAGGAATAATTGTCGTCAATGATGGAAAAGAAATTCCTTCGCCAATTGTCGTAGCCGTAGCGGCTGTAATTGTCGGTCAGCATAGCCGGCTCGTAAATAGCATTAAAAGGTATGTGCGGCGTACCGTTTTTCGCACCGTTTTCGCGGAACAAATACACATCTTTTACGTCATTGCCTATGGAAACTGCGTTTTTAATATTTACAAAATATTCGGGCGAAGTATAGCCGTTGCCTCGCGTAACGGTGGGCGTGATAAGATATACATCGCCTAATTGTTTCCGTACTGTATCCACGAGCGAAAGAACACTATTGACACGCAGATAGTTATCTAAACCAAAGAGTGGTACGCTACCATTCACTTTGTAGTAATAGGGTTCGTCAAAGAATACTTTTAAAGAGTCAAGTTGCCTGAGTAATTTTGTCTTTACATAGTTTGGTCTGCTGCTGGTATGCAACGAGTCTGTCGGACTGCTTAAAAGGTGTCCGCAATCGAATATAATGGCAATTTTTGGTTTGCCCTGTGTCCAAGTGTTTTTGTAGTTGAATAGCAGGGTATCCGTTCCCTTCCCATTCCAACTGATAAGGAAGAAGTCAATGCCTGCATCTTCGCCCCATTGCAGTTGTTGTTTCAACAATTTGCCCGGTGCTCCCTGCGCCTCAGCCGGTTTGTCGGGGTAGGCGGGCGCACCGCCGCCGCTATAATCTTCGTTGATGTAATAACCGCCGTTTTTTTCCACACCGGTAGTGTCGCCCAAAAGCGGGTGTCCGGTATAGGCTAACGGCATACTGTAAAACACTTGATTGTTGACTACCTCATACCAATAGCCCGGCGACATTTCGTTGTACATTGCGCCTACCACATAGTCTTCGGTTACCGGTACAGGGGCTATATCGTGGAAATATTTATCGGCAGGAAATGCCCTATCGTTTGGCTCATCAACACACGCCGTAAATACTGCTATTGCAGCAAGGATTGTTGGTATAATGACTAATTTTATCTTTCTCATAGTTCTGAAATTTTAAGTAATTATTGTAATGGACTTGCTGTGTTTGGAAATGCCGGAAATGCGATTGCCGGTTTTGCAAATTTCAATTTGGCTTGAATAGAATTGGATTTATCGCCAATCATATTGATTGCTTTTTTACTTTCCGAGGCATTACGTTCCATTTCTGCGCCCGGATATGGCAAGCGTTGCGGCAGGTAAGCCCACTCATTGTTATAAACGGTGTATTTATCACCGGCAGGAAACCACAGCGGTGTAAAGCGCAGTTGCTGTGTGCGCCTCAGCAGTGTCCAAGAGTCAATTCCCTGAAAGAACAGTGCCAACCAATGTTGCAGCACAATGCGTTTGTAGTTTGCATCAGTGTTGATGTTGTATTTAATGCCATTGACTGTTAGCGGGTTGTCTGCGGGCAGGTCGCTCAATACACAGTTTGAAACGCCTAAATAATCGGTATATAATGATGTGTATTTCGATTTTCTGACAATAGTTCTTGTGCCGTCTGCGTTTAATTCATTTGATTTTATGGCTGTTGTATCAAGCCTGAAATCGTATGGTGCATCGTTTTCGTTGTACCATTTTATTCCCCAATGGTGTTTGTAGGTTTCCAATTCTGTTGCAGGAATGCTTGTTCCTGCATACCGGTCGGCAAAAGCGTCTATTGAACGGTAATAATAGGTAGAATCAGCCTCTGTTGCTCCTGTCCATACTTTGCGATAGGCGGCTTCGGCTCTGATGCAGGCTATTTCTGGATAACTGATAATTGTCCATTTGGCATCTCCCAAGCGAAACTCATCTTGTAAGTATGAATAATAATCTTGATTTACATTGTTGTGCGGGTTGTCTGTTATTTGTTTGTCCCATTCGGGCGTACGAGTGGTTGAGGGTCTGCCTAAATATGACCATTTGGCTTTGATAAAGTCTGCTGTTTTGCAGAATTTTTCTAAGCGTGGGTCGTTGTAGCCGACAAGATACATCATCAATTGTTCGTGGATAACCGGGAAAGTGCCTTCTGCGGTAGGATTAGCCTCTATATAAACAAAATAAGGGTTTTTATAAGCATTGGAATTGCCGTTAAAATTCATATAGAAATTTTCCTTATTGTTGCTTATCAGTGTTGCAGGATTGTTCAATTCTTCATTTAAAATCGCCTCTGCCTTTGTTCTGATGGAATCGGTTTCATAGTCAAGCAATCGGCAAGCAATGCGCAAGCGCAGGCAATGTGCAAATTTTCTCCATCTTTCAACATCTGATTTGAACACAGGCTCATTTTTGCTGTCGTAGTTATCACCGCCGGTTACCAAAGCATCTGCACTTGTTTTTAGTTGATTCAACAAGTCACTGTATATGGCATCTTCCGAGTCGTAGGGGGCGTGTTCGTTTCCTTTGCAAGCCTCGAAATACTGTATAGGTCCCCACATTGCTACCATTTCCGAGAAAATGTATGATTTCCATATTCTGGCAATGGCTACACGGTTTTTGAACGTAGGGTCGTCGCCTTTTAACTGTTCTATCTTCACCAAAGGATTGATACAGTTCAGATAAAGTTTGTTCCACATATCATCGCCCCGTCCGTCAGAGCCGTAAGTGGGATATTGTCCGCCGGTCATAGAGATTTGACCGGAATAGTTGCCGAAAATCCAAAAGTTGTTGTCAGAGCCGAAAACCATCATTGTGTTTAGCGGCGCATTCATAAACAATGATTCAGGAGCCACTTCCGTAGTACGGTTGGGATTAGTGTTGTAATCTTCAAAACCATCGGTGCAAGCGAATGCCAGCAGTGCAACCGAAACAAGTATGATTATTTTATATATTGCTTTCATTAGTTTTATATCTCCTATCGTTAGAATGTTAATTTAATGTCGAAACCAAATCTTGTAGTAGGGGGCAGCGCACCGGTTTCAAGCCCTTGTCCGTTGCCGGAATAAGAAGTTGATTGAGGGTCTAAACCTTTCGGCGTTTTTTGATAGATAATCCAAAGATTGCTGCCTACTGCTGAAATACGCGCACTGGATAAAAATATTTTTTCTACCCATTTCTTGGGGAAGTTGTAGCCTATACTCAATTCGCGCAATTTGATGTACGAGGCATCATAATAAACCAACTCGTCCATATCGTCTGCATAATAACCTACATCAAGCGGTAAAAAATATTGTGTACAGGCATCGCCGCTGCTGAGATAAATTTTATTACCGTTTGAGTCTAAAATATCATTGCCGGTGGTGGCGTCTTTTTTAGTCAAAGGCGTACCGTTGGCGTCTTTTGCCACATAATAGATGTTGTCAAATTTTGTGCCACCTTGCAACTGGTCGCCCGGGTCGTCAAAAACTATATGGCGTTCCCAATAATCTATGCGTTCTTGCAGTGCATCGCCCGAAGTATATTCGGGGAAGAATACGCCGGCGCGGATACCTTGTTTGCGCGAGCCGGAGAATATGCCACCGCCCTTTTGCATATCTATTTGAACTCTGAAATCAACATTTTTATAGCGGAACACATTGCTTATACCCAAAAACCAATCGGGGTTGGCAGAGCCGAAATATACTTTCTTTTCCAATATCAGCGGTTTGCCGTTTTCTTTTACCAAACGGTTGCCATTTTCATCTCTTGCCCACGCTCTGCCGTAAATGGCACCGTAGGGCTTGTCTTTTACGATTAATACTTCGGCGTCCCAATTGACGGAAAGACTGATAGCGTCTAATCCTTCGGGCATTGTTAATACCTTTGAATTGTTTTTGGTCAAGTTGCCTTCGATGTACCATTCAAAGCCGGATTTCAGTTGTATAGGCGTTGCACCGATGGTAAGTTCTATACCTTTGTTCTCGATACTGCCCGCATTTTTTATACTGTATGCAAAACCTGATGCAACGCTTGTTGCAGAACGTACAATTTGGTCGTCTGACAGTTTGTAATAATAGGTGAAATCAATTTTCAGTCTGTTGTTGAAAAAACGCAGGTCGGTTGCCAGTTCATAGGCTTTTGTTCTTTCCGGTTTTAATGTAGGCAAACCGGTAATGTCGTCTGTTTTGGGTTTTGTATCCGGTATGGTTACTGTTTTTTCATTGTCTGTACCGTTGTTGTAAATGCTACCTAAATTATAGTACAGCAATAAGTTATATGGGTCTGTGTCGCCACCGGTTTGCGCCCACGATGCTCGCAGTTTTCCCCAAAGAGTGGAGGAAGGTATGTGCAACATTTCGGTAAAAATCCAACTACCGCCGATAGAAGGGTAAAAATAAGAACAATTATTGATAGGCAATGAAGAACTCCAGTCGTTTCGAGCGGTGAGGTCTAAAAATATCCAACTTTTGTATCCCACTGTTGCCGACCCGAGCAAAGAGTTAATGCGTTTTCTGCCCGAAGTTTTATCTAATTCCGAATATTCGTTTGAATTGGATATGTGCATATAACCAGGTATTTTCAACGAAGTTATCTGTTCCCAGGTGCCGTATCCTTCGTATTCCGTGCGAGTGCCGCCGAAAGTAGCGGTTAAACTAATCAAATCGTAAAAGTCTTTGTTGAATAAGAACAGAAAATCTGCCTGACTATTATTGAATTTGTTGTGAAAATCCCGATAATATCCCATATTCTTGCTGTAATAAGGGTCTTTCTTGTCAGCCTTACTGGCAGCCATATTCCTGAATTCAAATCCTTCGGTATCGCTGTAATCTTTTCCGTATTTTAAACTTAACCTTAATTCTTTCAATAGTTGAATGCTCAAATCAGCATTCAGCATAAAACGATTTTTTTTGTCGTGGTTTTTATTCTCGTTGATAAGCCAATAAGGGTTGCTGAAATTATCCGAACCTACCGGATGCCCGTTTGCATCTTTGTAGTTTTTGATTTCGTCCAAATCAATATTACGCGACATATTGATGTATGTGTAAATGGGGTTTTTGGAGTCGCCATTAGTGTATTGGCGGTTTTTTGTGTCATCGTTGAAATATTTCAAAACAACATCTAATGTTACCTCTTTAAAAAAGAGATTGTCTTTATTTTTATAGAGTGTATTGAAAAAACGTGCATTGATGTCGTTTTTAGTTACAAGGTTTATGTTCTCAACAATGTCGTTGGAGTTAGTATTAGTGAAAGACACGCGGAAATTATGGTCGGCTGTACCGCCTTCTACTGCTATGTTGTTAGTGAAAATATGCCCAACTTGGTAAAAGTCTTTTACATTGTTCGGGTTGGGGCGGTATTCGTGTATTTGCCCGTCAAGCCCGATGTATTTTTGTCCTATCATCGGTGCGCCATTGCTGCGCGAGCCTTGTCCGTCTTTCATCATTTCGGTCATCAATGGCAAGCCTATTCTGGGGTCATTCGGGTCGCTGGTAAAAGCATTCGGATTTTGCAGGTCTTTTGGGTCTGTGGAGTATTGAAAAAACTTACGGTTTTCCAAGCCTTGTATCATTTCATACATATGCCCGACTCCAAATACATTTTGAAAATCAGGCCACTGCGAAACATAATAAAATTGCGTGTTGGAATTAAGCGAAACGCGCAATTTGCCATCTTTTGCCTTTTTTGTGGTAACAATAATAGCACCGTTAGTTGCCCGCGAGCCGTAGAGTGCGGCAGCATTCGGACCTTTCAACACTTCCATAGATTCAATGTCGCTGGGATTGAGGTCGGCAGCACCGTTGCCCATATCCAATCCACCGCCGCCCGATGCGTTGCTGTTGCCATTGTCGCCCGCACTATTGTCAATGGGCATACCATCAACTACCCATAATGGTTGGTTATTACCGGTAAAAGAACTGTTACCACGAATAACGATACGCGCCGAGCCTGTTGCCGTAGAGGGTGGGGTTACTTGGATACCTGCCACTTTACCGGAAAGTGCAGACACGATATTAGGGTTTCTGACTTCTTCCAAATCGGCGGTATTTACGCTCTGTTGGGCTACGGTCAATGTCTTGGTTTCGCGTTTGATACCGAGCGCGGAAACGGTAAATTCCTTTAATTGCTCCGCTTTTTCGGTGTCTAACGACATTTTTACATTAATGACTGTTTTGTTGCCGACTTTCTCGGTTTTGTCTTTCATACCTGCGAATGAAAAGACAAGTTCTTTGTCCGTTTCATCAACAACGAGTGAATAGTTCCCATCAACGTCTGTGATAGTGCCTTTGGTCGTGTTTTTAACAACAACCTGAGCACCCACCAGAGGCTCGTTGTCCGAAACGTCATACACCGTGCCGGTGATGGTCTTTTGCGCCCAGAGCGAGGTGCAGAATAAGGTTAGGAAGAATAGGAGTAAATACTTTTTCATTATTATATTGGATTTAAAAAGCCCCTTTTCAGGTATTTTTGATTAACGGGAGCAAAAGTACTGATGAAAAATTAATACTGCAATTAATTTGCAATTAATTTTTCAACAGATGCTTGTTTTTATCATTATTTTAAAGGATTATTTCTTACTTTTGCAGCCAAATTTTTTAGAAATGAAAGCAAACTCCCCTTTTGAACTTGGAACGGAAAATATCAACACCTTGTTGAAAAAATACGCCCTGCCCTCTATTGCGGCAATGACGGCGGCATCTTTGTATAATATTACGGACAGCGCGTTTATAGGGCAGGGGGTCGGAGATGTTGCCCTTGCCGGTTTGGCATTCACCTTTCCGCTGATGAATCTGGCAGCGGCTTTCGGCTCGCTCGTGGGGCTGGGCGGGGCTACACTGCTCTCTATACGAATGGGACAAAAGGATTACGCGGCGGCGAAACTGATTTTGGGCAATGTGTTGATATTAAATTTAGTTCTCGGCATTGCTTTTTCGGCTGCAATGCTGTTGTTTCTCGACCCGATGCTGTATTTTTTCGGCGCACGCGGTGCGGAAATTGAGTATGCGCGTGATTTTATGCAAATTATTTTGGCGGGAAATGTGCTGACGCAAACTTATATCGGCTTGAATATGATGTTGCGCTCGTCAGGCAACCCGAAAATGGCGATGGTGTCTATCATTGGTACGGTGGTGATAAATTTAGTATTAAATCCGCTGTTTATTTTCGGTTTTGGTTGGGGCATACGCGGCAGCGCGGCGGCTACGCTGATTTCGCAGGCGGTGATGTTTGTGTGGCAACTCAGGTTTTTCAGCAACAAAGGCAATTTTATCCGTATAGAAAAGAGCATCTTCAAATGGAAGAAAAAGATTGTTACGGATTTGCTTGCCATCGGGCTTTCGCCGTTTTTTATGAATACTGCTGCCTGCCTTATCGTGGTGGTGATTAATCAGGGTTTGAAGAAATACGGCGGCGGCTCGGCGGTGGGGGCTTACGGCATTGTCAATCGTATGGCTTTCCTGTTTTTTATGACGGTGATGGGGCTGAATCAGGGTATGCAGCCGATTGTGAGTTACAACTACGGCGCGAAACAATATGCCCGCGTAACGGAAACGCTGCGGAAGACGATTTTGTGGGCAGTGCTGGTGATGAGTATCGGTTTTGTGTTTGTAGAACTGTTTCCAAGAGCGGTGGCGTCTATTTTTACCGCTAACGAGGTGTTGATAGACGATGCGGTGATGGGGCTGCGATTGGTGTTTTGTTCTTTTCCGCTGATTGGGTTTCAGGTGGTTACGACCAACTTTTTTCAGAGTATCGGCAAATCGCAAATATCCATTTTCCTGTCGCTCACGCGGCAACTGCTGTTTTTCTTGCCCTTGCTGTTGCTGATGCCGCCGCACTTTGGGCTGAACGGCGTTTGGTACTCTTTTCCGATTGCGGATACCATTGCGTTTATCATTGCAGCGGTGATGCTGGCGGTGCAGATGAAGAAATTGAGAAAGACACAAGACACAAGATGCAAGACATAAGACACAAGACGCAAGATGCAAGACACAAGACTTTGAACTTTTAAACTTTTGAACTTTTTGAACTTTTAAACTTTATGAACACAATCATTAATATCGGTCGCCAATTCGGCAGCGGGGGTTTGCTGGTGGGCAAGGGGATAGCCGAGCGGTTGGGCTTTGGCTTTTACGACAAAGAACTGATAAAACTCGCCTCGAAAGAGAGCGGGCTGTGTGCCGAGTTTTTTGAGCAGGCTGACGAGAAAAAACGTTTCGGCTTTTTCGGGCAACTCTTCGGCTTGGGGAAAAGCACTATTGACACAGGCATTTATGCCGACAGTTACCTGAGTAACGACAGGCTTTTTCAGATACAGAGCGATGCCATACGCAATTTGGCGGAGCAGCAGTCTTGTGTTTTCGTGGGACGCTGTGCCGATTACATTTTGCGCGAACACCCGCGTTGCCTCAACGTTTTCATTACCGCCGACTTGCCCGATAAAATAAAACGTGTGTCGGAACGGTGTAAGGGTGAAAAATCTTTCGCCCCTACGGCGGATATTGAAAAATTACTCGAAAAATCCGACCGCAGCCGCGCCGATTACTACAATTTTTACACCAATAAGACTTGGGGCGCGGCAGAGTCCTACCACCTTTGTGTTAATACCTCGTTTTTGGGGATTGACGAAACGGTGGAATATATTATTAATGTAGCGAAAAAGAAGTTTGGGATATAATTTTTTTTCTCTATCCGCGCCGGCGGAAGTGATTGACCGTAGGGGCGTATTGCATACGCCCTTCACAATGTTTTTTTTGTTGGAGGGGGGGGGAAGAGGGCGTATGCAATACGCCCCTACGGAATTCTATGTTTCAATCCAAAGAAAATATATTAATAATAAGTTAAAAATTATGCTGCGTTATTTATATTCAAATAATCCACAAAATAAGGCTGTTTGTTTTTCACGATGGCAAA